>JAWXTQ010000104.1:0-7876 GCA_044433405.1 Rikenellaceae bacterium
CATAGTTTTTAAACTATAAAGATACTGAAAATCAGGGACTTATACAAATTTTTAAGACACTTATTTAATTGAATTTCATATATTTATGAGGTTTTTTTGAATTTTTGTCATGTAGTAAACATTATGACAACAAGCAGACCAACCCTACATATCAGCGACTTTGCTTTAGAGTATCATCTTGGTTACTTTTTAGCAATTAATGGCTCAGGTACGCACAACTGTGGTTTTGCTGGTAAGGGAAGTGCTTGTTTGTCTTTGTTTGAATTGTCTAGAGAATTTAATGATTCTAAATTTGAGGATTATGCCTTTAAATTACTTCAGGAGTCGCTTCTTACTAACAATAAATCTGTTAGCTTTTTAGCAGGATTAACAGGTGTGGGCTACACGCTTTGTTATCTTATCAATAATCGTTTTATTAGTGATGACTTTGAGGAGTTTTTTGATAGCAAACATGAATTAATAATTAATAGTTTGAGTTTACCAAATGCTAAGGTAACAGCTGCGGAATTATACTATTTTGTTGAGTATTTCCGATTAAGAGGGAAAATACCAAGTTTTATAAACCAACTTATACGTAACTCTTTTGATTCTAACTCATTGAAAAAATCACACCATACAGTGTTGATGCTTCAATCTATTATAAAGGAATTGAATTTAACTGGTTTTAACCATATATTAGATGTGGAGATAGAATTGTCAAATCAGTTACAATCACGTTTTTTGTCAGAATACAACAAGTATCCCAAAACGGCTAAGACAGAAGAGATAATTAACTCAACTCTTAAAGGATATCCTGTAAGTAAATTTAGAAAAATTTCGATGTTGTTGTTAGATCTGATTTCAGAAAGAAACAATCGCCCCAAGCGCATTGAGGAGTTAATAATGATTACTTAAATGAATAACTATGAAAAAGATAATCTTATTAACAATTGCAAACTCTGGAATATCAGGAGTTACGCGCTATATCGAGGCTGTTTCAAGTGAATTAAAACATGATCCTAGATATGATGTGTATGTAGTGGAGTTACTACATCCTCAATGTTCAATGTTTTGTTGTGAGTATAACGACTCTGGTTTGACAAAAATAACCATTCCTTTGCCGTTAAATGCATCTAATATCATAGAGTATGAATATTTCTCAGAAGAGTATTCTTCAATTGTGGTGGATATACTAAGTGGCTATTTTGATAGTAATGATGATATTGTATTGCATATTAATACACTAAATTGCATTAGTGTAGCTACAGATTTCAAAACGCGCTTTGTAAATACAAAAATTATTACTCACTTGCATTGCATTCCATGGAAAGGGTTATATGCAAAACACCCCGACAAGTTTTATAAATTATACAATAAGTATTACGTAGAAAAGAGTGCTAAATTAATCGCGTCAGAATTTGCCACTAATCATACAGAGATTGCCTCATACAATCATGCTGATAAAATCATATGTGTTACTCAATGTGCTTCTGAATTTTTACAAAGAGTAATGGATATTGATAGCTCTAAGATAACAGTTATACAGAATGGAATGGCTGATTGTTACCGCAAACCCATAAAAACCAGATCTAAAACTGCCTCTTCACAATTTAAACTCCTGTATGTAGGGTCGGTTATCCCAAGCAAAGGGGTTGAATATCTATTACATGCAGCTAAAGATTTGGTTGACATGGGGTTTAATGTTGAGCTCCTTTTGGCTGGCACGGCAGACAAGAAGTTTAAGAATCAATTAGAGTCTGACTATTCAATCAAAAACATTAAATTCTTAGGCCAAATAAGTTTTGATAAACTAAAAAAGTTATACACATCTTGTGATGTTGGTGTATTACCATCACTTCAAGAACAGTGCTCGTATGCAGCAATCGAAATGGCTATGTTTTCAATGCCAATTATTGTCACCGCAGTTGATGGTTTAGACGAGATGTTTAACGACGGTGTAGATTGTTTAAAAGTACAAACCGTTTTCAAAGATGATGTTTTAGCTGTAGATGTTAGCGACTTAACAAACAAAATTAAACAATTAATAACCGATATAAAACTTAGAGAGGCTCTCTCTAGTAACGCACGCAAGAGATATCTTGCAAATTTTACCTCTGAATTAATGGTCACAAAGACCAATATTATTTATTTATAATTTAAACATTTAAAATTATGAGAAAGTTAGAAAGAAAGTCGCTAGACGAATTGGCACAGAAGATGCCTTTAATTAAAGAATCAGAACAAGCACAGTTTGTTGGTGGTTATAAGTATTATGATGCTAGTGGTAATTACATGGGTACACTAGGATCCTCAAATGAAATAAGGTTGTTGTATAATAACCTTCTTGATCTAAATTCTATTGTCTTAGCAGGAGATTGTACAGAGACTAATAATACTGCATACAATATGAGTATATCTTATTCAGATATGAGCAGTATGCAAAAGGAGACGGTTATTTCAACAATTTTGAAAGAAACGGATGCAACTTTTAGTGGAGATGTGTCTTTTACTTATAGTTCAAGTAGCGCAGAAATAGGCAGTAGTGAATCAGGCAATATTTCAATCAATGTTGATCATTATGTGCTCTCAGATGGAAATTACTACAATATAAAATCTGCTTTAGTGTATGGAATTACTAGTGCGACTACTATTGGTGGAAATAGTGAATACGAAGCTTTATACGCACAAGTATACCATCCTGATTTTGAAAACTGCACAGAAACCATGAAAGCAGCCGTAATAAGCCAATTTAATAATTCCGCAGCTAAACTCGGTAAACCATTGTATGGTGAGTAGAGAATTTCCTTTAAAATGCAAAAGAAGGAACCCTTAAACACGAGTAATAATTTAAAAATTATCCATTATGAAAATTAAAAGTCTACTCAATTTGTTGTTGATATGTAGCATATTTACGACAACATTTATTTCTTGTGATAAAACAACTGATGATTTTGTTGATGTGGAGGATGATTTTGTTGATGAGGAAGAGGTTGAAGATCAACCTTGGGTTTATCAAGTTTGCACGAAACTGTCAGATTATGATGCAACAAGCTTCCCCGAGGGTGATGTGTGGAGTGTATCGGATTCCACGCTTTCGAATGTATCAGCGAATTTTGATGGTTTAAAAAGAGCTATTGCTGCGGCAAAATCGCTAAATAAAGACCTTACGTTGACTATAGTTTTGGAGAATTTAGATGAAATACCTGAATTTGCATTTAACGATGAAAATGTTGATGCCGACTATACGATAGTGTCAATATCTGCTCCTAATGCTAAGAAAATAGGTCAATACGCATTTAAAAGTTGTTATGCTCTTGAGGAATTAGATATTCCGCTTGTAACAGAGATTGGTGAAGGTGCTTTTTATAATTGTATTTCTATTGAGTCATTATCTCTACCATCGGTAGTAAGTATCGAAGAGTATGCGTTTAAAAGGTGCTATGATTTAGTTTCGATAGAGTTGCCTATTGCTGAAAGTATTGGCTTTTTTGCATTTACTGAGTGTCTCTCTTTAACTTCATTTAATATGCCAAGCACTCTTACATATTTAGGTGCGGGAGCATTTAATAAGTGTTCTAGCTTAGATTATATAGATACTAGTGCTCATCCAAGCTATATGTTTGATAATGGCATGTTAGCAAGTGGCGATGGAAAGACTATTTATCAGGTGTTTAATCATAAAATTGTCGATGGCTATTTCTCGTCAGAAGATGCTGAGATTGTACATCCATACGCCTTTTATGGGTTATCAGCTCTTTACGATGTTTCTCTACCTAATGTTACTACGATAGGTGAGTATGCGTTTTATGGCTGTCGTTATTTAGTTGATAATAATTTTCCTAGTATACAGAGAGTTGAAAATAATGCTTTTGCTAATTGTGTATCTCTGTTTGGTTTTGTTTTTCATACTCTTGAATATATTGGTGATTATGCCTTTTATAACTGCACTGATCTGTATCTTGTTGGCAGCAATAGCCTTACTTATATAGGAAATTACGCGCTATATGGATGTACTAATTTAATTGATGGTTGGTTCCCAGCAGCCGTAACTGTAGGTGATGGTGCGCTTGATAACAATACACGCATGAAATTCATTAGTCTTGGAAAGATTGAATCGCTAGGGGTAATGACATTAAATGGTTGTTCCTCTCTGAAATATATTCAATTAGCAACATCTGAGAGTGCAAAAATCAAACATATCTCTCAAGTGCAAGGTGATTTCAACAACACTTCTAATATTGCGTTGTATGTTGGTTCTGCAAACGCAGAGTACGTTTCTGGTAATACGCTTTCAGTTGGAGATTACACAGCTACCTTCGCTAGTATAACCTTTTATGATGAATAACGCCGATAATGATTAATGGGGATGCTCACCGAACTAGGGCAAAAAGAGAAACGCAGTTTCTCCAAAGGGGTCTCTGACCCCTGCCCTGAGCAAGGAGTATCTCCAAAAGCCTATAAAAGAATCGTTCAATTTTAAAATTATCAATTATGAAAAAGACTTTTATCGTAGTGTTATTTACATTACTTGCTGCTGTTATTTTGTTTGTAAGCACAAACAACAAAGAGGTAGAGAATGTGCGGAATAATGAGAAGTTGTACTTTTATGATGGAGAATTAAGTAACACTTTTTATGTTAACAAATCACTTCTAAGTAGTTTTGATGGTTACAAAGATTATTTCAATCAAGACACTGACCCTAAAACACCTATTGTTGAGGTTAACTATATGTGCGATCGTCTAGCTACAGATAAATTATATAACGTTACATGGTTAATCAAAGATGATGTGTTGTATATGTCGTACATTGGTAATCTTACTGAGATTTTTGGTGAAGTAGATGAAGATTTTCAAGCAAAAGCATACGACAAGATGGAGGAGTACACCAATAGAAAATTTGACACACCATTTGATGGCACAACCGAAAAATCAAATATTGGCTCAAAACTAATGAAAGCCGATTGGGTTGATGGAGAATTTTATATTAGCGAATCAACCCAGAGCTATGAATCACGACCTTGGAAAAAGGTAAAGATTAAGAGTGGCGAGGTTGTTAGTTGTAGATCTAATTGGTTATTTTAAGTCGCAAAACTAGATTTAATATAAAAAATAAAGTTATGAAAATTAAAAGTCTACTCAATTTGTTGTTGATATGTAGCATATTTACGGCAACATTTATTTCTTGTGATAAAACAACTGATGATTTTGTTGATGTGGAGGAGGAGGATTTTGTTGATGAGGAAGAGGTTGAAGATCAACCTTGGGTTTATCAAGTTTGCACGAAACTGTCAGATTATGATGCAACAAGCTTCCCCGAGGGTGATGTGTGGAGTGTATCGGATTCCACGCTTTCGAATGTATCAGCGAATTTTGATGGTTTAAAAAGAGCTATTGCTGCGGCAAAATCGCTAAATAAAGACCTTACGTTGACTATAGTTTTGGAGAATTTAGATGAAATACCTGAATTTGCATTTAACGATGAAAATGTTGATGCCGACTATACGATAGTGTCAATATCTGCTCCTAATGCTAAGAAAATAGGTCAATACGCATTTAAAAGTTGTTATGCTCTTGAGGAATTAGATATTCCGCTTGTAACAGAGATTGGTGAAGGTGCTTTTTATAATTGTATTTCTATTGAGTCATTATCTCTACCATCGGTAGTAAGTATCGAAGAGTATGCGTTTAAAAGGTGCTATGATTTAGTTTCGATAGAGTTGCCTATTGCTGAAAGTATTGGCTTTTTTGCATTTACTGAGTGTCTCTCTTTAACTTCATTTAATATGCCAAGCACTCTTACATATTTAGGTGCGGGAGCATTTAATAAGTGTTCTAGCTTAGATTATATAGATACTAGTGCTCATCCAAGCTATATGTTTGATAATGGCATGTTAGCAAGTGGCGATGGAAAGACTATTTATCAGGTGTTTAATCATAAAATTGTCGATGGCTATTTCTCGTCAGAAGATGCTGAGATTGTACATCCATACGCCTTTTATGGGTTATCAGCTCTTTACGATGTTTCTCTACCTAATGTTACTACGATAGGTGAGTATGCGTTTTATGGCTGTCGTTATTTATATGATCCTAATTTCTCTAGTATAAAGAGAGTTGAAAATAATGCTTTTGCTAATTGCGTATCTCTGTTTGGTTTTGTTTTTCATACTCTTGAATATATTGGTGATTATGCCTTTTATAACTGCACTGGTCTGTTTCTTGTTGGCAGCAGTAGCCTTTCTTATGTAGGAAACTACGCGCTATATGGATGCACTTATTTAGATCATGCTTGGTTCCCTGAAGCCTTAACAGTAGGTGATGGTGCGTTTGATAACAATTTAGTAATGACATACATTATGCTACCAAAGGTTGAATCGCTAGGGGTAATGACATTTAATGGTTGTACTAGTCTGTGGTATCTTGAATTAGCAACATCTGAGGGTGCAAAAATCAAACATATCTCTCAAGTGCAAGGTGATAACAACAATACTTCTAATATTAGGTTGTATGTCGGTTCTGCAAACGCAGAGTATGTTTCTGGTAATACGCTTTCAGTTGGAGATTACACCGCTACCTTCGCTAGTATAACCTTTTATGATGAATAACGCCGATAATGATTAATGGGATGCTCACGAAACTAGGGCCAAAAGAGAAACGCAGTTTCTCCAAAGGGGTCTCTGACCCCTGCCCTGAGCAAGGAGTATCTCCAAAAGCCTATAAAAGAATCGTTCAATTTTAAAATTATATATTAGCCCCAATTAAACCCGAGCACAAAAAATGTTAGAAAAAATTACTATATTTGTGTGCTATGGAAAGGAAAAAGAATATAACATCAAAGCTAAAAGGCGAAGCAGTATTACGCCTTTTGCAAGGCGAGGAGCTAGAACTTTTGAGTAGAGAATACGGCGTTACGATTGCGGATTTGAGCGATTGGCGAGAGAAGTTTATTTCAGGCGGGATAAATAATTTTAAGCGCAAACCAGAAGATTCCAAATTAAGTGCAGCAGAGCGAAAGATCGGTCAGTTGCAGATGGAACTTGAACTAACAAAAAAAAAGAACGAACTAATTGCAAAACTAAGAAAGAAGTAGTTCGAGCTTTGCAAAAAGAACGTTATAGCATTACAGGGGAGCAATTTCCTATGCGAATGATCCTCAAAGTTGTTGGTTGTAGTAGTAGCACTTGGTACGAAAAGCCAAAAGAAAATACCGCCAAACGAGGCAAAAAGCCAAAACACAGTGATGTGGATGTTCTCGCTGGAATAAAGGATGTTATAAGTAGTTCTGAATTTCAGGGTGAGGGTTATAAAAAGGTTTGCTTTAGATTACGCAAATTACCCTCAGGAGCTATTAGAGCCTCAAAATCAAGGGTTAATCGCTTGATGAGAGAGAATAACTTGCTCAGTCCATTTCGGATTGCAAAGAGTGTGGAGAAACGAGAGCATAAAGGCAAAATAACCACAACAGCCTTCAATGAGATGTGGGCAACGGATGGAAAGAAGTTTTGGGTAGATGGCACTGGATGGTGCTGGTTCTTTGGAGTTATAGAGCACTATAACGATGAGATATTATCGTGGCACGTGGCTAAGAAAGGAAGTAGATTTGCAGCTTTAGAGCCTATAAAAGAGGCTATCAGAAGTCAGTTTGGACGAATTGATAAGGATATATGCAAAGGAATGACCTTGCAGCTACGCAGTGACCACGGTTCTCAATACACATCAGATGATTTTCAAAATCAAATGAAGTATTGGAATTTAGGAATGTCAATGTCGTTTGTAGCAGAACCCGAGTGTAATGGTATTATAGAGAGGTTTCATAGAACGTTAGAGCAAGAAGTATTTGCAGTTAATAGATTCACTTCTATTGAGCAGGCAAGAGAAGTAATAAAAACATTTATAGATA
>JAWXTQ010000105.1:0-7687 GCA_044433405.1 Rikenellaceae bacterium
AACCATCCGCCCACTTAACATCTGCCAAGTAATTATAACAATCGTCGTCGCTCTGAAAATAGCGATTGAATTTGATCGAGTTCACTCCTATAAATTTATTTTCTCTACCCATTCTGCAAAGGTAGGTATTATTATTTTGTTGGGTGGTCTAAACGCCTATACCTACTCATTGAAATGAGATTGCAGAGACATTGATTTAATGATTGTATTCTCTTTGGTATCAGAATCGCTATTAATATAAACCCTTAACAATCCTTTAGCATTTGGCAACTCAACTGCATCGTATTTTGCTTCAATAATAATTTCATCACCCCTCTTATAGCCATAAAGCCCATTCTCACTATCACAGTAAGTGGTTATACCTGTCTGGTTGACAATACTCTTATTCTCTTGCGCTCCTAATTCAAGTGTTACACAAAATAGCGCAATTAATATCAGAACTCTTTTCATTTGATTAGCGTTAGTTTAATTTAATAAATACCTACCCTGCAAATATATAAAAAATTAGTCTATTATCAAAAGAGAGAGAAACACTTGTGCCTATGAGCCTTTTTAAAAAATCAACCCTTCACTAAATAACACTAACGCAATACACTCTCAAAATCGTTCCAGAAATTGGTATATGATTTACTTACAGCTTCAGCTCTAGTTATTGTAACTTCGCCAGAGGCATTCAACGCCGCTACGGCCGCTGCCATAGCTATTCTATGATCGCCAAAGCTATCTACGCTTACGCCCCCTTTGATTGGTGCTCCACTAATTTTCATTATATTCTCTTGGGAGATATCTACATTCACACCCAATGTCTCGAATGTTGTCTTTATGGTTTGTGCTCTATCACTCTCTTTGTGTGTTAATCGCGATGTACCAATTATTGTACTCTCTCCACTACATGCAGCAGCTAAGGCTGCTAGGGCTGGAAACAGGTCAGGACAATGAGTTGCATCAAATTCGAACGATTTAAGAGATGATTTTTCAACGGTAACACTATTACCCGAAACATGTATCCTAGCACCTGCACTCTCTAATGCCTCCATTATTTTGGCATCAGCTTGCGTTGACTCCATTGACAGGTTGTGCATTGTCACACTACCCGAAGTTGCTCCTGCAACTAGCAGGCACGATGCACCACTCCAATCACCTTCAACATTAAAGTTTATAGGTGTGTATTCCTGGCCTCCTTTGATCTTAAATGTTGTGTAGTTTTGATTCTCAATCTCTACATTTGCCGCTGCCACACACTCTAATGTCATGTCGATATATGGCTTACTCATTAGATTATCAATCACTAGTGTTGTATCCTCTTCACATAGTGGTAGAGCGATTAAAAGCCCCGTGATAAATTGCGAACTTAGCGAACCATCCACCTCAATTACACCACCTTTGATAGGTCCAGTAATAGTGAGTGGAAGATAGCCATTATTACTTTCAAACTTCACCCCTGCACTCTCTAGTGGTTTCTGCATAGAGTTCATAGGGCGTGTAAGTATAGTTTTATGACCAGAGATGGTTATTGGCATATCAAATAGCGAAGCAATAGGGGTAAAAAGCCTAGTTGCCAATCCCGACTCACCAATAAAAAAGTCACTATTTATGCTATCTGATGCCCTGCCTATAAGCTCAACACGCCTGGTTGACTGATCAAAGTTAACACTTGCTCCAAGTTGTGAAACAAGAGCCAAAACTGCATCAACATCCGACCCACTCTCAATATTCTCGATTACACTTCGACCTTTAGCTAACGAAGCTATAGCTAGTGCTCTCTGAGCAAAACTCTTTGATGATGGGGCTGTTATCTCTCCATTAACTGAGGAGTTTTTTATTTTATAAATCATATTCTTTTTAATTTTTAAGATACAAAGATAATATTAAAAAATTAAAACTATTTTTAGATGATGTGAATTATCGACGTTGATATAGTTGATTGCGTAATACAGCACTGAATCCAGCCTCCTCTATTGTATTTATCATCGCCTTTTGGTCCATAATATTGTTTGCACCAGCCGATTTTACAACATTCTCCTCAATCATTATTGAGCCCAAATCGTTAGCACCACAATACAGAGCCTTGACTGCAACTTGGCGACCTAAGGTTAGGTAGCTAGCTTGAATATTATTGATATTATTTAAAACAATCCTACTGATAGCAATAATTCGAAGATATTTATCACCACTCTGGGGTTTAATCTCAACCTGACTAGCAAGCTGTGTTCCCCCTGAACAAAACACCCATGGGATAAATGCAATAAAGCCATAATTTCCATCTGGACATTCATTCTGCAACTCTCTGAGCTTAATTAGGTGGTTGATAATATGGCAATCTTCTTCGATATGACCATACATCATTGTTGCCGATGTTGGCAAGTTGATTTTATGAGCTAGTCGCATAATATCAAGCCACTGCTGCGCTGAACACTTCCCTGGGGATAGCTTCTTGCGCACCTCATCATCCAAAATCTCCGCTCCTGCACCTGGAAGAGAATCCAACCCTGCCTCTACAAGGCGGTTTAAAGTCTCCTCTATCGACAAATGACTAATTCTTGCAATATGAAACACCTCTGGTGCTCCCAGTGCATGAAGTCGAACCTCAGGATAGAGTGATTTTAGCTCTTTAAAGAGTGACTCGTAAAAATCAATTTTCAGTTTTGGGTGCATACCTCCCTGCAACAACAACTGATCACCTCCGAGCAGCAGCATTTGATCAACCTTTTCGATATATTGCTCAATGGCAGTAATATAGGCAATGTCGTGTTGATGCAATTTACAGTGAAAGTTACAAAACTTACACCCTCCTACACACACATTTGTGATATTTACATTTCTATCTATCTGCCAAGTCACCTCTTTCTCTGGATGAAATTTATAGCGAATGGCATCACCCAATGCTAGCAGCTCAGATAGTGGCATATTTTGATATAAATTTAGAGCCTCTTCCACTGAAAGAGACTCTAGATTTAATACCTTATTAATTAAACTATTCATTACAAAAATTCTTCACCTTTTTTGCGCCTAACATCCTCGGTATAGAGCTTTATATCTTGCTCCTTGCCAAGTGGAGATATCATCAATACATCACCACTATCAACAATAATATAATCCTTGAGACTATCAGTAATCACCAATTTGTCTTGTGGTGCACGCACAACACAACCCTCACAATTATACATAAACACATTATTATCGCTAAGTGAATTGCCCTCTGCATCTTTATCTGACAACTCATACATTGAACGCCATGTACCAACATCTGACCAGCCAAAATCGGCACATACAACACCCACCTTGTCAGACTTTTCCATAATTCCATAGTCGATTGAGATATTTTCACATCTAGGATATATATTGTCGATAAACTCTCGTTCTTTGTCGGTATTAAACAGACCCTCTCCTTGTTGAAAAAGGGCGTGAATATCTGGTGCATAAGCCTCAAATGCCTCTTTAATGGCATTTACACTCCAAATAAATATACCCGAATTCCACAGAAATTCACCACATTCAACAAACACTTCAGCTAACTCCCTGTGGGGTTTCTCAGTAAAGGCTTTTACTTTCATTGCCTCTCCCTCACCTGCATTTACCACCTCAGTTTGTATATATCCATAACCAGTCTCTGGTCTTGAAGGCTTAATACCAATAGTCATTAAGCAGTTATGCTTCACGGCAGTCTCTACAGCGATAGATATTGTATTTTCGAACTTGCGGTTATTGGTGATTAGGTGATCAGCAGGTGTAACAATCATCACTGCATCATCACACATTGAGGCAATCCTATTTGCTGCATAACAGATACAAGGTGCAGTGTTGCGGCGCACAGGTTCACACAAAATCTGAGATTCCGTAAGCTCTGGAATATGTTCCAAAACAAGTGAACGATATTTTTCACTAGTCACAACAATGAAATTCTCATCCTTAATAAATGGAGAAAATCGCTCGTATGTTTGTCTGATAAAACTTTTACCTGTTCCTAATATATCTATAAATTGCTTGGGTTTGCTCTCTCTACTTAAAGGCCAATATCTTGAGCCTACACCCCCAGCCATTATTACGCAAAATTTATTTTCCATTAATTAACTATATTAAATATTTTCATTAAGGTTGATGGCAAGTTTATTAAATTTGATTTAAAAATAGCGCATAAACCCACTGCAAATATACGAATTAATTTCATAATTACTAAATAAAAAAAATCAACCCCCAAATCGGATTAACCCTTTCAGAGTAACCGCCTATTAATCAACGCCTGTTGTTTGGTAAAAAGCACGAAAACTATGTATTAGACTACATACAAGGTAAGTTCTGATTGTTTTAACTATTGCAAAATCAAACCACTGTTTTGTCGGAAATAGTGGCTTTTTAACCTCATATTTTGTAAATCTTGTTTACAAGGTTAAAGGAAAGAAAAATAAGGAGCAGTATGCTAATTCGATATCTATACCTCATATCGATTCTAATTACATGTTTCTACTTCAAGAGTTTGCGATTTTCAACCTCAGAGAGCACTCGCATTTGTTGTATTGCTACTGAATTTAGTTTTATCAATCTATCACGTTGTGAAATTCCCTCGTTAATCAAAACTGCATTTATATTTTCCATATTCGAAAGACATATCAGTTCGTTGATTGTTGAGTAGTCACGGATATTTCCTGTTAGCTCAGGATTTGCCTCTCGCCACTGCTTAGCGGTGATTCCATAGAGTGCAACGTTCAAAACGTCTGCCTCCGATGCATAGACAATAGAGGTCTGTTTTACGGTAAGCTCATTGGGGATAAGATTTGCCTTTATGGCATCGGTGTGGATATGGTAGTTAATTTTGGCTAGTTCTCGCTTTGCCGACCAACCTAGCTGCTTTTGCTCATCACCCTTTAATCGCTGATACTCTTTTATTAGGTAGAGTTTAAAGTCTGCACTGAGCCACGAACCAAATTCAAAGGCTATATCTTTATGGGCATAAGTACCACCATAACGTCCAGATTTTGATATTATACCAATTGCATTTGTTCTTTCGATCCAGCGTTGAGGAGTAAGAACAAAGCTATTCAATCCTGCTTCATTTCTAAAGGCATCGAATTCGATGCTTTTAAAATCAGGATTGTGTATCTTTTCCCACAGTCCTATAAACTCGATTGTATATCGAGTACGCATCCAGTTTTGAATAATATAGTTAGTCCTTTCGAGATTTTTATATCTTGCCATATCTGTAAGCGAAATATAATCTTCACCACCCTGCTTGACTAACACAACATCAACGCCCTCAATATTTATACTGCTTTTTGCCATATGTTTTTATATCAATGATAACTATTTTTCTTGATTAGACAAATTAACTTAGGCTACATTTCTGCCTACATAAATAGATGTTAATAAAAAAAGTGCTGATACAATCTTTGCAGTAAAGGGGAAATATCATACACAAAAGCATCATATAACATACTGTAATATCGCATGTTATATAATACTTTCATGTAAACCCTAAAGAAGGCTCAATCCAAAACTCAGGTTGATTTTTTCTATTAACAACTAATTTTAGCTTTACTCCTCCGATACAAAATACTTATAGAAGTATGGGATTGTTTCAATCCCTTTGTAGAAGTTCTCTAATGGATAGTTTTCGTTTGGAGAGTGGATAGCATCAGAGCCTAGTCCAAATCCAATAAGTATTGATTTTATACCTAAAACTTTTTCAAAAGTTGAGATAATCGGAATACTTCCACCGCTATAAAATGGCAATGGGCGTTTGTTGAATGTTTTCTCTACAGCCTTCTCAGCCGCTTTATAAGCGTGAAGAGCAGTTGGTGAGACATAAGGTTGACCTCCGTGAAGATACTCCACCTCAACAGTAACTGATGGTGGGGCTAATTTTCTGAAGTGCGCCTCAAATAGCTCTGCAATCTTCTTGTAATCTTGATTAGGAACTAATCGCATTGAGATTTTAGCTTTCGCCTGGCTAGCAATCACAGTTTTTGTTCCCTCGCCAGTGTGTCCACCCCAAATTCCATTTACATCAAGAGCAGGACGAATACCTGTACGCTCCATTGTTGAGTAACCATCTTCACCAGTAAGTTCTGCTAAAGCTAATGACTCTTTGTATGCCTTCTCATCGAATGGAGTTTGAGCTATGTCGTTACGCTCTTCAGTTGAGAGCACACGCACATCATCATAGAAACCATCAATAGTCACTTTGCCATTTTCGTCAACCAACTCGGCAATCATTTTTGAGAGCACATTTAGTGGATTTGGCACTGCACCTCCAAAAAGACCAGAGTGTAAATCATGAGAAGCTCCCGTTACGGTAACCTCCATATATGTTAAACCACGAAGCCCTACAGTGATAGTCGGAACATCCATTGATACCATGCTTGTGTCAGATACTAGTATCACATCAGCTTTAAGCATCTCTTTATTCTCCTCACACCATTTTCCTAAGCTAGGAGAGCCAATCTCTTCCTCACCCTCCATCATAAACTTAACATTACATGGAAGTTCGCCACTTTTAACCATGGCTTCAAATGCTTTTATATGCATAAAACCTTGTCCTTTATCATCGTCGGCTCCTCTGGCGTATATTTTTCCATCACGCACCTCTGCTTTAAAAGGGTCACTTTTCCATAACTCCAACGGCTCAACTGGCATTACGTCATAGTGAGCATAAACTAAAACAGTAGGCTTTGTTTCGTCGAATATTTTTTCGCCATAAACAACAGGATTTCCCTCTGTTGGCATAACAGATACCTTGTCTGCACCTGCATCTAATATTTTATCAGCAATGGCATAAGCACATTTTACCATATCATCTTTATGGGCACTAAGTGCACTAATAGAGGGAATTGCGATGATTGAAAACAGCTCATCTAAAAATCTTTCTTTGTTTTGAGCAATATACTCACATGTTTTTTCCATAATTTCTAATATTATTAATATTTCAAACTAACCTTAAGAGTTAGCCGTTCAAACTTTACAAATATAGTAATTATTTTATAAATGTAAGTAATTTTTTTTAAATCTTTGGTTGGGTAATTGCAAAAAATTATTTGCAAAGTAATTTTTAAATATTATATTTGCAATGTTAAATCTAAAAAAAATAACAATTATGGCTTACAAAATTGATTCTGGTTCATGCACAGCATGCGGTACTTGTATCGACGAGTGTCCAGTTGAAGCTATCTCTTCAGGAGATGTTTACTCAATTGACGCATCAGCTTGTACTGATTGTGGTACTTGTGCAGATGTTTGCCCAGTTGAAGCTATCTCAGCTGAGTAGTTTTTAACTAGCAAAGAAATCTCGCCCGAAATTCGGGCGATTTTTTTTGCATTTTGTTTTGCGGTTTTGTTTTGTTTTGTTTTGTTTTGTTTTGCGTTTTTCACCGCATGAGACTTCGCTCATGCTTGTAGGAATAGTTTTTATTTCTTATGTTTCATACCTAAAGGTATGACAACGAAATTAAAAGCTATCCCTATTTTTGGCTGCGCCAAAAAGTGAAATCCGAAGCGTACCACAGCCTATCAAAAAAAGAAGAAGAGGCCTATGCTTCTTTTCTGAAGAAGCACGCGCGTGACATCCCTGAACTATTTTTAGAAGCTTGGCTGCCGCCAACCATCCAAAAACAGCCCATGAATGCCCCGCGCTGGTAAGAAAACCTTCGTCGCTACCGCTCCTTGGGCTCACTGGCGTTCGCTGGGGATACTCATG
>JAWXTQ010000106.1:0-7554 GCA_044433405.1 Rikenellaceae bacterium
ATTCTCTTCATCATCTTACACAACTATAATAGCTGCACTCTTCGCAATATTTATACTATTTAGTGATCCAAGTCAGAATAATCTCCTAAAAAACATAGGTGGTGGATTATGGAATGTGTATAATGGGTTAACAGGTATTTTAGGTGATACACTATCTTATATCAGACTATTTGCACTAGGGTTGTCAAGCGGTATTATTGGTAGCGTATTTAACGACTTAGCTGTGGGTATGAGCCCAGATGTTCCAGTTGTTAAGTATTTGGTGATGTTGATAATACTGCTAATTGGCCATGGAATTAATATATTTATGGCGTTAATTAGCTCGTTTGTTCATCCATTGCGTTTGACATTTGTCGAATTTTATAAATCTGCTGGCTTCGAGGGAGGCGGTAGAGAGTATGTACCTTTTAAGAAAACAAATAAATAAAATAACTAATTAAAAAATTATCATTATGGAACCAATTTTATTGGCTTATTTAGGAGCCACATGTGCCCTAGCTTTATCGGGTATCGGTAGTGCTTTTGGAGTATCAATTGCAGGTAATGCAGCAGTTGGTGCAATGAAGAAAAACCCATCAGCAACAGGTAAGTACATCACTTTAAGTGCTCTTTCGGGAACACAAGGTCTTTATGGCTTTCTAGGTTACTACCTTATCAGCTTAAAAATTACAGCTGACATAACTATAGCTGATGCAAGTGCTATATTTGCTGCAGGTTTGATTTTAGGTCTACTTTGTCTATTTAGTGCAATCCGTCAAGGTCAAGTTTGTGCTAATGGCAACTCTGCTATTGGTAATAACTATGATGTTTTTGCTAACTCTATTATCTTGGGTGCATTCCCAGAGCTATATGCGATTTTAGGTGTTGCAGTTACATTCCTTATTACAGCATCAATCGGATAATTTAGTCGATTATCACATCTTTACGCCTAGCAAAAGTAATACTTTGCTAGGCGTTTTTTTAGGTTAATATGACATTAATCTTGGATATTAATAATATTATTATTACTTTTATGCTCTTAAATCAATACATTTTTAAAATGAAGAAATTAACTATCAGTATACTCTTTACTGCTGTGATGGTTATGCCGTTGTTTGCTCAGGATGCTAGTGGTGTTCGTGCAAAGGCTACTGAGGCGGCGCAAAAGTATGCTTCCTCCTCAGAGGTTGTGCTTGCCGATAGCACCTCTGTTGTAGTAGCTCCTAATGGTTCAGGAACTTTCACTATCTACAAAGCAGTTGTTGTAAATAATATTACGGGTGCTTTGAATAACCGTGTAATCAAGTATGATTATGATCCTTTAACTGCATTTGCTGAGTTTAGTTATGTAAATGTTTATAAAACTAATGGTGATGTTATCTCGTTAGATGTTGCTCAGACTAACGACTATGCTGCGCCAGCGCGTTCGATTTATTGGGGTGCTCGTCAGATAATGTTAGAGGTGGGTAAACTTTCAGCTGGTGATATAATCGAGTATCAAATTAACAAAAAAGGTTTTACTTATGCTTTGCTCGCAGGTGATGGCGATGAGGATCGTTTTATTCCGCCTATGAGAGGTCAGTTTTATGATATTGTTCCATTTTGGAGTACATATCCGACTTTGCGCAAAGTTTATAGAGTCTCTCTTCCTATGGAGAAGGAGATGCAATTCCAGTTTTATCAAGGTGAGTGTAGCTCTTCTATGCGCTATGAGGATGAACGAAAGGTTTATAGCTTTGTTAAAGATAATATTACACCTTTTGCAAAAGAGTCGAATATGGTCGACTTGTTTGATGTAGCTCCTAAACTTATGATGTCATCGACACCTCGTTGGCAGGATAAGTCAGAGTGGTTTTATAATGTAAATGAGGATTATGATAGTTTTGCAGCTTACGAGCCAGCTCAAAAGGTGGTTGATAAGTTGATTAAGGGCAAAGTTGATGAGATGGAGAAGATAGCTGTTCTTACTCATTGGGTTGCCGATAATATTAGATATTCAGGTATATCAATGGGCGAAGGTGAAGGATTCACACTCCATAATACTCAGATGAATTTTACTGACCGCGCAGGAGTCTGCAAGGATATTGCTGCTACATTGATATCATTCTTAAGAATGGCAGGATTTGAGGCTTTCCCTGCAATGACTATGGCAGGAAGTAGAGTAGAGAGCATTCCCGCTGACCATTTCAACCATTGTGTTGCGGTAGTGAAGCTTAGCAACGGAACATTAATGCCACTAGACCCAACGTGGGTTCCTTTCTGTAGAGAGTTGTGGAGTAGTGCCGAGCAGCAACAAAACTACCTACCTGGTACTCCTGAGGGAACAGATTTATGTTTAACACCAACATCTGATCCTGAAAATCACTATGTGCATATTAATGTAAACAACAAGATTGATGCAAACGGAACATTAGTAGGTGAGTTTACAATAGATGCCGAGGGTCAATCAGACTCAAATATTCGTCGTATCTTCACCACTGGTTGGAGAAGTGAGTGGTTGAATAGTATGGAGAGTCAACTTCTTGCAGTCTCTCCGTCGGCACGCTTGATTAGTGTTGATTGGGGTAAAAATCCAAAAGATTACCAAAAGGCCCCTATCAAAATCACTTTCCGTTATGAGATTCCAAACTATGCAATAGTTGGTGATGATGAGCTTATTTTTAAAGCTATGACTATGAGTAATCTTTATACTCAGGTTCTTTCGCATTTAAGAATTGACATTTCATCAGATAGTCGCAATTATGGTTTCAAGGACGCATGTTCGCGTGAGGTTGTTTTGAATGAAACTATTCAATTGCCAAACAACTACAAACTTGTAAACGAATCTTTAGATGAGAATTTTAGTAGCTCGGCAGCTGATTTTACTGGAAAAATGAGCCAAGAGGGGTCGAAAATTTCTATCTCACAAAAGTTAAGTTTGTATAAGCGAGTTTACGAGGCTTCTGATTGGACTGGATATAGAAATGCTGTTAAATTACATAAGAAATTTGGCGAATACCTAGTGGTGAAATAGTGTACAACTTTAAAAAATATATAAAATGAAATATAAAATATTAACCTTAATCTCTCTCTTTGTTCTGCTATTCAACGGAGCTAGTGCCAAAGAGTCGGAGGCAGAGTATAAAATAATTAAAGAGAGTTGGAGTTTAAATAGTGATGGTAGCCAAGAGTTTCGTTCCTATAAAGAGTTGACAATTTTTACTCATACGGCAATGAATTCTACTTATGGCGAAACTTTTATTACCTACAACCCTGAGTATCAAAGTGTAGAAATACATGACTCTTACACCATACAGAGCGATGGAACGCTTATTCGTACTCCTGACAATGCATTTGTAGAGGTGTTGCCACGTAATGCGCAAAACTCACCAGCCTACAACCACCTTAAAGAGTTAGTTGTGGTGCATACTGGGCTTGATTTGGGTGCAACTATAGTGCTTGATTACTCAATTATTTCGCGTAAAGGTTTTGCAAGTGAGATAGATGTGTTTAAGACAATCAAAACAACTTCACCTATAAAAAACTACACTTTAACCTTTAGTGTGCCATCTGGCAAGGAGCTAAACTACGATATAATTGGTAGCAATGTAACTCCTAAGCTTACAGAGTCAAATGGAGTGAAAGAGTTGGTATGGAGCTTTAAAAACCTAGGTGCTGCATCGCGCGAGCCGATGGTGAGCGTTCAAAATGGTGATGTTGAGGCTTTAGTAGTTACTAGTTACTCATCAACTGTCGATGCACTAGCCCATTTTGCCAAGCAGTTTAGTAGCTCTAGTGATGTTGAGGCTTTAGCTAAAGAGGTGGTTAAAGGGGTTGATTCGGCCGATGATAAAATAATAGCTATTGTGTCGTATATTCAGACAAATATCGCTCAATCATCACTGACACTTGCTGAAACAAACTACACATTGCGTGGTGTATCAGACGTGATAAAATCAGCTTACGGTACAGATGCAGAGAAAATTGCGCTATTGAATGCAATGTTGAATAGTGTTGGTGTGAACTCTGCACCAGCAGTGGCTTATAATCTTCCATTTGAGAATATGGGGGTTGCTCCAATTTCAGAGCTTTTAGTAGTGGCTGATGACTATCGCCTATCATACAAAAGCTTAAATCCAGTAGCAACTAATGCCTCTCAAATCGTTAAAATCAGCGACGGTAGCCTCGTTGAAGTTATGGCGGTTGCTCCATCAATAAAATATGAGAGCAAAATAGCTTGGAGTGGTGATAAGCCTCTAGCTACAACAGTGGCACAATTTAGTAACAACTACCTTTCGTATGCTAAAAATAGCAGCACTGGGTTGATGAATGCATCATCAAACGTGACTTCAACTCAGAAAGAAAACTCCCTAGAGGTTAGTGCTGAGCAAACTGTTACTCTAACGCCATGTGGTGATTACACAATGCTTTATTTGCCAACCACACGTAAGGGTGTAGCTCAAACAACAAGCTATGCTACCTACAATAGCAAGCGAACATCAAACCTTAATCTTCATGGTGTAATTGATGAGGAGTATTCTTACACAGTAACACTTCCTGATAATCTAGAGCCATCTATATCTCCAGTTACAAAAGAGGTTAAAAACAAAGTAGGTTCAGTTAAAAAGTCTATCAAGGTAGATGGAAAGGTTATAGTGGTTAATTACTCTATAAATGTTAATAAGACGATGATTACTCCTTCGGAATATTCAGCGTTTAGAGCCTTGATAGTAGAGTGGAATAGTTTGGTAACTAAGCCATTATTATTGCAATAATCATGATATACAATAGAAATCACATAAATAAAACAAATTTAAAATGAAAAATTTTATCCTAATTTTTGCATTTGCAACGCTAATAACAATAGGTTGCAAACCAACAAATGATGCTTCGACATCTGACTGGGAGTTAGTATGGAGCGACGAGTTTAATAGCAATCAACTAGATACATCCGTATGGACTAGGATTGGTCGTGGTCGTTCAGACTGGGATCGTCACATGTCGCTATACGAGCCACTTCTAGAGGTGAAAGATGGAACTGTAATTCTAAAAGCTATTGAAAACACTGTAGACGAGTCAGACAGAGCTGAGTATATCACAGCTGGTATCTACACAAAAGATAAAAAAACTTTTGGTTATGGTAGAGTAGAGATTAAAGCAAAATATGGTAGTGCACAAGGTTATTGGCCAGCATTATGGTTGTTACCTTCAGAGCGTCAACGTTGGCCACAGGGTGGTGAAATTGATATTATGGAGCACTTAAACTTTGATACAATTGCATATCAAACTATTCACACTCCATACACATTGAGCAACGGTTATATAGATAACCCTCCTAAAGGTGCAGTTGCGTCAGTAGATAAAGATGATTATAATATTTACGCAGTAGAGCGTTACAGAGATAGTATCTGTTTCTTTATTAATGGTAAGAAAACTAACACTTATCCACGAATTGACTCTCTAGAGAATAGACAACAATTTCCATTCAATCAATCAGATTTTTATTTGTTGATGGATTCTCAACTAGGAGGAAGCTGGGTAGGTAACGTAAATATTGAGCAATTACCAGTAGAGATGACAATTGATTGGGTTCGCTACTATGAACCTAAGCAAAAGTAGTTGTTGAGGTGGGTATCTTTGCTTGATTGCGTGTGCATTATAAGCTGAAAGCAAAACTCATTCATTTAAAAAAGACATAGACAAAGTTGATATTTTTTGCAACTTTGTCTATGTTTTTATTGTTTTTGTCTTATTCGTTTTGAGATTATTGAAAATTTAGTTACTTTTGAACAGATTGAGGTGTAGATAGCGTATGCCCTCATCATATATTTTAAACATTAGTGTCCGTTATACTCTTGGGGAAATTTGCTCTGCCGCCTGCTTTTACCCTAAAATGAGATTCTAAAGTACAAAGAGTACTCCGCGAACTCATTTTAGTGCAAAATCAAACGACATACCAAATTTGGGCGGAGGTCGAAGTGAAGTTTATTTTTGCAAGCCTTCTGTTTTGAGTTTTTATATAATATATTGATATTTAAACAGTTATGTTAATATGTTATTTTTTAGTCGGACACCAATAATTTTTAAACATATACTTTAACCTAATATTAGAAAATTATGATTATTTTAAGAAAAGTTAGAATGACTTTAGGGTTGGTAATATTTGCCTTGATTACCCTACTGTTCCTAGACTTTACTGGCTCAATCCATGCCTGGTTTGGGTGGTTAGCCAAGATGCAGTTTGTTGCAGCAATAACGTCATCCAATGTTGTGGTAGTGGTGATTTTGCTACTTTTGACTATGCTGTTTGGTAGAATTTACTGCTCTGTAATATGTCCTTTAGGGGTGTTTCAGGATGTTGTGCTAGATACAGCAACAAGACGTAAAAAGTATAGATTTAGCTTCTCAAAGGCTAAAACGCCATTGAGAATTGCAATCCTAGTGCTGTTTGTTGCTATGTTTATAGCAGGTGTTAGTGCAGTAGTGGTTATTTTAGAACCATATAGCATTTATGGTCGTATTGCCTCTAATCTTTTTGCTCCGATATGGCAGTTTGGTAACAATATCCTTGCCTTTTTTGCTGAGAGGGTAGATAGTTATGCATTTTATTCAACCGATATATGGATTAAGAGTGCTCCTACCTTTATTATAGCTCTTATTTCGTTTGTTGTGATAGTTGTTTTGGCTTGGCGAGGTGGTCGCACATTTTGTAACACTATTTGCCCAGTAGGAACAGTGTTGGGTTTTTTGGCTAAATACTCATTTTATAAGCCAAGAATAGATCAAGATAAGTGTAATAGTTGTGGTCTTTGTGAGAAAAGTTGTAAATCATCCTGTATCGATTCAAAAAGTAAAACTATAGATTATAGCCGTTGTGTGACATGTCTAGATTGTACAGTGGTTTGTAAAAAAGATGCTTTACACTATTCAAAATCGGCAAAACCATCTTTAGCAGCAACTAGTGAGACAAAAACTACAGACAATGGTCGTAAAACATTTCTTCTTACTTCTCTACTGCTTGGACGTACAATTGCTAAAGCTCAGGAGATTAAAACTGATGGTGGTTTATCTGTTATAGTTGACAAAAAAGTACCTAGTCGTGCAACGCATGTATTGCCTGCTGGTTCTGTTGGTATTAAACAGTTCAAAAATAAATGTACTGGATGTCAGTTGTGTGTTTCGGTTTGTCCAAGTCAGGTGTTACGTCCATCGTCGGATTTATCGAGATTTATGCAGCCAGAAATGTCTTTCGAGAATGGTTATTGTCGTCCAGAGTGTACAGCTTGTAGCGATGTGTGTCCTACAGGTGCAATTATCTCTGTAACTAAAGAGGAGAAATCGGCAATATCAATTGGAACTGCTACTTGGATAAAAGACAATTGTGTGGTTCTTACTGACGATGTTACTTGTGGTAACTGTGCTACTCGTTGTCCGTCAGGTGCTATAATGATGATTCCTGTTAGTGGAACTACAACCGATACCCCTTCTCAAGGTAGTGGAACATCAGGCAATGCTCCAAGTGGAGGACAGCAAGATAGAGGCGGCCAAGGTGGCGGTCAAGATAGAGGTGGCCAAGGTGGCGGCCAGGATAGAGGT
>JAWXTQ010000107.1:0-7478 GCA_044433405.1 Rikenellaceae bacterium
ATGCACTTGCCGCAGCTCTAAAAGAGGGTGTAATATGGGGTGCAGGGTTGGATGTTTTTGAGTTTGGTGATTATCCTATTAAGGAGCTTTTGGAGCTAGAAAACGCTGTACTTACTCCTCACATTGGCACTCAAACCATCCAGGTGCGAAACGAGATGGCATATTGTGTATCAGAAAACATAATTAACTTTTTTGAACAAAAGGGAGAAATAACCAAAGTTAACCATCTATAAACAGATAAAAGAGGATTTTCGATTTGCAAAAGTTTAAAAAAATAACGATTTTTGTAATTATTTACTAAAAAAGATATAAAAAAACATGAAAGAAAGAGGTGAATTTAAAAGTAGTTTTGGCTCTATTGCCGCTATAGCTGGCTCAGCCATAGGCCTTGGCAACATTTGGAGATTCCCATACGTAGCAGGAGAGAATGGAGGTGCTGCTTTTATTATTATCTACCTTATTATAGTTATTCTTGTCGGAATTCCTCTGGTTATGACCGAATTCGGACTTGGTAGAAATACAAACAAAAATGTATTTGGAGCATTCAAAACATTAGAACCCAAAAAGAAGTGGTACTACATTGGCTATTTAGGCATAATTAGCTCACTGATTATTATTTCGTTCTATTCAGTTATTGCAGGATGGACTCTATCATTTCTAGAGCTATCAATAACAAACTCATTTGTAGACTCAACAACCTCTCAACTTGAGGCAAATTTTAATGATTTTGTAAATTCTGGCACACTACCTATCTTATACACAGGACTGTTTATCATAGCAACCTCAATTATCGTAGCATTGGGGGTTGAAAAGGGAATTGAGCGTTTCAACAAGATATTAATGCCAGTATTAGTGCTAATACTAATTATTTTATCTATTAATTCGTTCACTTTAAGCGGCATAAACGATGCTATAGAGTTTCTTTTCAAAGCCGACTTTAGCAAAGTAACGCCAAATATCATACTAGAGGCTCTAGGTCAAGCATTCTTCTCAATGAGCATAGGCATGGGGTGTTTAATAACTTATGGCTCATATCTTCGCAAAAAAGATAATCTATTCAAGACAGCTACATTGGTTGCCATCAGCGATATTGGTATTGCAATTTTGGCAGGTATAGCAATATTCCCAGCGGTATTCACCTACGGAATAGAGCCTGCTTCTGGACCAAACCTTGTATTTATCACTCTACCTAACATTTTTTCGCAGATGAGCGGAGGCTATTTCTTCTCTGTGCTATTCTTTTTGTTGCTAACGGTAGCGGCTCTTACCTCATCAGTATCACTTATGGAGGTGTTTGTGTTGTATCTCAACGAAGAGTTTAAAATATCTCGAGTTAAATCTGTTTTAATGTGTGCTGTAATCATCTTTGTAATTGGCTCAGCGTGTGCCCTATCTCAAATAGATGGTTCACAAATTAGAATTTTCGATAACAATCTATTTGATGCTCTCGATACATTCTCATCATCTTATATGCTAACAATAACTGGTTTTCTTATTGTTATATATGCAGGTTGGATTGCACAGCGCAAGAATTTCGAAAAAGAGGTGACAATAAACAGCGCAATTGCACGCAGATATTTCAGAGTGTACTATTTCTTGATTCGCTATATTGCACCAACAGCTATCATATTAATATTTTTAACTAAAATAGGACTTATCTAATTAAAACAACATGAGAAAAGGTTTTTCATCAAACTTTGGGGCGATAGCGGCCGCAGCAGGTTCTGCAATAGGGCTAGGAAATATTTGGCGTTTTCCCTACATTGCAGGCGAAAGTGGAGGGGGAGCATTTATCTTTGTCTACCTGCTCATCATTGCATTTGTGGGATTACCAATGCTAATTGCTGAATTTTCGCTTGGGCGTAACACCCAAAAAAATGCTTTTGGAGTATTTAAGCAGCTAGCTACCAACAGAAAGTGGTATAACGTAGGAGTCTTAGGGATTGTATCTTCATTTATTATGCTATCATTCTACGTTGTTATTGCAGGATGGACTCTTGCGTTTTTAATTAACGCAATCAAAGGGATATATATGAGCATGAGCAGTGCTGAAATTCAGAACAGTTTTCATGAGTTTACTACCAGTGGCATAGCACCTCTACCCTACATAGCACTCTTTTTGATTTCAACAGCTCTAATAGTTATGTCTGGTGTAGATAAGGGTATTGAGAGATTCAACAAAATATTAATGCCAGTGCTACTTATATTATTGATGATTCTTTGCATAAACTCATTCACTCTCGATGGATTCAAAGAGGGCATAGAGTTTATTTTCAAACCCGACTTTTCAAAAATTAATGCAGATGTGGCACTTAACGCCCTAGGTCAAGCATTTTTCTCTCTTAGCATAGGTATGGGAACAATGATGACTTACGGATCATACATCCGTACTAAAGACAATATGCTATTTACCTCGTCGGCAGTGGCCATTTCAGACGTAATTATTGCACTACTAGCAGGTGTTGCAATATTCCCTGCAGTATTCACCTACGATATAGCTCCAAGTTCAGGTCCTGAGCTAGTGTTTATCACTCTACCTAACATTTTCGCACAAATGTATGGAGGCTATTATCTAAGCATTCTATTTTTTATACTGCTTTTTGTTGCCGCGCTCACCTCGTCGGTTTCAGCCTTGGAGGTGATTATTGCTTGTGTTACAGAGGAGCTAAAGTGGTCGCGAAAAAAGGGGGTGTACATAACAACTCTCCTACTTATGATTATGGGAGGAGTGTGCAGCCTCTCAATGGCACCCGATTCAATATTAAAGATTGGTAGCAAAAGCCTATTTGACATCTTCAACGACGGCACATCAATATATCTAATGCCAATAGGCGGATTTTTTATAATGATATTCACAGGGTGGGTTTTATCAGATAAGATTTTCAAAGATGAACTCTCATCAAACGGATTATACAAAGTTAAATATTTTAAACTTTTAATTTTTATTGTTAAATATATCGCACCATTGGCGATTTCAACAATTTTCCTTTCGGAGCTTGGATTTATTTAAACCTAAATAATTTTACACATTAATAACTAGAAACTATGAAGCTACTAAGAACGATTGCTTTAAGTGGAGCTGTAGCGTTGTTTACATCATGCGGTGCGCAACACAACACGCTTACTGAGGCTGAAAAACAAGATGGATGGCAATTACTATTTGATGGTAATAGCATGAATGGATGGAGAGATTTCAATGGCACTACCCTTACCGAGCCATGGATTGCAGTAAATGGAGTAATAAAAGCTAGCGGTGCAGGCAGTGACGGCACTGGCTACATTGTTACAGAGAAAGAGTATGAAAACTTCATACTTGACTGGGATTGGAAATTGACCAAAGGAGGCAACAGCGGAATGATTTATCACGTTGTTGAGGGCAAATCATTTAAAACTCCCTACGTTACTGGTCCAGAGTACCAACTTTTAGATGTACCAAACTTTGAGGGTGAGCTAGAAGAGTGGCAAAAATTGGGAGTTGACTACGCAATGCACCTACCTGACCAATCAAAGATGAGTGTTAATCCTTATGGTGAGTGGAACAACTCACGCATTGTTTTCGACAATGGCCATGTTGAGCATTGGTTAAATGGCGAGAAGATATTAGAGTTTGAGGCGTGGACAGAAGATTGGTTTGCGCGTAAGAATAGCGGCAAATGGTCAGATGCACCAGAGTATGGCTTAGCTAAGAGCGGAGTAATGTGTTTGCAAGACCATGGCGATCCTGCTGAGTTCCGCAACATCAAAATCAAAGAGCTACCACGTAAACAATCGAGCAACGAGAACCTATTTAACGGCAAAGATTTAGCTGGATGGGAAATTTACGGTGAAGAATTGTGGTATGTTGAGGAGGGATTACTAGTTTGCGAGAGTGGCCCTAAAAAAGGTTATGGCTATCTAGCTACAACCAAATATTATGACAACTACGATTTAAGCGTAGAGTTTAAGCAAGAATCAAACGGCAATTCAGGCATTTTTATACGCTCATTTGTTGAGCCAGTAGCGAAAGTTAACGGCTGGCAAGTAGAGGTAGCACCAAAGGGTCACGATAGCGGTGGCATCTACGAGTCGTACGGTCGTGGATGGTTAAAGCAGATTGACGATGAGAAAGAGAGCATCCTAAAAGAGGGCGAATGGAACACTATGCGTATCAAGGTAGATGGTGACAGAGTAACCACATGGTTAAATGGCACTGAGATGGTAGACATAACCGACGAGAAGATAGGCAACGGCAAAGGCCGCATCGCACTTCAAATACATGATGGTGGTGGCATTAAGGTCAAGTGGCGTAATTTCCAACTAACAAACCTATAATATTATCGTATAACATAATCAAAAAGGCACAAATGAGAAGATTTTTTGCACTACTATTATTGGCACTAATAAGTACCATACAAACACAAGCGCAAGACAACCTGCTTCCAAAACCTCAATCAGTTGAATGGGGCAAGGGATATGTAAATTTAACACAAATCAAGATAGTCAACAACAGCGACATCGACTTTATCGAGAAAGAGGCTAAAGGCTTAGGCTTTACCATTAGCGACAAAGCGAGCAAGAGCTTAAAGATAACTTTAGTTGATGATATTGAAGAGGCAAAAGTTAATAAAAATGAAGCATATAGACTTAACGTTACTTCAACAGGAGTAGAGATTGAGGCTACAGAGCAGAGTGGCGTTTACCTAGCATTTCAAACATTACGCCAACTACTCGATATTAAGAATGGCGTTATCAAGGCACAAAAGTGTCAGATTTCAGACTACCCTGCATTCAGAGTGCGTGGGTTGATGCAAGATGTTGGCAGAAGCTACGTATCGGTTGAAGAGCTAAAGCGCGAAATTAAGAAACTTTCAGAATACAAGATAAACGTATTCCACTTTCACTTAACAGAGAACCAATCATGGCGTTTAGAGAGTAAAATCTTCCCTATGATTAACGATAGCATCAACACCACACGCATGCCTGGCAAATTCTACACTATCGAGCAGGCCAAAGAGCTAGTAGAGTTTTGTAAAGAGCATAATGTGATGCTAATTCCAGAGATCGACATGCCAGGTCACAGTGCAGCATTCGTTCGCACCTTTAGACACGACATGCAGAGCGTTGAGGGAATGAAAATTCTTAAACTTTTAATTGACGAGGTGTGCGAAACCTTTGATGTTCCTTATCTACATATTGGAACTGACGAGGTGAGAATCACCAACCCTACCTTTGTTTCAGAGATGGTAGCATTTATCAGAGAGAGAGGCAAGAAGGTAATCTCGTGGAATCCAGGTTCGAACTATGAAGTTGGCGAAATTGACATGATACAGATGTGGAGCAGCTTTGGTCGCTCAAAAGAGGGAATCCCAGCTATTGATTCTCGATATCACTATCTAAACCACTTTGACGCATTTGCTGATATTATAGCTCTTTATAATAGTCGCATTGCAAATGTCGAAATTGGCAGCGACGACATAGCAGGCTCAATCATGGCAATCTGGCACGACAGGCTAGTAGAACCAGAAGAGGATATGATGATTCAAAATGCACTATATCCAACTATGTTAGCATTTGCTGAACGCACATGGCTTGGCGGTGGTAGTGAGTATTACAACGACAAAGGCACGCAACTAGACACAACTAAAACAGTAGAGTTTCTAGAGTTTGCTGACTTTGAAAGAAGAATGCTCCACCACAAAAAGACAAACTTCGAAGGTTATCCATTTGCCTATGTTAAACAGACAAATATTGAGTGGGCGATTATCGAAGCGTTCCCAAATGGAGGAGACCTTACAAAGAGTTTTCCACCAGAAGATGAATTAAAATCATCATACGAGTATGAGGGCAAAGAGTACAAGGCTAAAAAAGCTATTGGAGCAGGTTTCTACCTACGCCATGTATGGGGTGATTTTATTCCATCATTCCATAAAAAGGCTGAACCTAACCACACAGCTTACGCCTACACATGGGTATACTCACCAAAAGATCAAGAGTGTGGCATGTGGATAACATTCCAAAACTACTCTCGTTCAGAGATGGACCTTTCGCCTCCACAAGGCAAATGGGATATCAAAGAGAGCAATATATGGTTAAACGATCAAGAGATTGCTCCACCAGTTTGGAGTGAGACTCATACTGTTAAGAGTAACGAAGTTCCACTAGGAAATGTGAATTTCGAAACTCGCGAACCAACAAAAGTTCATCTTAACAAAGGGTGGAATAAGTTATTTGTGAAACTCCCAGTCGGAGAATTTACCCACCCAAGTGTTAGACTTCTAAAATGGATGTTCACAGCTGTATTTGTAACAATGGATGGTACTGATTCAGTTGATGGTCTAATCTATTCGCCATACAAAAAGAAATAACAACGCAATGTATTGTAAAAAGCCCAACCTTTCACAAAAGGTTGGGCTTTTTACATAAAAAAACACTCAACTACTTACATTTTTTTATTTACTAAGAAGTGTCAAACTCCCGAGGCGTACACAACACTATTCGATTAACAATTAACACATAAATCACAAGGGCTTGATTGCCCTTGTGGTTACTAAATTTAGGAGGAAGATATAGGCGTGATATTTGTTTAGGATTACAAGAGTTCACAACTACAAACTAAAATATTGTTTTTTTGTTTCAACTTTTTTATATAATTTTGCCAAAAATTTAGACAATATGTACAAAATCATCAAACATCTTCTTTTTCAGTTCTCGCCTGAAACAAGTCATCACTTAATAATGTTTGCCCTTAAAACGTTAAGGTATGTTCCTTTTGGAATGAAAATAGTAAAAAAAGCTTATAGCATACAACACCCTCTTCTAGAGAGAGAGGTTTTTGGAATGAAATTCTCGAATCCTGTAGGAATGGCTGCTGGTTTTGATAAAAACAGTGAGGTGTATGAACAGCTTGAAGCTTTTGGATTTGGTTTTATTGAAGTGGGTACTGTAACCCCTAAGGCTCAGTTAGGCAACCCAAAACCTAGACTATTCCGTATAGTAAAAGATAAAGCTATTATTAATAGGATGGGATTTAACAACAAGGGAGTAGATCACGTTGTTGCCAATCTTCGCAAACGCAGTAATAGTACCAATAACACCACAATAATTGGTGGAAACTTAGGGAAAAACACCCTTACAACTAACGAAATGGCTAAAAATGATTATTTAAATCTTTTTAGACGACTATATGATTATATCGACTATTTCGTAATTAACATTAGCTGTCCTAACATTGCAAACTTGCAAAAATTGCAAAACTCTGACTTTCTCAGCTCAATACTTGAGGGGATTGTGGAGTTTAGAAAGGGACAAGTATTGTATCGCCCAATATTGATAAAGATATCACCTGACCTATCGCACAAGCAGGTAGATGATTTAATTGAGCAGATGAAACGATGGAACTTAGACGGCATTGTTGCTACAAACACTACAACTTCGCGTGAGGGTTTAATCACTTCAATGGCTAATATCGAGGCTATTGGCAATGGTGGATTAAGTGGTGC
>JAWXTQ010000108.1:0-7463 GCA_044433405.1 Rikenellaceae bacterium
AAGATTTATACTCCAAAGAATTTAATAAACTTTTGGAGCTGACGACATAGATGGCACAGTCAACGACACCACAAAAATATACTCAATGGCAGGTGCAGCTAACGACACCATCCTAACAGAGGATAAATTGCGCAAAGTTGCAAGTTCGGTATCGTTTAATGCTGTTGAAAGAGATACGTTTTACAATGAGATAGTGGGTTAATCCGAAAAGTCGGTGAGGTGCTTAGCTTACTTTGTTTAGCGGTTTTGTTTTGTTTTGTTGGGCGGTTTTCACCGCATGTACCAAAGCACATGCTAGTAGGAATAGTGATTTGGAATAATGATTAACGCCGATAATAATTAATGACCCTAAAAATCACCAAGAATCCATTTCCATGCTGGGATTACCTCAATATTAATTCCATTAATCTCAATTTCACGCTCTTCATCCGAGGTGATAATTACTGATCTTTTTATCTCAAATGCAGAGTTTAATTTTATCAATGCTTTAGTCTCCCTATCAAAGGTTGTATCATCGAGATACGCTCATCCTCGAAATTGATATACAAAATATCTTCAATACTACTCTTACCACTCTTAATAAGCAAAAGGATATGTTGAAACATTAGATACGACTTACCCGCACGACGTAAACCAACAAATACATAGTTGCATTTGCTATCTAACGGAATCTCTCTTTCTATAAGTTCAGTTGCTAAGATCTCCTCTTGCTTCTGAATTATGATTTTCTTAATGATACTTTTATCCATAATTTTGCTCTTTATACAGAGCAAAATTAGTAATTATTATATATATATAAATAAAAAGCTCAATTAAGCAATTTCTAAATTACAACTATAGTTACAGCTTCTTAATTGAATAACGCACTACACCCCAAATAGTAAAGTCATTATCGGCAGTAACTTTAATTGGTTTGTAGTTGGGATTTTCGGCTACAAGCAACATATATTCCTTTTCAAATTTTACTCTCTTCATTGTAAATTCACCATCAATATAACACACTGCTATGCAGTTATCGTAGGGTTCAACTAGCTTATCTATAATAACCAAATCGCCATCATCAATGCCTGCACCTATCATTGAACACCCCTTTACACGAGCGAAAAAAGTGGAGGCTTTGTTTTTGATAAGCTCTTTATTTAGGTCTAGTGCATCATCACAACTCTCCTCAATACCAAATGGAATACCTGCCGAAACTCCATCCTCACTATAAGGTATCTCGATATGCGTATCGCTATCACACCCAAAAAAATCTAATAAAACTGACATACTTTTATGTTTATTAAAAAAACGAGATTGCCGCCTAATTAATTATGTGACAATCTCGTAAAACTTCAAAATTAAGACTTAGATATTACTTGTAATACTCTGGCAACTCTCTACCTAACAAATATTTGTACCAAAATCTCATATTCTCAGTAGTGTGATGTTTGCCTTGATAGCCACCGTAACCGTGATAACCACCTGGATACAACATTAACTCAAACTCTTTATTCTCTTTATGAAGAGCATCTATTAGCTGCATTGTGTTTTGCATGTGCACATTATCATCCGACGTACCATGTGAAAGACGTAACATCGAACCATTAACGCCACCACCAAGATATTTGTCAGCTCTATTCCACACGCGTGTAAAATCGTATCCCTCTTTATTATCTTGAGGTGTATCCATATAACGCTCAGTGTAGTGGGTGTCGTAAAGCTGCCAATCATACACGCCACCTCCTGCGATACCATACTGGAAATACTCTGCACCATCGGTTAATGCTAGGGCAGTCATTGTTCCCCCAAATGAGAAACCTGTTATACCAATTTTTTCAGCATCTACATAAGGTAAAGTACGTAGGTATTTTACCCATTCAATAAAGTCGTGTAACTCATATTGTCCTAACGAGCGGTGGATAAAATTTAAACCCTCTTTACCACAATGGCCTGAAGCTCTATTGTCAATAGAGATTTGAATCACACCCTCTTTAGCCAATAACTGGTTAGTTGAGTTTGGATTGCTCCAACGATTCATCACTGTAGTGGCATTTGGGCCACCATAGATATTGATAATCACTGGATATTTTTTGTTAACATCTAAATCAGCAGGGAGAGTAATAGAGCCAGGCAGTTTTAAACCATCAACCTCAATCTCTACCATCTGAGGAGTTGCCAATTCGTATTTATCAAAATTTTCACCTTTGCTATCAGACAAAACTCTCATCATTGGCTTTTTGCTAATATCAATTAGCACCAACTTTGTAGGCTCTGCAACATTTGATATATCTGCTACAAAATGTTTGTTATCAGGAGAGATTAACACATTAGTATAGTTATACTCACCTAGCGACACTTTCTCAACCTTCTTGCCTTTCAAGGTTAATTTATACACATCATTACGTGTTGAAGCATCAGCTCTAGAGGTAAAAAATATCACTCCTGCCTTTGCATCATGTTTGATAATTTTAGTATCCCAATTACGACCAGTAGTCAGTTGAGTCAACACCTTGCCATCAAAAGATTGGTAGTAAATCTGCTCCCAAAGCTCAAAGTCACGAATCATAAAAAATCCCTCTTCTGTAAACACCATTTGGTTAATCCAGTCAATCCATGTTGCTTGCTGCTCTTTATAGATATGCTCTTTTGAGCCATCAAGTGGCGATACTGCATACAACATAAGCTCATTCTGCTCACGTGGCATCCATGGAACCATAAATTTGTCGCTCTCAGCACTCCAAAATGGAATTCCAAAATATTGATCATCACTCTTATTAAAATCACCCCATGTAGTCTCACCACTCTCTAAATCAATAATTGCAACCTCAACAGTTGGATTATCCTCGCCTGCTTTAGGGTAGCGAGTCTCTGTTAGAGTACCATACTTTCCTTCGGAGTTGTATATAGGGAACATTTTAACATTTGAATCGTCAAACTTATAATAGGCCAATTTTTTACTGTCTGGCGACCACCAGAAAGCCTTATAGTTAGTTGAACGACCAAGTATCTCCTCGTAATAAACCCATGACGACCACCCATTTAAGATTAGGTTTGTACCGTCGCTAGTTAATGGAGTGTGCACACCTGTTGCAACATCCATAACAAACAGATTACCATCTTTTGTGTAGGCTACTTTTGAAGAGTCAGGAGAGAAAGTAGGATTTGAATAAGTTTTTTTCATCTCTGTAAGAATCGAAGGATTAACCTTTGATTTTGCAGGTTCAAAACTCTCGCTCTCGCCACTCTTAATGTTGTAACGAGAGTGTTTACCACCCTCAACAAGCACAACATTATCCTTGTCGCCCCAGTACGACGCGCTGGCCTTAGATTTTATAATTCCAGCAGGCAAACCTTTAGCTATCTGCTCAGCTGTTAAGCTCTCTTTTTCAATGGTGCTAGCTACAACGCAATTTGCTGCTATAGCAAGTGCCAAAACAAGTAAAATTTTTCTGTACATTATCATTATAATATTAAGTTCTTTGTGCAAAATTACATAAAATTTCTTAAATTATAAGAATAGATGGCAAAATCAAGGGTAGATACGTTAAGTTTTTCTACAAAAAACGTTATCGCTAAGCTAAGCAAAGTCAGGCCGAACAAAGCCAACACCTACCTTTTCAAGCTATCAATCGAACTGCTGTTTGCAGCTTTATAGCTCTGAAAGAATACGGTTACTACTGATATTAAACCGACTACGACAAACGACAGGATAAAAATCTACAGCAATTGGCTGCCTACATTATGCAGGTATCTATTTAACCACATCTTTAATAAAAGGAAGTGCTTTTATATTATCAAACAACCCCTCTCTTTGAGAGAGATTAAGCGGATACAAATCCCCCACAATTGCTATATTCTCTGTTTTATATCCTAAGTCGGCATTTATCAACACACTAGTTTAAAAATAATTAGTGTCCGTTAAACTCTTGAGGAAATTTGCTCTGCCGCCTGCTTTTGCACTAAAATGAGATTCTAAAGTACAAGGAGTACTCCGCGAACTCATTTTAGTGCAAAATCAAACGACATACCAAATTTGGGCGGAGGTTAAAGTAAAGTTTATTTTTGTAAGCCCCCTGTTTCGAGTTTTTATATAATTTGTTGATATTTAAATAATTACATTAATATATCATTTTTTAATCGGACACCAATATTTAAAAATAGACAACAAAGCAATACTTACCGCCTTAAGGTTTCTCTTAGGGAGTTATTTTGAGCAGGTTATAACTCTTTCATCTCCCAACATGATTATATCGACACTTCTTAAGGCGTGTAAAGAGACAAAAGAGCAGACAAAACACAAGTCACTACACACTAACGAAGCAGAAATATATTGAGGGCAAACACCTGAAATGCTACAACTTAAAGGCGTTACAAAGAAGGTGTCAGCAACCAATGCAAATATTTTAGTCACAGGGGAGAACGGAACAGGCTAGGGGATATTGACCTAGCAATATCAAAACAGATTATGCAATTACACGGCGGCTCACTCTCAGTCAGCTCAAACCACGACGGAAAAGTCACCTTTTCGCTGCTGTTTAAATAGGATGGGTAATAAATCAGGATCGTACATCTTTAGCGGTTTTCACAGCATAAGCAAAAGCTCACGTTTGTGGCAATAATGATTAACGAACAAATCCACCAATAAAGAATTCAGCTTGATAGTGTATTACATCCTAGCGGGAATAAAATTTCACACCTTATATTGCAACAAGTTGATTACCCATCTCTTTAAGCGTAGATTTTATCAAATTCACTCTCTCTTTACTCGGTTTTTTTACTCCATAAATGTATTTCGAGAGTAAACTTTTATGGATTCCAATTGCTCTGGCAACCTCTGAGATATTAAGCCAAGGAAAATTCATAAATATCTGAGCAACTTCATTTTCTATTTCAATCTCAACCTCTTCAAAAAAGCTACTAATATGAATATCCTCGTCAACCTCTGCCCACCTAAGGGCCTCACCACGCATTGTTATAACAAAATTATTACGCTGAGAATCAGTTGCTGATTTCAGTGTAGGGAATAATTCTAAAGGCTTACTATAAACATTCGTATCACTACAAAGCATATAAATACGATTGTCCTCAAACCAAACATTTTCAATTGTTTTCATCTCACTAATATTTTAACCATGGAACTCGTACCACTTTCTAATAATATCCTCTTTGTACATTGCAGTTAGCTGAGTTGCTCTCTTTAAATCATTAGGTTTAAGCCCCCTATTATATACTACCGCAATTTCTGGTTCAATTGCAATTTTCGCACTATCATCTCCTTTTACGACATGAATATGGATCGGCTGATGTTCATTAGCAAATAAGAAGAACCGCATTCCAAATATTTCAAAAACTGTTGGCATAATTTGTTCTTATTAACTTATAATGCAAATATAGGGCTAAAAATTTAGACCTGCAAATTTTTACACAAAATCGTTGTTATTCTACAAAAAAATCAACCTTTAACAAAAGGTTGATTTTTTTGTAGAAGATTATTAAGTTTATTATTACAAGACCCAAGGGAATGTTACGCTCCCCACAATCTCATATATCAACTTGTGACTATTATTGCCAAGTCAGGATTGGATAGCCATCATTAACTGGTGTATAGTCATATTTCCAAACACTCGGGCTTTGAGTAGAGTTTAGAAGAGTTACAAAATCAAAATTATTCTTCATTTCGCTTTCGACTTTTACTGTTATATCTACATCTCCCAAATTCATAGTTTTTAAACCACCGTTTACATCAGAAGAGTCTAACCAATAGCTATCAGTAATAGTAGTTCCTTTTTCACAGCTACCGCATATACCACCCACTGGATATGTTGTTGGTGAGCTAGTAACTACACCTGTGTTATAACAATTTGAGATAGTCGAAGAGCTGTAAAGCCAACCAACAATACCTCCAACGTAAGCATCACCCACAACTGCTGTTCTATTATAACAACTTGCAACTGAAGCTGATTCTGCATATCCAGTTATACCTCCAACAAACGAACCAGAGCCTGTAACGATTGCTTTGTTATAACAGTTTGTTACAGACGAAGAGATTAGATAGCCAACGACACCACCAACTTTTAAAGCACCTGAGATATTACCACTAACACCAAGGTTCTTTATCTCACCGCCTTCAACTCTGCCAAAGAAACCTTGCTCATTTGAAGTAGTGTTAACATAAATATTAGAAACCTCATATCCACCACCATCAAATACGCCTTTGAATGAGTTAGTCGATGAGCCAATCAATGTCCATTGGTTATCTTCGCTGCCATTTAAATCTACGTTGTTTGTCAATTCAAAATAGAGACCATCAGTGTCATATCCCAACATCATCATACGGCTAAGTTGTATTAGATCATCAGCATCTTCTAAAAGATAAGGAGATTGTGATGTTCCACTACCGCTAAAGTTGTCGATAACATCACTTGTTTTATTCTCATCATATATAGGATAGCCATCTGTTCCACTTGCATTTATATACAAACCACTAATCTTGTATCCACAACCATTAAAAATACCACTAAAATAGAAATTTGTCATTCTCCCAATCGGACTCCACTCATTACTTGAAACGACATTGCCATTATCATCGATTCCTCCTAGGTCAATGTCGCTTGTCATTGAGAAATATTCACCAGCGAATGTTTTGCCCGCAGCAACATAATTAGTAAGTAAACTAAGATGTGTTGCCGTTGAGATTTTATATGGATCATCTTCTGTGCCACTACCCGACCACAAATCAGAGACAGGAGCAGTGTAACGATAACCTTTATAGTAAGAAACTGAACTCTCTACCGAACGAACATCATAAGCCTCTGACTCTTCCTCTGCATAGAGCGAAAAGGTCAAGGTACGCGCCTGGGTAACCTCATGTGGATTAATCATTATATGAGAAGTGTAGATACCTGTATCTTCATCTTTTGTAATCTCACTATAAACCACCTCGTATGAGTAATCATCACCATCCTCAAAAATAAGTTTTGAGGGCATTTCATCACTTTCGAATTTCAAAGTCATAATTGCTAAATTATGACTAAAACTTAGGGCTATACTGCTATCATAGCTATAGGTAAATGTGCCCTCCATCGAACACGTATTAGCTAGATTATTAATCTCGTCACCATTTTGCCCATCAGTCAAATCAACCGCTTTAGCCTTTTCAAGAGTCTCCTCAGTTGTTGCAGGATAGACAGCTGTATAGGTTTGACCATCTATAAGTGTCAAACCATCCGCCACTAGCTTAAATGTGCCTCTAGATCCATCTGCTACAGTACAAATATAATTACCAACTAAAGCACCACCCTCATCAAAGATTGTAAATAGATCATCAACCTCCCAAGTGATTGCTATACCTTCACTATCATTGTCTGTAAACAATGTTTTAGTTTCAGTAGAATTGGTTGAAACATCAACATATATCGCCATAGACTCACCACTATAATCATAATCGCTAAGATGGTCAGTTGGATCGACTGCACACGAGA
>JAWXTQ010000109.1:0-7442 GCA_044433405.1 Rikenellaceae bacterium
TGGTTATAAAGCTAAAAATTTCGTAAAAGCTGGACTAGAAGTCATAATACACATACTTGTAAGTGGCTATGAATCAAAATATAAGTTTAATGTGTTTGATTTTTTGTCATGTAGATAGCTAATTTACTTTATTAAATATTATTCACATTAACTAAAACAATCTAGCTTCTCTTGTTAAGAGAAAAGGGTTTGTTACATGCAGTTATAGCCAAAACAACTATTTCGGATCAAGCTTAATTCTTTGTTAGTGAATTGCTCATTAATCAATAATAATTATCAGCGTTAATCATTATTCCCAACCTCGACCATCGCGAAGCCACACATCATATACATGAGAATCCCCAGCGAACGCTAGTGAGCCCGAGGAGCATCAGCGACGAAGGTTTTTTCTAAAAAAACTTAAACACAATTCTTCTTTTTTTGATAGGCTCTAGTACGCCTCGGCTTTCACTTTTTGGCGCAGCCAAAAATAGGAATAGTTTTTATTTCGTTGTCATACCCTAGGTATGAAACATAAGAAATAAAAACTATTCCTATAAGCGTGAGCTTTAGCTCATGCGCTGAAAACCGCTAAAAGGGTAAAAACCGCTAAAAGGGTGAAAGCTGCTAAGAATTAATCTTAATATCAACCCGCTATCTCACAACAAACGTACTCAACACAAATCCATGATCGGAAGTGTAAAGGAAATCTTCACCATAGAAATTCAACACCTCACCTAAATCTTGAACATAACTTTCGCTCTTGATTGCGTCAATGCTTCCTCCTTGATAATATATGTAGTCGATTCTATCTTCTCTGGCCTTTGGACTTATCCAAGTAGCACCTATATTTTTCTCTGGGGCATTGTTCAACTCTCTAAAGCTATCCTTAAAGCCTGCTTGCTCCATATATTTCGAGACGCTCCAATTCACTACTGCACCTCCATGATTATACATATCCTTTGTAGCCTCTGTCCAATCTAAATGCGAATGAGAGTTAAAATCTCCTCCAATAATAACAGGAATTGAATCAGACTCAGCAATATAAGGCTTAAGAACATTCAGCACTCGCTTAACCTCATCATCACGACTACCCTCGTTCTCCCACGCTAATATTTCAGCTTCGCTTTTATCTGTTGGAGCTAAACGAGTGTCAGGTAGATAGTGTAACCATGTATCGAAAACCCTAACTCTCTTGCCATTCATATCTATCTCAGCACCTCCAAAATTGAATGTAGAGATCGAATCGGCAAATGTGTAGGTTTCAACAATTGGGTAGCGACTATAAATGCTTAAGTTGCTAGATATAAGCCTATGATAAAAGCCTAAATGGTCAGCCACCTGACTAGAAGCACCATAAGTTTCAATCATCAACACCACATCAGCTTCGCTCTTTTTAATAATTCCTAACACCCCTTCACACCCCTTTTCGCCATAGGCTTCGGTGTGACCTGCGTGCCAAATATTCCACGCCATTACTTTTAGCTCATTGGTTGGTTCAGTGGTTGGGTTGTTGTTTTGACAGCCGCTCAGTGCAAATAGTGCGACAATTGTCATTAATAGTTTCTTCATGATTTTTGATTGGTTTTTATCTCTTGTGTGTAAATATATTTCCAAAGTGGAGCAACCATTAACGCTTGTAGGATTTTGTTCTCTAGAAGTAGATTCTTCACCTCTTCAGGCTCCATTAGCTGCACTTCTATCTCCTCTGTTCTATCTAAGTTTTGAACACCAACAAGCTCTACATCTCTAGCAACAAAACAGTAAGTTAGGTTGTTTTGAGTTGCAGGATTGGCGCAGATAGTTGTAAGTAGCTCCCAATTACCTCCACCATAGCCACTCTCCTCTAAAAGTTCGCGCTTTGCTGCCTCTAAAGGTGATGTGTCCGTTTGGTCGACGCAACCTGCTGGTATTTCATAGCCGTACTCTCCTAAGCCGTGTCTGTATTGCGAGATTATCACCATCTCACCCTCTTTAGTTATGGCGATTATGTTTACCCACTCAGGATACTCAAACACATAATAATCCTCAATACGCTCACCGCTAGGCAGCTCTATAGTTTCGTGACGTACAGTGTACCAAGGTTTTTTTGCTAGATACTCACTCTTGATTACGCGCCACTTATTTTTCTTTATCAGAGACATATATAATTATATAAGTTCTAAAATGCTCGTTACTAGATTTTCTGCACCTGCACCCACTTGCGCTATTGTGTTGTCGCCATACATATATGCAGGAGTAGTTACAACCTTGTTTACTCTATCTACAACAACACCATCTTTAGAGGTGGCAGTTACTGTAACTCCAAACTTCTGCGCTGTAGTAGTGCATAATTCGGTTGTTGGTCCGAGCGTTATCTCTACATTTTTATGAGCAAGCACCTTTGCTAGCACCATTGGAGCAATACACATTGCACCTATTGGCTTCGATGCTTGATTGAAGCTGTTAATTATATGCTCGACATAATCGTCCACCACAAAGTCTAAGCCGTCAAGAGCGAAGGTGAATAGGTTTTTTGCCGCGCCAAAACCTCCAGGCAAAATCAAAGCATCAAAGTTGGTGTGTTCTAGCTCTGTTAACTCTTGAATTTCACCTCTTGCAATTCTCGCAGACTCTAAAAGCACATTTCTTTTTTCACTCATAGCCACACCCTCAACAAAGTTTATTACGTCGGCTTGCTGTTTGTTGGGTGCAAAAATTTCATACTTCACCCCTGCTTTGCTTAATGCGTAGAGTAGAAGCGTTGATTCGTGAATTTCTGATCCATCCATTGAGCCGCAACCAGCTAATATTACTGCTATCTTTTTCATTGTAGTTATTATATTTTTTGTTGTTAAATGTTAATTACTTGGCAGCAAATTTACGGAATTATTTGATTGCATGCAAGAGATTAAATTAAAATATTATTAATTTTTCAGATGACTTAACAAATCATTAGACTGCTTAATATCAATAGATTAATTTATCGAAGAGTAAATTTTCTAGGTCTAATCACATCCTTTTATAAGTCATGATTGACATCTTTGCCGTAAATTAATTTGGTATTTAAAAAAAAATACATACATTTGCATCCGTAAGACACACAAAAATTAAAAATTAACAAATGAGAAATTTATCTTCATATTATTTTGGTTATTTCTTTTACTTCTTTTTTTATCAAAGAGAGGGGGGCTTTTGTGTATCTTAATAACAGGTAAGAAATTATAAAATACAATATGCCCCCACCAAATTGGTGGGGGTTTTTACATTTACTAAACATGGAAAATAGAATAAAAGTAGCAATACAGGGATTTGAAGGATGCTTCCATCAAACTGCGGCTTATGCACTGCTTGGCGAGAATATCGAGATAAAGGGGTGCTCGAACTTTCGTGAGTTGACCCAGATGGTTGAGAGCGGAGAGGCCGACAAAGGAGTTATGGCTATCGAAAATTCAATCGCTGGAAGCATTCTCCCAAATTATGCACTTTTGCAAAACTATTCTCTTAAGATTACAGGTGAAATTCACATGCGTATACACCAACATCTATTAGCAATCAAGGGAACTAAAATTGAGGATATAAGAGAGGTGCAGTCACACCCAATGGCTCTGCTACAGTGTGGCGATTTCCTTAGTACACTTAATAATGTTAGATTGCTAGAGAGCCGCGACACTGGTTATAGTGCGCAGGTGGTTTCGCAAGAGAAAGATTGCACACAAGCCGCAATTGCTGGTGAGCTTGCAGCTGAGCTTTATGGTTTAGAGATTATCAAAAAAGATATCCACTCGGTAGAGAACAACTACACTCGCTTTTTATTGATAGATAGAGAGGACACAGCAAAACCAGTTATTGGCTCAAACAAAGCCTCTATATATTTCAAAATCGCACACGAGAGAGGTTCATTAACCTCAGTTCTTAAATGTTTTGAGAAACTAAATGTGAATATGACAAAACTTCAATCCAACCCTATCCCAACCGATCCATTTAGATATCTATTCCATACAGATATGGAGTTTGACCACCTAGAGGAGTTTCTTTCAGCCCTAGATGCTGCAAGAAAAGTTACCGAGGAGTTGAATATTTGTGGGATATACAAAAAGGGAGTGTTTGTTGAATAATTAAAAAAACGTAAAATTATGAATATAGCAATCGTCGGAGTTGGATTAATGGGAGGCTCTTTTGCCCTCTCACTAAGAGACAACTCGCTAGCCGACAAAATAATTGGCATTGATAGTTGCCCCGACAATGGTAAAAAAGCCCTCGAACTGGGTTTAGTTGACGAGGTTATCGACTTTGAACAGATAAAATCAAGAGCAGACATAGACCTTATTGTGATTACTGTTCCTGTGAATATCATCGCAACACTAGTGATTAAGTTATTGAATAACATTAACCAGAATCAAACAGTGATGGATATGGGTTCAACTAAGGAGGAGCTTTGTGAGATGGTGAGAGGTCACAAAAACAGAAACCGCTTTGTTGCAACTCACCCAATGTGGGGAACTGAGAAGCATGGACCTCAAGCAGCAGTACATAACGCTTTTACTGGACGCACATTAGTGATTTGCGAAGAAGAGCTATCTGACAAAGATGCAGTTGATGCAGTAAAACACATCTATTCAACTATCGGAATGAGAATAGTTACAATGAATCCCGAACAGCACGACCTTCATGCCGCCTATGTTAGTCACATTTCACACATCACATCTTACGCCCTAGCTTTAACAGTGCTAGAAAAAGAGAGAGAAGAGGATAAAATCTTAGATCTTTCAGGAGCAGGTTTTGAAACAACTGTTAGACTTGCAAAAAGTTCACCATCAATGTGGACACCAATATTTATGCAAAACAAGTTTAACGTATTGGATGTTTTAAGAGAACACATCCACCAACTTCAAGTAATCAGAAAAATGCTCGAAAGAGATGACTTTGATGGCATTAACGATGCAATAAAGAGAGCAAATTCAATAGAGAAAATATTAAATAGAAACAAATAAAATTATGATTAGTTTAAAATCTAAAAAACCGTTAATTATCTCTGGCCCATGTAGTGCCGAGACGCAAGAACAACTTATGACAACCTGTGGCATGTTAGCAGAATCAGGAGTGGTAGATGTATTAAGAGCAGGTATCTGGAAACCTCGTACTCGCCCAGGAACTTTCGAAGGAAATGGCGAAGAGGGGCTAAAATGGTTTGCTGAGGTTAAAAAAGCAACCAATTTGCCAATCGCTACTGAGGTTGCTAGTGCAGCACACGTTGAGTTAGCATTAAAATATGGTGTTGACCTATTGTGGATTGGTGCTCGCACAACTGTTAACCCATTTAGCGTGCAAGATGTTGCTGACGCATTAAGAGGTGTTGATATTCCAGTGTTGATTAAAAACCCTATGCACCCAGATATCGAGCTTTGGCAAGGTGCCGTTCAACGCATCTCAGCTGTTGGGGTGAAAGAGGTAGGACTTATTCATCGCGGATTCTCTTCATACTATAACAACTCAAAATATCGCAACAACCCACAATGGCACATCGCAATTGAGATGAGACGTCGCATGGGCGAATTACCTATGATTTGCGACCCATCACACATTTGTGGCAATCGCGAATTCTTATATGAGGTATCACAACGCAGTGCCGACATGAATTTTGATGGCTTAATCGTAGAGAGTCACATCAATCCAGCAGAGGCGTGGAGCGATGCTTCTCAACAATTAACCCCAAGTGCACTTGTTGAGTTGGTAAAATCAATTGTATGGCGCGCAGAGAGCGGTGATAATGCAGATTATACTGAGGCTCTTCGATCTTTCCGTGAACAAATCGACAATTTCGATGCAGAACTACTAGAGCTAATCTCAAAACGTATGACAATTGCAACAAAAATCGGCGAGGTTAAAAAAGCTAACAACGTTGCAATCCTACAAACTGGACGCTGGGGAGAGATTTTAGATAATGTTAAAGTTCAAGCTAAAAAGATGAATCTTTCAGACGAACTTGTAATCAAAATCCTTGATGCTATCCACGTTGAGAGTATTAATATTCAAAATAACATAATGAATCGACAAGGTTAGGCTTGTCTTAGACATGGTGAGTCATTTTTTTTAATTCTTTTATTCTAAATAATTTCATATTTTAATGCTGTAAATTGATTTACAGAACTTTCTCATAATTTAAAATAGAAAAATAGAAAAAAGTTTTATAAAATGGCTCACCTATTTTTTACCTTTATTTGCTGTTGTGTTTTTAAAATAAGATAAATATCACTATCTTTGCGACGTTGTTCAAGTAAACAAACAATATTAATTACTCAAATAAAATGCATAAAATTAAATTCTTTTCTGGACGTGCATCGCGCTACCTTGCAGAAAATATTGCAAAATCGTATGGAGCAGAGCTCGGAGACGTAACTGTCTTAGAGTTCAGTGATGGTGAATTTCAAACCTCGTTCAACGAAAGTATTCGTGGATGTACAGTGTTCTTGATTCAATCAACATTCCCTCCAGTAGACAATCTTTTTGAACTATTAATGATGATTGATGCCGCTAAAAGAGCATCAGCTCATAGAATTGTTGCGGTAATGCCTTACTTCGGCTGGGCTCGTCAAGACAGAAAAGATCGCCCTCGTGTATCAATTGGAGCTAAAATGGTGGCTGATATCTTATCAGCAGCTGGCGTTGATAGAATCATGACTATGGATCTCCATGCTGATCAAATCCAAGGATTCTTTAATATCCCAGTTGACCACCTTTATGCAAGTGGAATATTTGTTCCTTACATCAAAAATCTAGGAATCGAAGATTTAGTTGTTGCTGCACCAGATATGGGAGGCGCAAAACGTGCAAATGCATATAGTAGTTACCTTGATACTCCAATCGTAATCAGCCACAAACAACGCGTAAAAGCAAATGTTATCGGAAACATGACTGTTATTGGAGAGGTTAAAGACAAAAATGTTATTATTCTTGATGACATGATTGACACCGCAGGTACAATCACAATGGCTGCCGACTTAATGATGGAAAGAGGAGCAAAAAGCGTTCGCGCTGTTGTTACCCACCCTGTTCTTTCAGGTCCAGCATACGAGAGAATCAACAATTCTGCACTATGCGAAGTGATAGTAAGTGATACAATTCCACTATCAGCTACAGCAGACACATCTAAGTTTACAGTACTTTCTGTAGCAGAGATATTTGCTGATATTATCCACCGTGTATACAACTACGAAGAGATTAGTTCAAGATTTATCTTCTAAATTTAAGATAAAAAGAACAAAACTCAAATAGTATAAAAAAATTGGCAATTTTGTTGCGAAAACTTTGGTAATTAAAAAAAATAGATTACCTTTGTGCCAGCGAAAGCAAAGGAGAGATGGGTGAGTGGCTGAAACCACCAGTTTGCTAAACTGACGTACGGAGTTATCTGTACCGGGGGTTCGAATCCCCCTCTCTCCGCCATATAGCTTGATTATCAAGCAGTTAGCGGATTTACGCAC
>JAWXTQ010000110.1:0-7250 GCA_044433405.1 Rikenellaceae bacterium
CAGTTCTTAGCCGATAATTCGAGTAGTTTTAGTTTGTCTCCTCGTTGAGGTATTGTAAACTCTATCCCCTTAAAGAAATCGCTAATTGGGGTGAATGGAACAATCACATATCGCGAGAGGCCATGTTCGACAATGCGCGAAATGTGCTCTAGGGCATACGATAAAATCTCCTCCTTGCTTTCGTCAAGAAATGGGCGTAGCTCAACCGAAAATGAGTTTACAACCGCACCATGCGACACCCTCAGGAAGTTACAATAATAAAACTGCTCATCATTCATGAGTGTTACAACATCGAGATTACCAAGCGATGGAGAGACTAACACTGATTTACTTTTATATTTATCTAGTAGTGCAATTTTATCTTTGATTTTCTGAGCATTTTCGAAACGAAGAGCTGCCACCTCAATAGCCATCATCTCATAGAGATAGTCATACGCCTGATCTATGTTGCCTTTTAATATGCGAGTCACGCCACTGATGTCTCTTTGATAGTCATCTAAAGATATCTCACCAGTGCAAGGTGCTTTACAGTTGCCAATATGGTACTCTAAGCATCTATCAAACTTGTGTGATTTAATGCCCTGCTCGGTGAGTCGAAGGTTGCAAGAGCGTATAGAGTAAATTTTCCTAACAACATCCAAAATGTTTTTTTGAAGTGCAACTGACGAGTATGGTCCGAAATATTGCGACCCATCTTTAACTAAATTGCGAGTTTGAAGAACTCTAGGGAAAGGCTCTTTCTTTATCACTATCCAAGGGTAAGTTTTGCTATCTTTGAGAAGTATGTTGTATTTTGGTTTATACTGCTTTATAAAGTTGTTCTCTAACAGTAGGGCATCTTCTTCGCTCTCAACAACAGTATGCTGTACATCGCATATATTACGCACTAGCGAAATGGTTTTACCCCCTTTTGTCGCAGTTGATACAAAATAAGAGGATACTCTTTTTTTTAGATTTTTAGCCTTTCCAACATAAATTACCACCCCATTCTTATTAAAAAAACGGTATACGCCTGGTAGGTGAGGTAGAAGTGATACTTTCTCTTTTAGTGTTAGATTGTCCACGCCTTTAATTTAGTTTAATTTGCTGGCCTATATGCAGAATTGCTGTTTTTTTAATGTTGTTAATCTTGCACAGCTCGTCAACAGTGGTGTTGTTGGCGCGTGCAATAGAGTAGAGTGTGTCGCCTTTTTTGATGGTGTGCACTTTTGTCTTTGCAAATATTCCCTGCTTTTTGGAGCTTTCATCAGAACTCTCCTCTTTTTTAGCCGTTGTATTGCTACTCTTTGTCGCTTCGCCTTTTGATGCTTTGATTAGTGAATTGTTGTATGTTATGACTAATATTCCACTCTCTAATTGTCGTGTAGTGGTGTTGATTAATAGGTGTGGATTTATCACTTTTCCCATCGACCGCACCTCAAAGTGTACGTGAGTTGTTGTTGCTCTGCCTGTTTTGCCACCAAGAGCTATCGCATCGCCCTGCTTTACTCTCTCTCCGACTTTTACAAGGTTTTTACTGTTATGGCTATATACTGTTTCTATGCCATTTGTATGGCGAAGAACAACCACATTGCCATAATCACCATAGTTTTTAGACATCCTTACAACGCCATCCAGTAGAGCGTAAATTTTGTCTCCAAGCTCTAGTTTTATATCTACGCCAGAGTGCATTCGACCACTGCGTATGCCATAATCCGAAATTAATGCTCCATCTACAGGGTAGGTGTAATCTTTTTTAAGTTCATCTAAATCTATAATGATGGTATTGGTGTCAGTAAATGGATTAAACGAGTTAGAAATTGACACGTGAGCTTGTTCTAGATTTGTGAAATTTGAAATCTCGCTATATTTAGCCTCTATCTTAGCATTTTTAAGATATTTGTCTCTAACATCGAAATATATTTGACTATTGTCGATATATTCGGGCTGAACTATCTTTACAGAATCTTTCATTATAACCACTCTGTTATCTAGATACACCTTTTCGCTACGGCTGCTATTCCCCTTATAGGAGCAGCCGTAACCTAGTGTTATAGTAACAACAAATATTAGGTATTTGTGGTATTTTGAGCCCATTTTTACTGTTTTGATTGTAGATATCTTTCGCAATCAACTGCCGCAATACACCCTGAACCAGCCGCAGTGATTGCTTGGCGATAGTGAGGATCTTGCACGTCACCAGCAGCAAAAACACCAGGTATGTTAGTTTTTGAATTGCCAGGCTCAGTTTTGATGTAGCCCTCTTTGTCTAACTCAATAAATTCTTCAAAAACTTTTGTGTTTGGAGTGTGGCCAATAGCCAAGAAAAATCCATCTATATCAATTGTTTTCTCGCCACCGTCTGCGTCAATTAATAACGCTCCTGTAACTCCATCATCGTCGCCTAAAATCTCTTTTGTATTATATTCAAAAAGTATCTCTATGTTAGGAGTGTCAGCAACTCTTTGTTGCATAGTTTTTGATGCTCTAAGGTAATCTTTGCGTACAATCATATACACTTTCTTGCATAAGCTAGCTAAGTATGTAGCCTCTTCGCAAGCTGTGTCTCCACCGCCAACAACTGCAACCACTTTCTTGCGATAGAAAAATCCGTCACAAGTTGCACATGCCGAAACACCCATGCCTCTAAAAGTAACCTCTGATTCTAATCCAAGATAGCGCGCTGTTGCACCTGTTGAGATGATAATGCTTTCTGCCTCGATTTGCTCAGTGTCATTTACAGTAACGACAAAAGGCGAAGCTTTAAAATCAACCTTTGTAATAATGCCTGAGCGAACATCTGTTCCAAAACGTTGAGCTTGACGTTTGAGATCCTCCATCATTTCGGTGCCAGTTATTCCCTCTGGATAGCCTGGAAAGTTATCTATCTCAGTAGTGATAGTTAGTTGTCCTCCTGGAGTGATACCCTCATACAAGATAGGTGATAGGTTAGCACGTGATGTGTAGATTGCTGCGGTATAGCCTGCTGGGCCACTGCCAATTATCAAACATTTTACTTTTTCCATTGTATAATATTTTGTTTTGTTGTTTTAAATTATCTACAAATGTATAAAAAAATGGTTAGTAATGAAAATAAATAATACACAGCGGTGTAAAGAGCGTGTAAAAAATGCTTTTTAGCATTAAAAAACACCCAATTTTGGGGTGTGTTATAAATATTGAAAAAAATGTTTGTTTTGAAAAATATTATTATCTACATTTGTCTTTTGAATGATAACAAAAACTAAATAAATTTATGGAAAACATAAACGAAAGTAGGGTAGAAGATGTAGTTATACGCTTCTCTGGTGATTCTGGTGATGGTATGCAAATGACTGGAACTTTGTTTACTGATACATCAGCATATATCGGTAATGGGGTTTCAACATTTCCTGATTTTCCTTCTGAAATACGTGCACCGCAGGGTACAGTCAGCGGAGTTTCTGGTTTTCAGCTTCACTTTGGTAGCAAAGTGATTCATACCCCTGGTGATTATTGTGATGTGCTGGTAGCTATGAACCCAGCAGCACTGAAAGCAAATGCCGTTTGGCTTAAAAAAGATGCTACAATCATCTTTGATTCTGACTCATTTGGTGAGAAAGCATTGAGGAAAGCTTGTTTTGAGAGCGATGATCCATTTGTGGAGCTAGGTATTGATCACTACAATATTGTACCTGCGCCAATCACCTCAATGACAAAAGAGTCATTAAAAGAGAGTGGACTCGACAATAAAAGTGTTGTGAAGTGTAAAAACATGTTTGCTCTAGGAGTGTGCTATTTTATGTATAATAGACCTTTAGAGTTTACAGAGAAATTCATTAATAAAAAATTTGCCAAAAAGCCAGATGTTGCAAAAGGTAATGTTATTGTTTTAAATGCAGGTTATAATTTTGCTCATAACCAACATCTTTTTGGTAACACATATCGAGTTGCTTCTGCAACTTTAGAGAAGGGTATCTATCGCAATATTAATGGTAATCAAGCAACTGCTTGGGGTTTTATTGCAGCCTCAGAGAAGTGTGGTTTGCCTCTGTTTTGTGGTTCTTATCCTATTACCCCTGCAACCCATATTCTTGAAGAGTTAGCTGCTCGTAAAGATTTGGGAGTTAAAACATTGCAGGCCGAGGATGAAATTGCAGGTATCTGTACCGCTATTGGTGCATCTTTTGCAGGTAATTTTGCTGTTACAACAACCTCAGGACCTGGTCTTTCGTTGAAGTCTGAGGCTATTGGTTTAGCTGTTATGACAGAGTTGCCATTAGTTATTGTTGACGTGCAGCGAGGAGGTCCATCTACTGGTTTGCCTACTAAAACCGAGCAGAGCGATTTAAATCAAGCTCTATATGGTCGAAATGGTGAGTGTCCGCTTGTGGTAATGACTGCTTCAACACCGTCAGACTGTTTTCACTACGCTTTCTGGGCGGGTAAAATAGCTATGGAGCATATGACTCCAGTAATGTTGTTGACCGATGGATTTATCGCAAATGGTTCAGAGCCATGGAAGATTCCATCAATGAAAGATTATCCTTCAATCAAGCCATCAATCATCAACCAACCCACTGATGAGCCATATTTCCCATACAAAAGAGATGCTGAGCGTTTAGCGCGTAGTTGGGCAGTCCCAGGAACTAAAGGTGTTGAGCATAGAGTCGGAGGTTTAGAGAAAGATTTTGAAAAAGGTACAGTTTCGCACGATCCAATCAACCATGAGAGAATGGTGGCAGTGCGAAAAGATAAGGTTGAGCGTGTAGCAGAGTTTATTCCAGAGCAATCAATTTTTGGTAGCCAAGATGGAGGAAAGTTACTCGTTGTAGGTTGGGGTGGTACGTATGGCCATCTTTTAAGTGCAGTTGAGGAGCTACGCGACGCAGGTGCCGATGTTTCGCTTTGTCACTTTAACTACATCTATCCACTTCCAAAAAATACGCGTGAGGTGTTTAGTAAGTTTGATAAAATAGTGGTTTGTGAGCTTAACCTAGGTCAATTTGTGAATTACCTACGTCATAATTTCCAAGATATAGAATTTAAGCAACTTAATAAAGTTCAAGGTTTGCCATTCACTGTTATTGAGTTGAAAGAGCATTTCGAGGGTTTATTGAATAATTAGTTTTTAGAGATGCAAAACTTGAAAAAATAGATAAGATGGAACAATTAGATAAAAAATATACATTTATTGATTTTAAAAGCGATCAAGAGGTTAAATGGTGTCCAGGTTGTGGAGACCACGCAATATTAAATGCTGTACAAAAGGCTATGCCTGAGATTGCAGCAAAACTTAACTACAACCACGAGATGTTCACTTTTGTTTCGGGTATTGGATGTTCATCGCGCTTTCCTTATTACATGAACACCTTTGGTTTTCATGGAATTCACGGTCGTGCTACTCCTATAGCAACAGGTGTAAAGGTGGCCAATCCAAAGTTAACAGTTTGGCAAGTTACAGGCGATGGTGATGCCCTTGCAATTGGAGGTAATCACTTTATCCATGCTATTAGACGTAATATTGACATTAATATATTATTGTTCAATAATCAGATATATGGCCTTACTAAAGGGCAATATTCTCCAACCTCACCTTTAGGCAAGATAACAAAAACTTCTCCTTTTGGTACGGTAGAACACCCATTCTCTCCTGGTGAGTTAGTGTTGGGTGCACGTGGCACATTCTATGCGCGTGCTATTGATGTTGATATCAACCTAACTAAAGAGTGCCTAGTTGCCTCGGCATGTCACGATGGAACTTCAGTTGTGGAGATAATGCAAAACTGTGTTATCTTTAACGATAAAACGCACGACTATTTTGTCAATAAAGAGCATCGTGCTGATCGCACAATCATTTTGCGCCATGGTGAGCCTATGGTTTTTGGTAAAAACAAAGATAAAGGTTTAGTGCTAGAGGGATTAGGCTTAAAAGTAATCACTATTGGCGAAGGAGGTTGGAGTTTAGACGATGTCTTGGTTCATGATGCTGAAGCTATGAACCCAGGAGTGCACATGATGCTTGTTAATATGAAAGGGCCTGATTTTCCTATGGCATTAGGAGTCATTCGTGCTGTTAAAGATTCTACTTACGATGATAATGTCCGCGACCAAGTGTTAGAGGTTCAGAAATCTCGTAAAATCTGTTCAGTAGACGAGCTATTACATAGTGGTGATACTTGGGTTATTGAATAATGAAATCGAGCCTATGCACAGGAGAAATAAAGTTTCTCCTACCCATCCGAACATGCGCACAGGAGAAACGCAGTTTCTCCCAAAGGGGTCAATGACCCCTGCCGTCCGCAAGGACACTCCAGATCTCCACATCGCCACCGCCCGTTAAAAGCACTTTTTGCGCAGCAAAAATGCAGGGTGGCGTGATGATAAAAAACTCAACCTTTAAGCGACAGGTTGAGTTTTTTAATGTAGAATAATAGGGTTGTTATTGGAGGTGTTTGGTTTTATATCTCTATGATTCTTATTCTTTATTTCATTTATTTTGATTTTCTTTCTTTGAAGAAAGAAACAAAGAACCTGCACGTCTTAGGTTCTTAACGCTAAAATTTTTGAAAAATTGGGGAAATTGAGACTTGCTCTCCTCTGGGGTGTTTGGTATTGCTGTAGCCTAATAGCTTTATGTAGGAGAGAGCTTCAAACATTCAATTTCCTCTATCCAATTTTTCAAAAATTTCTTAACGCTAAACCTAAAGGTGCTTTGGGGTGTTCGCTTGTCTTTGGGGTGATTGTGTGATAGTTGATTGTTGTTTGTGTGATTGAAATATGTTTTCTCTTTTTAAGAGAAAGTGGGTAAATCTGTAAAATAAAAACTATCACTGTTTAATTACTTATTTAGTGGTAGTTTATCTGTAGCAAATGTAAACGATTTATATTACTTATCCAAATTTTTAGGAAATTTTTTTATCTGAAAGAGTCTGAAAATTAGGCAAAATCACAAAAAATATTGCTTGTGGGCTTCTGAGAGCTGATTTTTTAAAAAAATAAAAATAATAAAGTAAAATTTTATTTTTGGTTAAAGAACCAGACATTTTTGATATTAAAAAAAAGTTTTGTAATAACACAAAATGTTTAGTAATAACTACTCTTAACAAGAAATAAACTCTTTTAAATTAGTCTACTGCAAAACCCACTTTCTCTTAAAAAGAGAAAACCTTTTTTTACCTCTATATGTAATCTGTTAAAAACAAGAAGTTTAGTGATTAATATTTATAATTTAAACCCTTTTTGTATGAAACATTTTAGACTATTATTTTCGTTAATGTTGACATTCGCAT
>JAWXTQ010000111.1:0-7204 GCA_044433405.1 Rikenellaceae bacterium
TATAAAGCTAAAAATTTCGTAAAAGCTGGACTAGAAGTCATAATACACATACTTGTAAGTGGCTATGAATCAAAATATAAGTTTAATGTGTTTGATTTTTTGTCATGTAGATAGGTTTAACAGCTTTATTTACAGCAACTGGAGTTTCTTATGCTCAAGACTACAAAGAGCTAGCTAAAGAACGCAAGGAAATTGCTAATTTATCAAAAGATCAATTAAAATCTAAAGCTACTAAAGAGGCTAAAAAAGAGGCTAAAAAATTACAAAAAGCAGGTTGGGTAACAACTCCAGGTGCACTACCAATAGTGAAACAGCTTGACAAATCTTACTTGATGCAGTATGAATTTAATGACGATTTAACTCCTAAATACATCATGGGTGAGGCTATGAGTATTGCAGGTAACTATGATGCAGCTAAAATGCAAGCTCTTGAGCTAGCTAAACAAAATCTTGCTGGTCAAATTGAGTCTGAAATCAACGCTTTGATTGAGAGTACAATTGCTAACCAACAACTTTCAGAGGAAGAGGCAGCAACAGTTTCAAAAACAGTAATCGCAAGTAAAAACAAAATTTCTCAAAAACTAGGTAAAGTACTTAACGTTATGGAACTTTATCGTGAATTAGAGAATAAAAATAAAGAGGTTCTTGTACGTATTGCATATAGTAGCGACACTGCGTTTGATATAGTTAAAGAGACTATCCGTGAAGAACTTATCGACGAAGGTGAAGAACTACACAAGAAATTAGATGCGATGCTATAAAAAAGCATTGAGTTAATTTTAGCACACCTAAATATTTTGCTTGTGACAATATAGGTTATGCTGTATTGTATGAGCAAAATATTTAAGGTTAATACTAAACTTGTGATAATGAGAAACATATTATTTCTATCCCTGCTTTTATTGCTTCCTTTAACACTGAGGGCTCAAAAGAGTACTAAGGTTAATTTCGAATATAAGTATTTTGTTCCTATGAATGTTTCATTAGAGGAGGCGAAGATTATTGCTCTGCAAAGAGCAAAAGTTGAAGCTATAGCTAGTGAATTTGGAACGTTGATATCTCAAAACAACTACACCAGTATCGTTAACAGTGACGACACTCAATCTACAAATTTTCAAGCCATTGGAGATAGTGAGGTGAAGGGTGAGTGGATTGAGGATATTGATGAACCTACATATAAGGTCTCTTATATTGATAATCAATTGGTTATTGATGTAAAGGTTAAGGGTTATATTCGAGAGATTGAATACGCAGCAACTAGGTTCGATACTCAGGTTCTGAAAAACGGAACAGATAGCAAATATAGCAGTAATGCCTTTGTGAATGGAGATGATATTTACCTTTCATTTAGGTCGCCAGAAAATGGCTATTTGTCAGTTTATTTGTTGGACGGAGAGGATGCATATTGTTTGCTTCCATACAAAAATTCTTCAGAAACGTTCACTCCGATAAAACGCTCAACAAAATATATATTTTTCTCAGAAAAAGAAAAAAGTAATGCTGGTGAGGTTGTAGATGAATATACTCTATCAACACAAAGCAGTATTGAATACAACCAACTCTATGTGATATTTTCACCAAATATCATTCATAGAGCTAACGATAATGATACGGCTGAAGATATTCCTAGGGCTCTCTCTTTGTCAGATTTTCATAAATGGTTGACACGCAACAGAAAGCAAGACAAAGATATGCAGGTTGAAATCACAAACATAAAGATATCTAAAAACTAACCGATTTTTATAATAATTATGAACTTAAAACACACATTAATCCTAGCTATATTGTTGTTGTGTGCCTCAAATGTTAAGGCACAAGATAGCTTAAGCATGAATAAAAAGCATGTGATTACAACAAAACACTCTCCAGAGAAGTCAGCCTACTATAGCTATGCTATATATTATGCATTCGAGGGTAGAGTATACAACTCTAAGGGGTTTACTATTAACGCATTTTATGGGGATATCGACACCATATCTATGAACCCAGCAGGTCGTAGCTGTGCTGTTATATACACTATTAGAAGTAAAAAATGTCTTGAAATTGTAGGAGTGTTAGACCAGAAAAATGTGATACACGAGTTTAAAAATAAAGAGAAAAAGCTCTATTGTGCTATGACATATTCGCCAGATGCAAAAACATTTGCCGTTGCTAACAAAGATTATGAGATAGAGTTTTATAACACTAGAGATTATACACTTGAGAAATCAATCGTTTTTGATGGATTTGAGTGTGAGTTGATGAAAATTAGTTCAAACAACTACTTCCTAGTTGCATCATCAGGAAAAGAGATGAAAATCTATAATATTGATGGCAACACAATGCGTAAAGAGATTACATTTGATGGAAATATTAACGATTTTGAATTCTCAGCTGACGACAATACTCTTGCAGTGTTAACAGATGATGGTATCTTAACAACTTATGACACTAAGACTTTTGTAATGCTTCAAAGATATGAGAACATGGGTATTGCACTTCGTTGTAAATTTCATCCAGATGGAAAATATATGTTTGTTGTAGATGATACAGATAGAATTATGGCTATCAACTTAATCAACTCTGAGCAACGTTCTTATTATAATAGTGACTACTCATCAATTAAATCAATTGATTTTATCTCTGGCAATACAGGCGGTGAAATACTTCTATACAACAACGATTACCAATATGTGTTCCAAGAGACTGGTAATTTAACACCATTCTTTGGTAAGCTTCTTAAAGATGAGCTTAATGACAAAATGGATACTTGGCTTAAGAAAATGGACGATGAGACTCTAGATCAATATAACGAGCGTGTTAACGACGACAATAGAATGGATCAGATAAAACTCTACGAAAATGAGATTGCTACTCGTATGGCAGGCGACCTTGTTGAGAGATCGGAGGTTAAAACAGGTGAATATAACCTAGGTTCAAATGTGCTTGAGTTAGACTTTAACACAATGCCTCCAATCTACCTAGAACTTCCTGTTGAAGATGTTGAGGACTTTATGGATACTGGTAATCTTGAGTTTAGAAATGCGATGTATGGTGTAACAGAGGATGATGGATTTGAGCTTATCTATGCAGATGTATACAATGCTAAAACAAATAAAACTTATGTTTATGACAATCTAGAGCGCAAGCCGTTGACAATGCTTAAGGATGATAGCGAGTTTGTATCTATCGAACTTATTCAACAATCTCAAATGGATGAGATAGTACTTGAGCAAATCAAGGAGGAGGTTATGGAGAGTGCTAAAAACGAGAATATTATCTCTGATCACACAAACATCCAAGTAAGCACTAAGATGGTTGCTGCTACAGATGCAAATGGTAACAACATCACAAACTATCAAATTGACTATGAGTATAACGTAGATGCTGAGTACTCTGCAATGGAGGATTTCAAGCCTGGTAAATTCAAAACTGATGAGTCGCACGCAGCTATTGCTATGATGGATATCGTTAAGAAATCACTTGAAACAACATTCGCAAAATATATTCAAGAGGGTAAAAAGGTGCAAATTAAAATTAGCGGTAACGCCGATGCACTTCCTATTAATGGTATGATTCGTTATGATGGCGTTTACGGTGAATTCAAAGATGAGCCAGTTTACAAAAACGGACAAATCTCAGCAATCACTGTTAACAAAAGTCAAGGTATTAGAGAGAATGAGCAATTAGCATTCCTTAGAGCTTATGGTGTTAAGGTGTTGCTTGAGAAAAGTGCCCCTGAAATAACAGTAATGGATTGTGATTACAACTACTATATTGAAGTGTTGAAAGAAGAGGGTGGTGAATTTAGACGTATAAAACTAGAATTAATATTCGTCGACGCAATTTAGCTTTAACCGACCGTTAAAAACAAGTGTGTTTTTGTAATCTTATTGTGTAGAGTTGATTCTGCAACAATAAGATTACAGAAACATTTGCTGGTTAGTGATATATTAAGATAATTAAATAAATAACAATATGATGTTACGAAAAATATTTTTAACTCTTTTTACTATTTGTGCTATAGCATTGAGTGTAAAAGCACAAGAGCCTGTTGATATTGCTTCAACTCACTTTAAACGATTTGTTGCTCTTAACAACGATGATGGTGCACACAAAGATAGTCTGTACACTGCATTAAGGGGTTGTTACACTAACACTGTAGCTGCAATAAGCTTAAATAGTAGCGATACAAAAGCTAAAAACATGATGCAAGATATCTATCCATACCTTCAAAATGGAGCGATATACTATTCGCAAGTTAAAGAGCAAGCCTCTGCCTTGTTTTTTGCGCAATCATACGTTGATGCTACTTTGATGCCAGTATTGTCTGATTTGAATCTTGTGAAAAATGAGTACTATCCAACAATGGTATACTTTGCAGCTTCAGGTACTTTTAACGCTAAAGACTACGAGCGCGCTATCACCTACTTTAAAGAGTATCTTCAAACTGGTGAGCTTAAAAACAAGTTGGTAGTATCGACATATTTGGCAAAAGCTTGTCAAAATATTGGTGATGAGGAGTTAGCAAAAGTTGTGTTAGAGCAGGCTATCAAAAGTTATCCTACAGATTTTAATCTTTTGTCAATGGCTATTAATGCTTGTATTGATACAAAAGACAACTCTAATCTACAGAAATACCTCGCTAGTGCTCTTGCGATTAAACCTGAGGATTTGACTCTGCTAAACATTCAAGGAAAGTTGTACGAAGATAATTACGACTTCCAGAGTGCTTTAAGTGTTTATACAACTCTTAGAAATAACAATCCAGAGAGCCTTGATGTTGCAAAACACCTTGCTCTTAACTATTACAACCTTGGTGTGCAATACAACAATAAAGGTATTACAGAGAAAGATACTACCGCTTCTGCTAGAATCATTCTAGAGGCAAACGACTATTTCTTGCAAGCATCACTTGCAATTAATGAGATATTATCGTCTGACCCTACATCTTTAAAATACACCGAAGCTCTAGCGGTTTGTTATAGTAGTATGGGTAGAAATGATGATTTAGCAACAATCAATCAGCGAATTATTTCGCTAGGTGGTTATCCAATCGCCCCATCATCTATACCAACTCTTATTGCTTACGACTCTAAGGCGGGAATAGCGCAAGGCTCAACGGAAGAGGGGTATATGCAGCTTAAGCCAGGCGAGAAACCGATCTTCTCTGAATATGCTAAGAGTTTTGTTGAGTATTCGATAAACAAGTGGCAGGTTAAGGACTCTTACGAGACACTTCAAGAGTATCAAGCGCGTGTAACTGAGGCTAAAAGAGAGCAAAAAATCAAAGAGCTCCTAAAGCAGGCTGAGCAAGACTATGTTCAAATGTATGCACAAAATATCAAACTTGATAAAATCAATCTTAAGCCATACGATGCAGATAATCAATCGTTCCTGCTTGAAACAGACTATGGTCAAGTTATTGTGCCAGTACCTAGAAGCAATGATGAGGCGAAAGTGTTTGAGCGTAACTGGAAAAACATCAAATATACAGATGCAAGCTACTATATCAAAAACGACCAATTAACAATCGCAGGTCTTACACTTACAACTCCTGCTGGTAATACCTATCGTTATGATAATAAGGAGGCTCTAACCTATACAGAGACTATTGTCGATATCAACTTTAACGCTATCGAAAGCGGATATTATGCAACTAGTGATAAAAGTGCAACTGGCTCAAATGTGTCGAGCAAGAGTATCAGTATGGGTAAATCGGATGTAGATATGAATATCCCAGAGATTGAACTTGAAAATAGCAAAACTTTTGCAGTTATCATCGCCAACGAAAATTATCAGGCTGTGACTAAAGTGCCAATGGCTTTAAATGATGGTTATGCATTTAGCACATATTGCGAAAAGACTCTAGGTTTGCCTAAAAATAACATTCGTTCTTACTATGACGCTACCTACGGTGCAATGTTGCGCGCTATCCGCGATGTTAAAGATATTTCGGAGGCTCTATCTGGTGATATTAAGGTTATCTTCTACTATGCTGGTCACGGTATTCCTGACGAAAATAGCAAAAGTGCATATCTTCTACCTGTTGACTCTGATGGAAAGCAGACTGAGAGTTGCTATAGTCTAGATAAACTTTATGCTGAACTTGGTGAACTCAAGGCCGAAAATGTGTGTGTATTCTTAGACGCATGTTTTAGTGGTGCAAAAAGAGATGGTGGTACAGTTTCTGAGAGTAGCCGTGGTGTTGCTATAAAAGCAAAAGCGAGTACTCCAAAAGGAAATATGATTGTATTTAGCGCAGCTTCTGACGACGAAACAGCACTTCCATATAGCGAAAAAGAGCACGGTTTATTCACATACTACCTGCTTAAAAAGCTACAAGAGAGCGAGGGAAGTGTAACGCTAGGCGAGTTAGGAAGCTATATTCAGAAAGAGGTAAAAGCTCAATCAATCGTAATTAACCGTAAATTACAGAGTCCAAATGTAACTCCATCAGCCTCGATAAGCTCATCTTGGTCTGAGATGACATTGAGATAACAAAGGAGTGTAATGTTCCTTATGAGCGATTTAGTTTGGGCGGTTCTCACCGCATGAGCTAAAGCTCATGCTTGTAGCAATAGTTTTTATTTAATTATCATACCTTTAGGCATGATAATTAAATAAAAACTATTGCTATTTTTGGCTACGCCAAAAAGTGAAGGCCTAGGCTTACTAAAGCCTATCAAGATAAAAGGAAAAAGTGTTGTTGACGCTTCTTGCAAAACCACCAAACTCCATAGCTTTTCGGATTGATCCGATTTTTTTATATTATGCCACCTTGTGCAACTAAAGCGCAAGGTGGCATAATACATAAATTAGCACAGTGTTGTATTGGTTGTTTTGGGAAAAATAAATTTCTCTTATGAAGAGAAAAGTATTTTATCCGAACAAATGATTTGTTAAAAAAAGAGAAGATTTGTTAAAATTCTGTAAGATTAGAATAAATAAAACATATAATATTTATGAGTGCAACGAAAATGTAGTTGCTCTCAAATTTAAAAATTTTAAAAACTTAAAAAATGAACAACATTAATTATGAGTCACCTCAAATAGAGGTGATAGAAATCGAAGTCGAAGGAGTACTATGTGCTAGTTTAACAGGTGTGAGAGATGGTGGAAGTGCCTGGTAGTTTAATAATAAAAACGAACAAATGAATAAATTCTTAAATTATATAATGGTTACTGCATTAGTGGCAGCAACTATTATCTCGTGTGCAGTCGA
>JAWXTQ010000112.1:0-7112 GCA_044433405.1 Rikenellaceae bacterium
CCTATCAAATCTTGTGCTATAATTATATGCCCAGTCGACGAGACAGGCAAAAACTCTGTTAAACCCTCTACTATGGCGATTATTATGGTCTCTAATATTTCCATTATAATGTTGTAATTGAATGTGTAGAATAATTAGAAGATACCTAGAATTTATAAGTTGCTCCAACAGAGAAAACCCAAAAACCCTCGACTTTGCGACCTCCTACACGACCATCTAAAGATTGATTTACAATAGTGCCTTTAACATCAAAATTAAAATCAAATGATTGGCTTACAGCAAAGCTATTTTGGATACCTGATGTAAATGCAAATACACTCTCTTTAATTTCACCATTACGTGCAGTACCAACCCCTATATATGGATAGATGTTATATACACGATCTGATTTATATCCTCCAAACAGATTCATTGTATTAAGCATTACATCAGCATGATAGTTTGATAGGTTCCATTTGTTTTCGATATATGTACCGTTAGAGGCAACATATTCTCTAGCTTTTATACCACTATATTCAAGCTTTACTGCTAGATATGGTGATATCCATCTACCAAAAGAGATGTTCATACCTGTCGACATACGGTCAGTAAAGCTCATATCGCCATCAAACTCACCTACATAGACTAAGGTACCAACTCCTACTCCTGCAAACCATTTGTTTTCAATCTCATTGGAGCGAGATTGCGCATTTACCACACCTAAACATGCAATAAATAGGAGTAGTGTTAAAAGTAATTTTTTTGTTTTCATAATCTTCTTTAATTTGTGTTATTTAATTATTATAAATTAGATTTTGTTTAAGCGTATGAGGACGACCAAAAAGTTTTTTTTACTTTTTGGTAAATTTGCAAAACCTCTTTTGCTAATAACACTTTTTAGAGTTATGTCAGTGCTGTGAGCTGGGTTACTATTTTAGGTTTTGCGTTCTGTTTTTCTGATTATTGGGTACTCTCTAGCTATAGGGGAGTTCTCTATATTAAACGTAGTTTTAATAATTTATTCCACCGTAACAGACTTAGCCAAATTGCGAGGTTGGTCTACATCTTTACCTTTACATACTGCTATATGGTATGATAAAAGTTGTAGTGGTATGGTAGTTAGTAGAGGTTCAAAACATTCTAAAGTTTCAGGTATTTCGATTGTGTAATCAGCAATTGTTTTCATCTGCAAATCACCTTTTGTTACAATTGCTACTATTCGTGCTCCTCGTGCTTTTAGCTCTTGTATATTACTCAATACCTTCTCATACATCTCATTGTGAGTTGCAATTACTACCACAGGCATTTCGCTATCTATAAGTGCAATAGGACCATGTTTCATCTCTGCTGCAGGATAGCCTTCAGCATGGATATATGATATCTCTTTTAGTTTTAATGCCCCCTCAAGTGCAACAGGGTAGTTGTAGCCACGTCCAAGATATAGGAAATTATGAGCATAGGTAAAGGTATAAGATAGGTCTTTAATAAAATCATTACATTTTAAAACCTCCTCTATCTTATCAGGAATAGAATTTAATTCGTGAACCAATTTTAGACGCTCTTTATCTTGTATTATTCCTCGTTTACGACCGATGGCAAGGGCTAACATTGTTAATACTGTTACTTGTCCTGTAAATGCTTTAGTTGAAGCGACCCCTATCTCTGGACCTACATGAGTGTATGCTCCTGAATCTGTGAGGCGTGCGATTGAAGAACCTACAGCATTACAAATACCATAAACGAAAGCACCCTTTTCATGAGCCAATTCAATAGCAGCTAAAGTGTCGGCAGTCTCTCCCGATTGTGAGATTGCAATAACTACATCAGTTGGTTTAATTACTGGTTTACGATAGCGAAACTCTGAGGAATACTCTACATCTACTGGGATATCGGTGTAGGTCTCTAAGAGTTGTTTACCAATAAGCGCAGCGTGCCATGATGTACCACAAGCTACGATGATAAATCGAGAGGCATTCATCAATCTATCTTTGTTGTCAATCACCGATGCCATCGAGATACGATTTAGCTCCAAGTTGACACGACCACTCATACAATCTTTAAGTCGCTCAGGTTGCTCGTAGATCTCTTTGAGCATAAAGTGAGGATAGCCACCTTTCTCAATTTGACCAAGTGTTAGCTCTATAGTCTTAATCTCAGGTGTTACCTCAGCATTGTCAATATCTACCACTTTTAGCTCCTCGCCAAGAGTCATTACTGCGATTTCACCATCATTGAGATAAACAACCTTGTCGGTATATTCGATGATAGGTGTAGCATCAGAACCTAAAAAGAATTCGTTATCTCCAACTCCTACGACAAGTGGACTACTTTTGCGTGCTGCAATGATTTGGTTAGGAGTTTCACGATCCAATATTGCTATGGCATAAGCTCCGATAACTTGATGAAGTGATACTTGAACAGCCGATAAAAGATCGAGATTATTGCTCTGCTGCACGTGTTCGATAAGTTGAATCAGAACCTCAGTATCAGTGTCGCTCTTGAATGTGTAACCCTCATTTTGAAGGTTTGCTTTTAGAGTTGCATAGTTCTCAATAATGCCATTATGTATTATCGCCAAACGCTCCGACTCTGAGTAGTGAGGGTGAGAATTACGTTGACAAGGTTCGCCGTGAGTTGCCCAACGAGTGTGAGCAATACCAATAGAGCCATTAGTGTTGCGGCTCTTGACATAAGCCTCTAGCTCCGACACCTTTCCCTTCTCTTTGTAGATATTAAGATTATTGTCACTGTCCAAAAGTGCAACTCCTGCACTATCATAACCTCGATACTCTAATCGTTTTAAACCCTTTATTAGGATTGGATAAGCATCCTTACTGCCTATATAGCCTACTATTCCACACATATATTATTCTTTTTTAATTTTTGCAATATTTTAATATGCTTAGGTTTAAGGCAAACCTGCTCTATCCATCTTTTAAATATCTCTAGGTTGTGAATATCACTACCTATGATATTATACATATCATTTTCAAGTAGGAAAATAGCTCTTTTTTGCACCATTTCTCCATAATAGTTTGTTAATGATAATAGGTTTAATTGAAAAAGAACACCTTCTTGTTTCAAAAGTAGCAAATCATCCTCTCTCATATAACCATATCTCTCAGGGTGTGCAAGTACGATAAAGTAACCTTTAGATTTAATATCTTTTATTGCATCAAATAGATTGATTGGAGGTAGTAAATATGAAGTTTCAATAAGTATGTAATTATCCCAAACAGTCAGTATCTTACCACTCTCTAAATGGTGATAAAACCCACTGTCTAACATATATTCAGCAGCTAAACTTAGCTCTATATTGCCGCTAAAGTTATGTGTAAACTTTTTAAATTCTGATTTCAAATAATCTGAACAATTATCCGAAAAGTTTTCCATAATATGCGGAGTAAAAACAACCCTTTTTATACCAATACTCTCATAATAATCCAGTATAGAAATCGCACTCTCTAAACTCTTTACGCCGTCATCAACACTTGGCAAGATATGAGAATGAAAATCGGTAAAATCATTAAAAAAATCGGTTTTAATTAGTGATTTTTTACGTGAAAAAATATTTAACATGTAGTAATAGTTATATTGAACTGTAGATAATTTATGTAACTAGCCAACCACTGTAAAAAAGTTGGCTTATTACATCACTTTAAACAATCTTATTTTTTATTATCTTCTGAATCTCCATAGCCATAACCATAACCATAACCATAACCGTATCCATATCCGTAACCATAGCCATAGCCATAACCATAACCACGTGATGATAGGCCAACATCATTAAGTAGTAGACACATATTATTATACTTACCGCTCTCTTTTGCAACTGTCACTTCTGGTAAGAGTCGCTTATCGAAACGACCTGCACGAATAATAAATATAGATGTATCACAAAGTTTTCCTACAATTGCAGCATCTGGAACAATCTCGATTGGAGGACAGTCGATAAAGATATAGTCATAACGGTATTTCAACTCGCTAATCATATTGTCAAAACGATCTGTTAAAAGCAACTCAGATGGATTTGGAGGAATCGTTCCCACAGGAATTACATCTAGTGTAAAGGACATCTCTCCTTTGACAATAATTTCGTTAAGATTATTGACAGTTCCATTTAGATAGTTTGACAAACCATTTTTAGGATTACCTACATATTTACTAAGTGCATATTTACGCATATCGCAATCAATAACTAACACTTTTGCCTCTTTTTTCATAGACATACTATTAGCTAGGTTTGCAGATATAAAACTCTTACCAGATGATGGATTTAATGAGATTACCTGAATCACTTTACAACTATCTTGTTTGCCTAATATAAAATCAAGATTTGTTCTAACAACTCTAAACGCTTCATTTGAAAAACTACGACTATTTTTAGAATCAACTACCTCTAAAATCCCGTTTACAACTCTTTTTCTCTTAAATATCCTTCTTCTCGAAGAATCAGCATCGATGGATGGAATAGAGCCTATGTAAGGAATATTCAAACTCTCGACATCTTTTTTACCCTTAACCAATGTGTCTAGCGACTCCCTCAAAAATAGATATATAATAGGTATAGTAAAACCAATTACTAATGCAAAAAGTAGTATCATTGGTTTGCGAGGCTCTGTTGGGTTGGCAGATCCATCTGCAAGGCTGATAATTTTAGTATTATAGGCTGTAAACGCTTGAGATAACTCATTCTCTTCACGTTTTTGAAGTAAATATAGATAAAGTGCCTCTTTAACAGTCTGTTGTCGTTCGATGTTTATTAACTCTTTGGCTTGATTTGGGTTGTCTGCAAGTTGAGCTTTATTTTGTTGTTCTACTCTTTTCGCACTTGAAATCTGAATAGACAACGTGTTTACAAGCTCATCAACAGAACGAACAACACCTGCTTTTATCGCTACCAGTTTCTCATTCATATCAACAACAAGAGGGTTACGCTGACCACTATTAGCAAGTAGGACATCTCGTTGTAGTAGAAGTTCATTATATTTAGATATTTCACCTTCAATAGCACTACTTTCAATGCCTGTACTTGCAGGGATTAATTCGTTAGCTTTAGCTACATCTTTTAAGTAGTCGCGGATATATTTTGCCATTGAGAGCTGATTCTCCAACACCAATTGCTGAGATCTATTCTCGGTCGATTGTGTTAATTGTATATTTGCTGCTGCCGTTACATCTGGCATTAAGTGTTCACTTTTAAAACTCGATATATCTCCATCTACCACGCCCAACTCTTGTTCAATAACACGAAGTCTATCCTCTATAAAGGCATTTGTATTAAGCGTGATTTCATTTTTATCCTTAATCCAATTCTCATTATAAACTGAAATTAAAGTATTTAGAGTATTATCAGCTCGTTGCGGAACCTCATCTGTAATTACAAGATCGACCACTGAAGCATCCTTCTTCTGTAAAGTAACATTCAATTTTAAAAGATAGTTGTCAGCTACACTTTTAACACTATTGTGAGAGAATAAATAAGGCGTATCTGCCATATTTGTACTATAAAAAGGAGTCTTTGTCAATTTAAGATTTCCCCACGGAGTCTTAATTGTATTATCTAACTTCCCATCAATAGACCCATTATACTGTTCTGTATCAACTATTAAATCTGTAATGATATACTCATCTGTAGAGTTGAACGATACATGAAAACTTATAGTAGATTTATCAATTAAACTATCTAACTCTACTTTAAATGGTGTATTATTGTATAAATCACGCCATTTAAAGTAGTTGTCTTTGACTTTATAATTATTGTTAAGTCCAAGCCTTCTAACAACTTCCTGCATAAATGCAGGAGTTTTAAGCACTGTTAGCTCATTGTTTATATTCGTGTTAGATTGAAATAAGCCAAGTTCATCAAAACCTTGTACTTGACTTGAACTAATACCCTTACCTTCCTTCTCATCTTTAATCAAGATAGAAGCTTTTCTAGTGTAAGTTGGAGGAACTGCCGACAGATAGATAAATGCTGCAAGCATGGCAAGAACCACTGATGAGATAAATAGGACTATATTGGCTCTAAATATCTCAAAAAGGTCTTTTAAAGTAATATCTTTATTTGTATTTTGATTCATAGTGATATTAGTTTACAAAAAGAATTGTTACGGTTGTAAGGAATGATGCCAATGATAGCCAGAAAGATGTTGAACGTACCGTATTACCATTAACGGTCGACTGACGAGCTCTAACACTGTTAGGCTCAACATAGACTATATCATTTTGAGTGAGGTAATAGGCTGGCGATTGCAACAAACTCTGAGCATCTAATAGATTCACCTTATATGTAATCTGCTTCCCCTTACTCTCTCGAAGAACTATTACATTCTCTCTTAAACCATAGATTGTCATATCTCCAGCCATAGACAGTGCGTCAAGGATTGTGATTTTCTCTTTATCTATATTATACTTACCTGGATTTTTAACCTCTCCCATTACAGAGACTGTGAGATTTACAAACTCGACAGTTACTACTGGATCTTTTACAACCTCTTCAAATATTAATTTCTTCTTTATAAGGAGGGCAATCTCCTCTCTTGTTTGTCCAGCAACATAAACGTTTCCTAAAACTGGGAAATCAATCTCTCCTTGTTTGTTTACAGTATAACCTGAAACTTCAGTGTTTGTACTATTTGTTTGTCCAGAGACTCTAACATTAGCATCTGGCAAATTTACAAGCTGCATCAACATTGGGTCTTTACTATTTACGACAATTGATATCTTATCCTCAGGTTGCACCTTAATTGTTTGCACTTCAGCCAATTCATTTGTCGTCCCATTCACAGTGTCTTGGAAGTAGCTTATATTTTTCACTGACGCACACGAACAGACTAACATCAGCATTGATAATAGGAGTAGTTTTCTCATCTTATTTAAGTGTGTTTTTAATCAAATTAACTATATTTTTTACATCTTCTTCGCTTACACAAGGTCCTGATGGTAGGCATAATCCTTGTTTAAAAAGATTTTCAGATACGCCATTAACATACGATGGACAACCTGCAAAAACAGGCTGTAGATGTAGAGGCTTCCACAATGGGCGACTCTCTATAGATTGCTCTTTTAGAGCCTCCATAATTACATTGTAATCTACGCCTACCTTATCTTCATCAACTAAAATAGTC
>JAWXTQ010000113.1:0-7089 GCA_044433405.1 Rikenellaceae bacterium
TTCGACCTGCCCATTTTTTTGATGTGATATGTTTTTATGCGCCACCAACACTTTTGCTACGCAAAAAGTGCTTTTAAAGGGCGGTGGCGATGTGGAGCTCTGGACTCTCCTTGCGGAGGGCAGGGGTCAGAGACCCCTTGGGGAGAAACTGCGTTTCTCCTGTGCTCATGTTCGGAGAGTATCTCCATTAATCATTATCGGCGTTAATCATTATTATTATACATAATCAAGATTCAATGCTGTGCACAGCTTTGACATTGAACTGTTCTTCTCAATCATGAATTTTAACTTGTCTTCATCCCTGAGTAGTAGAGGTTTATCACTCTCGATTTTTTCATCTACCACAATATCAAAAAATAAAGGACGTAGTGAGCATAACTCCATAAGTCGCTCAGTAATTGAGTGACGGTTGGTGTTGATCTCATCGCTTAAGATATGGTTTGCAACGGTGATGATTAACCTTCCATCTTTGATAGTGCAATACTCAAACGAACCCGCTAAACGAGGACGTGAGTTCTTAAGCTCCTCAGCGTAGAGCTTGCATCCGCTTAATACATTCGTCTCTTTGCTGGCAGGGATTACTGCTGAATAGTCAGTGTCGTTGTCTTTGCAGCTAACCTGCTCTGACTCACTTTCATCTTTAGCAGAGGCTGTAGCCTTGGTTAATGATGATATTGAAACACCTAAAAGTGAGCGCTTTTCTCCTCTTGGTGCAGTCGCTGAATTAGGTTGTTTGATTGGTGTAGGTTCGGAAGCCGATAGTGGTGGTGCTGTAGGTACTGATGTTGTCGTAACTGCTGGTTTTTCAGCTGCTTGAACTACTGGATTTGCACTTTTAACTACTGTCTTCTCACTGCTTTTAGTCTCAACTTTTACCTCTTGGTTAACACTGCAATTACTACTTTGTGTGTTAGTAGGAGTGGTGGTGCTCTGAGGGATGGGAGCACTCTGAGGTGATGGATTGCTTATTGGAGGTAGAGTATAGGTTTGATTAATGCTACCACCTGTGAGCTTTATTGGTGAGAGATTGCAGAGCTTTAAAATGGTTAGCTCGGCTAGCAATCTAATGTTTAACGAAAATTTTGTGGCTGATTCGGCCTGAGAAATGATATTTAGCGAATCAAATATCAAGGATATAGCCATCGTTGATGTTTGCGCCTTAAAACGCTCAGCAATTCCACTTGTTACCTCTAAAAGCGGAAGAGTAGCTGGATCTGCAGCAACTAAGAGATTGCGCAAATGGTTTGATAGCCCACCCAAAAAACTGGTCACATCAAAACCCTTTTGGAGAATCGAATCGAGCTGTAGTAGAGCATCTTTGTAGTCGCCCTGTTTATAGGCATCAACAAACTGAAAGTATGAATCGTAATCTAGAATGTTTAAGGCCTCAGAAACATCGCTGTGTTTGAGGTCGCTGCCGCAAAAAGATACGACTTTGTCATACATCGAAAGTGCATCCCTCATGCAGCCATCGGCCTTTTGAGAGATTATATGTAGCGACTCTTCATCAAAATTTATTCCCTCTTTTGTTGATATAAACTTTAGATATTGAGCCATATCTTCAACTCTTATGCGCTTAAAGTCGTATGACTGGCAGCGTGAGAGAATTGTAGGTAGGATTTTGTGTTTTTCGGTTGTCGCAAGAATGAAAATCGCATGACTTGGTGGCTCTTCTAGTGTTTTTAGAAAAGCGTTAAATGCAGCAGTCGAGAGCATGTGAGCCTCGTCGATGATATAAATTCCATATTTGCCAACTTGTGGAGGAATGCGTACTTGGTCGTTTAATGCACGGATATTCTCTACAGAGTTATTGGATGCTGCATCAAGCTCATGGATGTTGAATGAACGATTCTCATCAAATGCTTTGCACGATTCGCACTCGCCACATGGCTCAATAGAATCATTGAGATTTAGGCAGTTGAGTGTCTTTGACAAGATGCGTGCACATGTTGTTTTGCCGACTCCTCTAGGTCCACAAAAAAGATAGGCATGCGCAGTTTGGTTGCGCGATATAGCATTTTTAAGTGTTGAGGTAATATGATTTTGCCCCACTACCGATTCAAAGGTTATGGGGCGATATTTTCTTGCAGAAACTATAAAATTTTCCATTATGTGAGTGTGACTGATGTGCTAAAATCTAAATCCAATAGTTGTCATCAAGCTGTTATAGATGTATGTATTTACGTAAGTTTGATCACTTTGGATTGTTGTGCCATCACTAAATGTGTCAGAGTAGAAATATTTAGACGATGCCACATTTTTCATGTTTACAAAGGTTAAATCTAGGTATAAAGATCCAGCTTTATAGCCAATACCACCACTTATATTTCTCCACGCATCTTCGTCGCTATACCCATCACAGTAAGGGTTAGAGTAGTGTGCGTAACCTCCACGTGCATAAAAATTGCTAGTTAGTCTGGCTTCAATACCTGCTCTAATGCTGTTAGATGCTTTGTAGGTTGATGTGATTTGGTCGTTAATATACATTTTATCATCGTAACTAAAACCATCTGTTACTCTCATCTTGTTGTAGTATGTGCGCTCCCAGTCGAAACTAAAAATAAATGTGTTTGCATAGGTGTATGATGCACCAAGCAACAATTTAGGCGCAGTAACCATTCTGTATTCACCAAGTAGATATGGTGTGCCAGCATATAGATATGTTGGATCAGTCATGTAGTAGCTGTACATGTCGGCATAATACTCCTCTTTGATGTTGTAGATGGTTGGAGCGTGTGCTGCAATACCAATCTTTAAACCATCAATTACTTCGGCAATTGCACCCACCTTAAAACTAAATCCACTACCTGTTACATTTAGAGTTTGGATATAGTCAAAAACATCTAAATCACCAACATTAACATTCAAGTTAGAGTATTCGCTATATCTGTTTACTAGAGAGTATTGGTATTTCATTGCTGAAAGTGTAGTTCCGACATACACCTTGTCAAGAATATTAAAACCTGCTGTAAAGCCGTAATCTCCTGTGTATCCCATGGTTTTGCGTGTCATTTCAGGGTATATCTCATCACCCTCAAACAGCGTTCCTGCATTATTAACCGAAGGGGTGTATTGAGTAGGTGAGCTATAGCTCGAATATAACAATCCGCTGTTGTATGCAAGCATTCCTCCCCATAACGACGAGCTTTGGTTGCTGTAAGGAGTGTAGAGATTGTTGTCACTGCTCGTGATATCACTTGGACTAATTCCGTAGAGTTGTCGTCCAAACATATTTAGGATGGTGTTTTGCTCATAATGACCCGACACATACTCTTGAGAACTTAGATCGTTTGTTCTGTTATACACAATACCAATGTTTGCACTACGTAAAATGCCACTATTGCTATTGCCTAGATTGATTACTAGACTCATGTTATTTAGAGGAGTTGTTGTGCTCTTGTCATAGGTATAGTATTGCCCTAGCGATCCGCTAGTGGTTGAGTTTACCTTGCTAAATAGAAGTGATCCAGTTACAGAAAAATCGTTAGCTTTATACATACCAATACCTGCTGGATTGATGGCAGCAGATGCTCCATCAGCTCCCAGTGCTGTAAATGCACCCCCCATCGCTGCACTCCTCGCTGTTGAGAAGGAGCGCGATGTTTGCGATATGTTGAATATATCTATTGCCTCTTGCGCATTTGCAAATCCAAATGTGCAAGATAATAATATGGCTATAAATGTTTTTCTACTATTTCTCATATTTGTTATATGTTAGTTTCATTTTGTTTTTATCTGCTTCTTACGCTACTTCCTGACGAACTACTTGAGCTCGAAGAAGAGGTGCTTGTAGATCGGCTACTACTACTGCTACTTGAAGAAGATGTAGATGTCGATCTAGAACTAGATGAGCTAGAGCTAGAGCTTATCCCAGAGCTTGAACTTGAACTGACAGAGCTAGAGCGTATTGAGCTACCACTGCTGCTAGAGCTGCCGCTGCTTAAACTGCTGCTTCTAGTTGCTGAAGATGAGCTACCGCTGCTTGTAGAGCTAGTGCTGCGAACGCTACTGCTAGAGCTGTTACTGCTGCTAGAGCTACTGCGTACAGATGTGCCGCTGCTTTTGCTGCTTGAGCTACTGCTGCTAGATGATAATATCTCTTCTCGTTTTGAATCTTTTTCGCTATCGAATACAGACGATTTTGTTGAGCTATAGTTGCTGCTGTAGGTAGAATTTCTTACAGAAGAACCGCTGCTATTTCTAGAGTATGTAGTGCTTCGAGTGCTTGTGTAGCTGTTGCCACTTGAGCCTGAAGAGCTACGTGTGCCAGTTGTATAGTAGTTTCGACTAGGTGATGTAGAGCGCAAGGTGTTGTTGCTATACACGGTGTTGTTTTTGTTGTATTTTGGCTTGTAGCTGTAGTATGGAGAGTGAAAGTTATTCGGTCCATACCAAGGCTTGTAGTAGTAGTAATTGTGCCATGGGCTGTACCATGGGTTGTTCCAACTACTATACCAATTATAAGGGCGATAATACCAATAACTATGTACGTACATAGGTGAATACCATGGATTTAAGGCAAGGTTGCTATAATACCATGATGGTGTGTAGCCAAACGACCAACCTATATCATACCACGATGGCGTGACATTAAGGTAGACCACTGTTGAGCTACTCTCCTCGACATAAGTTCCATCGTTACTGCTATCTGTGTAGTCGACAGCGGCGTAATCATTACCATCGGTGAATGCTTGTTCAAACATCCCTGGATAGTATACCTCTTCGATATCTTCGGTAGATATTATTCTGCTTTCAGCGTAACTGTCTACAGTTTGTTGAGGTTGTGTATTTGTGGTTACTGTTGTTCTGCTAACTACTCTAGCCCTGCTAGGGGTGATATAATTTCCATACAACTCATCGTAGCTCTGTTGAGTTGTGATACTGTAACAAGATGCAAACAGTAATGGAGCTAACATTAAGGTGAAAAATAGTTTACTGTTCATGACTTAAATAGTTTTAATTAATACTACACTGCATCGTGTGAAAAAGGGGTTTAAGGTGAAGCCTTTAACACACTAATGCAGTAATTATGCAAATATAAGAAAAAAAATATTATTTCAAAAATCTCTTAATTATTTCTGAAAGGTTAGTTTGATAACCATTCACTACATAAACGATTTCGTCATCCTGATTTATTATAAAGAAACATGGTAGACGCTCCTTAGGATAGCCATTAAGTCTACAGAATTTTTCTAGATGGCCTTCAACATCAATAGCGTATGTTGTAATAGGAAGTTTTCCGAATTCGTTTTTATTGAACGCATCCCACGTCTCTTTGTCTTTTACTGCTACAACTAAATCGCCACCCCACGCATTAATCTCGCTCTCTATTGCTTTTAATCCTCTAAGAGCATGGTTAGTTGGTTCTGTACCAGGATCTATCAGTGCGAAAATGTGGTGTCTTGTATCCTTTTTAGTCAATATTTTGTTGATTGGCTTGGTTAGGCCACTCTCAACCTCTTGAAGCAAGATTAGTATGTCAAATTTGTCTAGAGAAAAACTTGTATTTGCTTGTACATTCTCAGTTCTAACTTTTAGGTTAACGTCAGTTTGCTCGTTGCTGTTTATGTTAAAGCTCTCTATTGAAGTGTACACCTGTCCGTTCTCTAATCTATTTCCAGTAGTGGCTACATAAAAGCCCTCCTCAAGTTCGATAGGCTTGCTAAACAGTGCTGAATATTTTGCTCCTCCACCCATGTCAACATTTTTGTTGCGTGGCATGTTTACTGTTGAGTTGGTGTGATTCTTGATTTTTGATAGAGTAAAATGGGTGTAATAAATAGGATCTTTTACCACATCTTTGCTGCTATTTGCAAGATTTAAATATCCGTAGTCAGGTGCTACAGATTGTTTGTTGATATAATCTATATTCTCCCATTTTTTAGTTGCAGTGTTGTATACTTGCACCTTTTCGCTCATTACTTCAATGCGTGCAGGAATGCCAGCACTGCGGCAAAGAGCAACTAAAAGTGTGTTTCTAGATCTGCTATCGCTAATGCCTAGAGTCAAAACATCTTCGGGTGAAGTGATAATGCCATCTAGGTAAAATTTGATGTTTGCCTCCACTTTAGATACAAGTTCGATAATCTCTTTTAGATCTCTTCCTTGAGTCTCTTTGCTAAATTTTGTTCTGTATGCGGTTACTCTCTCGGTTAAAACGCGAGGGTTTAATAGATAATTTAAGAATGTCTCTTTGTCAAATTTGTTCTCATACTCTAGCGCATTTGTGAAGTGATCACTTAAAGTTGCTGCTGAAATATCTCTTAAATCTTTAACAGGTAGCATCTCTAGATACTCTACTGCAAGAGGTAGTTTGCTTTTTTCAACGCTGTTCAAGAAAGCAAGAATCTCACTGCTGTTTCCGCGTGATGAAGTGATGATAAAGTGTGCTTTAGTGTTGTTGATGTTCATTTGTTTAGCAAGTGTCACTATAGCAGAGCTGTCAGGGAATGTGTTGATATAGCTGTTTCTAATCTTATTACCTTCGCTGATTCGCTGTTTGTTTATCTCCTCCATCTCTGGTGAGATTATAACCTGTTTTGGTTCGCTCTCAGAGGGAGCTGACATGTTAAACAAGTATGTAAATCTTCTATCTTTGTTTAGGCTGAGTCTAATTGCAGTTGTGTCGCTATTGTCGGCTGCAAGTTTACTAAATCCGAACATCTCACCATTGTTAGCCCATACAAGAATATCACCTACTCCCATTGTTAGTGAAACTAAACCATCAGCATCGCTCTTTTTTGATGCAATGGTGTGGAATTGACCATAGTTAAACACCTTGAATTCAACATCAGCAAATGGGATATTTACTTTTCCTCCTGCGCTCATAACTCTAATTACGGCCTCTTTTGTAGGTGCATAGTTTGATGTAAGGTTTATATCTGTAAAAGTTGCATTTTTAGAGATTATCTCTTCACTGCCGTAGTAGTCTCCAAACACTTTTGTTACCATCAACATTGAGCGTGTAGCAACACTGCTAAACCACCCTTTGTCTAGTTTTGCTTCAGGTTCGCATGCGCCCATATAGTGCCATCCATCACCAGTGTACACCTCTACCCATGCGTGATTATCATCGCTATGTGACCAACG
>JAWXTQ010000114.1:0-7044 GCA_044433405.1 Rikenellaceae bacterium
TAAAGGTGGTTTTATTGGAACTTTCTTTATGGCATTAACATTAGTTCTTGTTTCGTTCTCATGTACTGGGCCTATTGTTGGGTCGATACTAGTGCAGTCAACACAGGGAGAGGTGTGGTCGCCAATAGTCACTATGCTTGCATTCTCAACGGCATTTGCTTTGCCATTTACCCTATTTGCATTTTTCCCATCAATGTTGAAAAATCTTCCTAAATCTGGCGGATGGCTCAATTCGGTTAAGGTAGTATTGGGATTTATTGAGTTAGCTTTAGGTTTGAAATTCCTATCTGTTGCCGACCAAACATACCATTGGGGGCTGCTTGATAGAGAGGTATATTTAGCAATTTGGATTGTAATATTCACTCTACTGGGTTTCTACTTCTTGGGTAAAATTAAGTTTGCTCACGATAGTGATGAACCATATTTAAAAGTAAAAAAACTATTTTTTGCAATCATAACATTTACCTTTGTAGTTTATCTAATCCCAGGAATGTTTGGAGCTCCGCTCAAGGCACTTTCGGGTTATTTACCTCCAATGCACACCCACGATTTTAACCTCTTAGAGGGTGGTAGGGCAAGTAGTAGCAGTGCCAGTTTGACAAATAGCGTAAAGTATGGCGATAAACTCCATTTACCTCACTCAATCCCAGGATTCTTCGACTTAGAAGAGGCTACAGAGTATGCTAAAGAGCAGGGTAAACCTCTGTTTGTTGATTTTACAGGTCATGGATGTGTGAATTGTAGAGAGATGGAGGCTAATGTGTGGTCAGATGCACGGGTGCAAAAGATTTTAAGCGAGGATTATGTAGTAGTTGCTCTTTATGTTGATGATAAACTTCAACTCCCAGAGAGTGATTGGGTTGTAGCATCAAATGGCCGTACACTCAAAACTCTTGGTAAGATAAATGCCCAATATCAAGTTGAGAGATTTGGTATTAATGCTCAACCATATTATGTGTTGATGGGCGATGACGATAATATGCTTACTGCGCCAAGAGGTTATGATCTTAATGTCGAGGCGTTTGTTCAATTTTTAGAAGAAGGTTTAAACCAGTATAAAAAATAATAAATTCTTATTAAACAATGCAAGATAAATTTGTACGTAGGCATATTGGGGTAAGTGACTCTGATTTGTCAGATATGTTAGGAGTTATTGGAGTATCTTCAGTAGAAGAGTTAATTTCACAAGTTATTCCTGAAAACATACGCCTACAAGGGCCTTTAAATATGGCTGCTGAGGGCATGAGTGAATATGAGTATCTAGCTCATATCAAAGAGTTAGCTTCGAAAAACAAACCTTATCGCAGCTTTATAGGTATGGGTTACTATCCAACCTCATCGCCTGCTGCAATTATGCGAAATGTTTTTGAAAACCCATCATGGTACACTTCTTACACTCCTTATCAAGCTGAGATTTCGCAAGGACGATTGGAGGCGCTTCTGAACTTCCAAACAATGGTTATCTCACTAACTGAAATGGAGGTTAGTAACTGTTCGCTTCTCGATGAGGCAACTGCTGCTGCAGAAGCGATGTTTATGATGTATAGCAACCGTTCACGCGCTGCAATTAAAGAGGGTAAAAATCAACTTTTTGTTGATGAAAATATATTCCCTCAAACTTTAGATGTAATTATGACTCGTGCCGATGCGTTTGGCATAGAGTTGATGGTTGACTCTTTTGAGGATTACGAATTTACAGGCAAAGAGTTTGGTGCAATTTTGCAATACCCTGCTGCCGATGGAACAATCAAAGATTACGCTGCATTTACAGCAAAAGCTCATGAGTGCGGAATGTTAGTTACTGCGGCATGTGATATTTTAGCTCTATCTATTCTAAAATCTCCAGCCTCTTGGGGTGCTGATATCGCAGTTGGTTCAACTCAGCGTTTTGGTATTCCTATGGGTTATGGTGGTCCTTCTGCTGCATACCTTGCAACAAAAGATGGCTACAAGCGCACCATGCCAGGTAGAATTATTGGCGTTTCGGTTGACCGCTTAGGCAACAAGGCGTTAAGAATGGCTCTTCAAACTAGAGAGCAACATATCAAACGCGAAAAGGCAACATCAAATATCTGTACTGCACAAGCTCTTTTAGCTACTATGGCAGGGATGTTTGCTGTTTATCATGGTAAAGAGGGTATAACTCGCATAGCAACTCACGCTCATAGCTCAGCAGTCACTGTTGGTGAGGCAGCTAAGGCGTTAGGTTATACTCTAGTCTCAGATACCTATTTTGATACAATCGAAATAGTAACTGCTTCTGATAAAATCAAAGAATTGGCGCTTGAGAGTCAAATCAATCTATTCTACCCAACAGAGGGAAGCGTAAGAATTAGCTTTGACGAGGTGACAACTATCCAAGAGATAAACACTATTATTGCTATTCTAGCAAATGCTGCTGGCAAAGAGACAATAGTTGTCGACTCTATAGATGAGAAGATTTCAATTGATGCAGCTCACCTTCGCACTAGTGAGATTCTCTCTGAGTCTATCTTCTCTAAATATCGTAGTGAAACTGAGCTTATGCGCTACATCAAAAAGCTAGAGCATAGAGATATTTCTCTCTCTGATAGCATGATTTCGTTAGGCTCTTGTACTATGAAGCTCAACTCTGCGGCAAGTATGATGCCTCTAAGTTGGAGCGAGTGGGGTAATATCCATCCTTTTGTTCCGTTTGAACAAGCGGCTGGTTACCACGAGATGATGAGCGAATTAGAGAAGGATTTAGCAATAATTACTGGTTTTGCAGCTGTATCAAATCAGCCAAATTCAGGTGCAACGGGCGAGTATACAGGTTTAATGGTTATTCGTGCTTACCATCATAGTCGCGGCAATATGCATAGAAATATTGCTCTTATTCCATCTTCAGCACACGGCACAAACCCTGCTTCAGCTGCAATGGCAGGCATGAAGATTGTTATTGTTGGTTGTGACGAGAAAGGTAATATCGACGTTGAAGAGTTTAGAGCTAAGGCGGCAGAACATGCTAATAACCTTAGTTGTGCAATGATTACTTATCCTTCAACTCACGGTATCTTTGAGCCAGAGATTAAAGAGCTTTGCAATATTGTACACGCTAATGGCGGACAAGTATATATGGATGGTGCAAATATGAATGCGCAGGTAGGTTTGACAAATCCTGGATTTATTGGCGCAGATGTTTGTCACTTAAATCTGCACAAAACATTTGCAATTCCTCACGGTGGTGGTGGTCCTGGTGTTGGAACAATTGGAGTTGCTAAGCACCTAGTTGAGTTCTGCCCTTCACATGCTGTAGTTGCAGGTGTAGGTGGCGAGAATGGTATCACTGCGGTAGCTGCTTCTCCTTGGGGTAGTGCTTTTGTATTGCCTATAACTTATGCCTATATCAAGATGCTAGGATTTAATGGTCTACGCAGAGCTACCCAAATGGCTATTGTGAATGCAAACTATATGGCAAACGCTCTTAAAGGCGAGTACGAGATGGTATATAGCGGTGCGACAGGTCGTGTAGGTCACGAGATGATTGTTGATTGTCGAAACTTCCGTAAAGATTATGGTGTAGAGACTGGTGACATTGCACGTCGTTTGATGGATTATGGTTTCCACGCTCCAACGCTCTCGTTCCCAGTGCACGAAACTCTTATGGTTGAACCTACAGAGAGTGAATCTAAGGCTGAATTAGACCGCTTCTTAGAGGCGTTAGTCTCTATTAAGAAAGAGTGTGAATCAATCGAAGATGCTGAGGATAATTTATTGAAAATGGCACCTCACACAGCAGTTGAGCTTTGTGGTGATGAGTGGGCTCACCCTTACACAAAAATGCAAGCTGCATATCCATTAGAGTGGATTAAGGAGAGTAAATTCTTCCCTTATGTCTCTAAAATTGATGGAGGATATGGTGATAGAAATTTGATTTGTACATGTGAATCACTTGATACATACCTATAAACAATATTAATATTTATATGCCAAGGCTCTAGGGTCTTGGCAACAAAACAACAAAATAATGAAAGTAGAAAATGAAAAATTAGTGTCGCTTAGCTACACACTAACAGTAGATGGCAACATTGTAGAGCAAGTAAATGCTGACAAACCATTAGAATTTGTGTATGGTACAGGCGGTTTGCTTCCAAAATTTGAAGAGCACTTGAAAGATCTAGAAGTAGGTGGCAAATTTGCATTTACTTTAACTCCTGAAGAGTCTTACGGTGAGTATATCGACGAAGCTTTAGTTGATCTTCCTAAAGATATCTTTATGGTAGATGGTGTTGTAAACGAGGAGATACTAGTTTTAGGTAACGTTCTTCCAATGATGGATAATGACGGCAATCGTCTTATGGGAACAATCAAAGAGATTGGCGACGATAGCATTAAAATGGACTTCAACCACCCAATGGCAGGCCAAACTTTGAACTTTGAAGGTGAAGTTGTTAGCGTTAGAGTTCCATCACCAGAAGATTTAGCTGCTCAATCAGGTGGCTGCGGTTGCGGTTGTGGCGACGCTGGCGATTGCGACTCAGAAGGTGGTTGCAGCTGCGACGGATGCAATAACTAAATCATCTATGTCTAGTTAATCTCATGTTGAGATTTTATGGACACTAATGATTAGCATAATAAATCAAAAATCAGCGAGTAGAATAAGTATCTAACTCGCTGATTTTTTTTGTAGTCGGGGTGACAAGATTCGAACTTGCGACCACACGCCCCCAGACGCTCCCACAAGGGGTGTTTTATTTTGTATCTAATTGATTTTATTATCTTTACATTGTGATACAGTGAGTTGTATTTTGGCGTTTTTGCCGTAAGTTGACTAAAATGTTTTACTAATGTTTTACTAAAATAAAATACACGCCCTATGAACAATGTTCACTTCATACTTTGGAAGCACCAACCGTCACGTGATGGGAGGTGTGCGATACGTCTGCGAATATCGAAACTCAGAGCCAATAAATATATCACCATTCCAATCAAGGCGACCGAAAAGCAGTGGAGCGCAGAGGCAGAACGTCTCAAAAAAGATAGGCAACTCAACCCCGACTATGAACAACACAACGCTCTTATCAGCGAGTATGAGAGTCGAGCCAATGACATCATTATGGGGTTTGAACGAAATAAAATCGAATGGACTTTCGATCAGTTCGAAGATGCCTTCACAAGTAAGGCGAAGCGTGGTCAAGCGGAGATATATTTCAACAGCGTTATAGATGAACTTCGCAAGACTAACCATATTGGTAATGCTGAATGCTCCGCTCGCACGCTCCATATGCTGCAACTCTTCGACTTGAAATTTGAGAAGAGAGTATCTTCTGAGATAAATTTAAAGTACATCAAGAATTTCGACATCTGGATGCAGACTCCACGTGAGAGTGTCGGAGTAGGTGTGCTGTCCGAAAAATCGATGATAATTCGGATAGATTAAAATTTGTTTTGTAACAAATTTACGCTATATTTGTTACAAATTACTAATTATAAAAGCTATGGATAACGCCGTTAATCAAATAGAAAGGCATATAGTTAAGCGAGGTAGGGATAAGCTATACCTCGTGGATGACTTTTTGCGGTACGGTGACGATGGTGCAGTGCGTGTTGCGCTTTCTCGATTAGTAAAAAAAATATGCTTATTCGTGTCGCTCAAGGGATATATGCCTACCCCAAAATTGACACAGAGTTGGGGTTAGGTGTAATTTATCCATCAATGGATCGCATAGCGAGATTAATTGCCAAAAGGGACAAGGCTCGCATTGTGCCAACTGGCGCATACGCACTAAATGTACTGGGACTTTCGACACAAGTTCCAATAAATATTGTCTACCATACCGATGGCGCACCTCGAAAGATCAATGTTTATGACCACACGATACTATTCAAGCACACTGTGCCAAAGAATCTGGCGTATAAAAGCGAGGTTGTAATGTTGGTCGTATCAGCGATGAAAGAGATTGGCAACGGACGAGTAACAGAGTCGGAGTTAGAGATAATAGCACAAGCTCTCAAATCGGAATCGGCAGAGGTCGTAGAGTTGGATCTACAACTTGCCCCTGCGTGGATTCGCAACATGTAATCAAATAGTATTAGCTTAGTATAATGATTTGGTATATTGCGAAATAATATCTATATTTGCATAAAACAATAGCAATACCACGGTAACAATCAATAGTGATACCACAGCAATAATCAATAGTAACACTACGGCAATAGATAATAGTATGGCAACAAAAGCAGAGCTGTTAGCAGCATCATTAGAGGCTCTGAAAGAGATACAGAATCGTGAGGATTTTTTGATTGTGCGTAGTGCAGAACTATCTCGCACACACCTCAAACGTCTAATTGATAATAGGTTTCTTTCGCAAATTATTGCAGGATGGTATGTTGTGACTGATCCGTTATCTCTTCCTGGAGATACCACAGCTTGGTATGCCTCGTTCTGGAAATTTATCTCGCTATATGCTAATGATAGGTATGGCGATGATTGGTCTCTTTCGGCAGAGCAGTCTCTTTCAATATATAGTGGCTTAACAATCGTTTCGAAGCAGGTTGTTATCCGTTCTAAATCAGCGAATAATAATGTTATCGAGTTGATAGGCGGTAATTCTGCACTCTCGTTAAAGGCGGATATACCCAATAATACAACGAAGCAAAATGGTCTGAACCTATATTCATTGGAGGAGGCGTTAATTGTTTGCGCCCCCTCGATGTATCAGCTCGAACCGCTCACTATGCGCACTGCCTTGTCGATGATTAAGGATAGTTCCGTCATCCTCAAAATCTTGGTTGATACTGGGCAAACCACACGTGCAGGTCGATTAGTGGGTGCTTTCCGAAATATTGGTAGAGCTGATATTGCCCATGATATTCTCTCGACAATGAAGAGAATGGGATATGATGTGCGAGAGGATGATCCATTTGAGGAGAGTATCGAGGTGTCGTTTTCGCCATCGCCTTACGCTACACGTATTCGCTTGATGTGGCAGAAGATGCGAGATGTAGTTGTAAATAATTTTACCCTAACAAAGAGCAGCCTGTCGAAACCTGAGATATTGGCACAAATGGAGGCAAAATATA
>JAWXTQ010000115.1:0-6994 GCA_044433405.1 Rikenellaceae bacterium
GCGCAACTTGCGAAGCGGCTTCTCCATCTTTTCAAGGACGAGAATACCACGTTGTGCTCCCACAATCTGTGCAGCACATACCATTGCTGCTGCGCCTGCTCCGATAATTACGGTAGAGTAGTGCTCCATTTATTATGCCTCCTTAGTGCTCTTGCGAGCTCTTGTTGTGGTTGTGCTCTTCTTAGCTGTAGTAGCTTTTTTGGCTACTGCTTTCTTTGGTGCTGCCTTTTTTGGTGCTGCTTTTTTTGTGCTCTTTTTGGATGTCGGTTCGCTATTTTTTACAATCTCCATGAATTGTTCGTAGCTCATAGTGTCAACCTCACTCCCTTTGGGTAGCTTGTAGTTGTCTCCATCGTATACAATATACTCTCCGTAGCGTCCATTCAATACTTGCAACTTATCGTCACATTCAAACACTCTGCGTACTCTGTTTTTGTCTTTCAATCTCTTCTCCTCAATTAGCTCAATAGCTCTCTCTAGAGTGATTGTATAGGGATCATCCTCCTTGCTAAGTGATGTGAACTTGCTATCATGGCGAACATAAGGACCGAAACGACCTAGTCCAATTGTAACTACTTTCTCTTCGTACTCCCCAACATTGCGTGGTAGTCTAAATAGCTCTAAGGCTTGCTCTAGAGTTATGGTTTCGAGAAGTTGCCCTTGTCGGATACTTGCATATTGTGGCTTCTCTTCCGAGTCGCTCTCTCCAATCTGAACCATTGCTCCAAAACGACCCATTCTGGCATAAACATTCTTGCCACTTGCAGGATCAACACCTAATAGCCTATTTGACGAAGAGGCGTAGCTCGCTTCGTTAGTAGCGTTAACAACTGTTTCGTGAAATGGTGCGTAGAACGTTGATAACATGCTTTTCCATACGCTGTTACCCTCCGCAATATCATCAAAACTTTTCTCTATGTTAGCTGTGAAATTGTAGTTTAATATCTCTGGGAAATGCTCTGATAGATAGTCGTTAACGAGTATACCTGTGTCGGTTGGGAATAGTTTTGACTTTTCGCTACCGAACTTCTCTTTTAACGACTGCTCAGTTATTTGACCTCCCTCTAGACTCATGTTTGTATAGACTCTTTCGCTGCCCTCTCTATCCTCTTTAACTACGTAGCCTCTGCTGATTACAGTTGTGATAGTTGGTGCGTATGTTGATGGGCGGCCAATGCCTAATTCTTCTAGATGTTTTACTAGTGATGCTTCTGAATAGCGCGCTGGGCGTAGTTGAAAACGCTCCGTTGATTCAACTTTTATTAAACCTAACTTGTCGCCTGTTTTCATGGCTGGAAGTAGTGTAGAATCCTCTTTCTCTGAATCTTCTGGCGAACTTTCGCTATAAAGTCGCATAAATCCATCAAACTTAATAACCTCACCTTTGGCTACAAAGGTGCGACTATCGCCACTCACTGAGATGTTGATTGTTGTGCGCTCCATAATTGCATCGCTCATTTGTGAGGCAACAGCTCTCTTCCAGATAAGATCGTAAAGTCTCTTCTCTTGTGATGTACCATCTATGGTTTTGTTTGCAGCGTATGTTGGACGTATTGCCTCATGCGCCTCTTGTGCCCCTTTGCTCTTAGTTTTGAACTTTCGGTTTTGTAGGTAGTTGTCTCCAAATGTTGATTTGATTGACGAACTAATTGCTCCAACTGCTTCATTCGAAAGATTTACCGAGTCGGTACGCATATATGTGATGTGACCTGCTTCGTACAACTTTTGTGCTACACTCATTGTTTGACTTACCGAAAATCCTAACTTGCGGCTAGCCTCTTGCTGTAGCGTAGAGGTTGTAAATGGAGCTGAGGGAGTGCGCTTTCCTGATTTTGTTTCGATTGACTCAACCGAAAAATCACTTCCTTTGCACGCTTCTAAGAATTTATACGCCTCCTCTTTAGTGCTAAATCGCTCAGATAACTCAGCCTTAAATTGATACTCTCTGTTATTCTCATCCTTAACTGTAAAATAGGCTAAGGTTCTGTAATAATTTTTTGTCTTAAAGTTGATTATCTCGCGCTCTCTATCAACTATCAATCTCACCGCTACTGACTGTACGCGACCTGCCGAGAGTGATGGTCTTACCTTTTTCCAGAGCACTGGTGAGAGTTCAAAACCAACTAGTCTGTCTAGTATGCGCCTTGCTTGTTGAGCGTTTACGAGGTTGATATCTATATCGCGAGGATTTTCTATAGCATTAAATATAGCTTGTTTTGTAATCTCATGAAAAACTATTCGCTTAATCTCCTTGTCTTTTAAGTTTAGTGTTTCGCTAAGGTGCCATGCAATGGCCTCTCCCTCGCGGTCCTCATCGGATGCTAACCAAACAACTTTCGACTCCTTAACAGCTTTGTTTAATTCGCTTACTACTTTGGTCTTAGTTGGTGAAACTTCATACTCTGGATTGAAGTTATTCTCTATATCTACCCCGATTCCTTTAGAGGGTAGATCTCTGATGTGGCCAAAACTTGATTTGACTGTAAAATCTTTTCCTAAAATTTTTTCGATTGTTTTAGCCTTTGCTGGTGACTCGACTATAACTATATTATCTGCCATATTTTTTATTAAATTTAATCGCATACCCAGCAATTATTCCGAGTATGCGATATATGTTGTTTTCTCTGTTTGTACGCTATTTAATCATTACGTATGTGAGTTGCAGTGTGATATTTTTCGTGTCCAAAAATGCCCCTTTATATTCGTACGCATCTTGTGATTCTGGCGCAATCTCTATTTCGTAATCCTCAAGTTCACCTGTGAAAAACATCTGAATGTGTGAGGTGAGGTTTATTGTGTAGCACTTGTTCTCTCTACTAATGTAGCCATTGTAGTGAGTTGTTGTACTTGTTCCGTAGTAATCGTTCTCCTCTTGTACGTCAAGCTCTACTTCGTAATCCTCTGTGCCAATAATCTCCTCGTAGCTTAGGTATGTTCCTAGCCTATTTAGTGAAGTATCCATTAACGATGGAGTGGCATTATTGATTGGAACAGTTAAAGTGGCGTTCGAAATAGCTATCGAGCTATAACCTGCTTTTTCGATACTGTCCTTAAGATTGTCAAAGTTTGACTTGTTAAGATTTATTTTAGTTTTTAATCCCGATTGAGCAAATACAAAACCAACTTCTTGAGATGTTAGTGTGTCGTCAACGATTTTTGAATTTACACCAAATATTGGGTCAGCTAACGAAAAGTCGTGGTTAATCATTGTTAGTGATACGTTGGCTGAGTATGAGTCGTTTGACATACTGAAAAATGCAGTGTCTACGTCAGTCTCATCTACGTCAAGGTCACGATAGTATATCTCAATACCGCTATAGAGAAGGTCGATAATGCGATACACTCCAAGGCTTGAAACCTCTGGTGTTTCGAAATATAATCCAGGGTATTTTAATATAAACAGTGAGTCAGAATAGAAGTGACCACCTATTGTATCTAAAAATTGAGTGCCAAATTCAAGTGGAAGATCAACTCTATATGTGCTCTCGTCAGCGATAGTTATTTTTGTAAGTAAGTCTGATTTAACGTAACCCGTTGGGTCAAAATTTGAGTAATATACAGAGTCCATAAAACCTGGAAGAGGGTTGCTAAGCTCATATACAGAGATGATTTGACTCATGCTCTCCTCACCAACGTAATGAACTGGGCTTAGTATTAATTTAACTGAGTCAACTACTGGGTTTGTACCCCAGATTAAATCCTCGTCTAAACCTGTATAGGGAACATAAGTAGCCATAAATGAGTAGTTGCTCTTGCCCCAATATGGAGAGACTAAACTGCCAATTATTGTTGCGCCCCATGGTGATGTTGGTACAGAGTCAACTGAAAGAGTATAGTTTTCAAAATCGGTAAATGTGATCTGGTCAACATTCATCAATTCAGACTCTGGAACGTAACCGACTCCTAACTCAGAATCTACGTTTGTACACGAAAATAGCACTGTAGCTGTGGTTATCACCGCTAGGCTTAGAATTTTTAAATTATTCATTGATATGATAATCTATATTGTATATTTAAAATTGTTTATTAGCAAATATTATGTTTGTTAACCCTCAAGTAACGAACTGTAAAATTCATCATAAGCGTCAACATAATCTGTCTTTTCTGTTTTAATCAATACTTTAGTTCCCGACTCGCGTGCATAATCAATAATATTTTGATTTACATTTTCGTCTGCAACTATCACTCCATCTGCATACTGAATCGCAAATTTTAAAAGATTCTCGTGTGTTGGATTCTCTAAAATCGACAATTCGTCTGCTGCAACTCCCTCGCTCTCTAATTTCGATGCAAAATTCTCGTTGAGTGACTCTGGAAATGAATCATTGTAAAGAGTAATTACAATCTTTGAGTTTGCATAAAGTGGATCATCTGCGTATAGCCTCTTAATATATACTGGCATAATTGCAGAGAACCAATTGTGGCAATGTATAATGTCTGGCGACCATCTTAGTTTTGATGTAGTCTCGATTATACCGCGAGCAAAAAATATAGCTCTTTCATCGTTGTCCTCAAAATAGTTTCCATCATCGTCATGCACAACATGCTTCCTTGTGAAGTAGTCGTCGTTGTCGATGAAATATATCTGCATTCTTGCAGATGGTATTGAGGCTACCTTGATTATTAACTGATGATCGCAATCGTCTATAATAATATTCATACCTGAAAGTCGAATAACTTCGTGAAGTTGGTTTCGTCTCTCATTTATTGAACCAAACTTTGGCACAAATGTGCGTATTTCGGCTCCTCTCTCTTGTATTTGTTGAGGCAACTGCCTACATAATGCTGACACAGGGTTTTCTGGTAAATATGGCATCAACTCCTGGCAAACATATAATATTTTTGCTCCTTTATTCATAATTCATAAAATTCAACCACAAAGGTAGTGTTTTTTTCCTGTTATTCAAAAACAAATGTTTTTAGACAACCATCAAACTTAGCAAAAACTAAAGAGGTGTGCTGTTTTGCCTTATTTTATCTTTTCCCTGAGCGTTTCTAATAAAAAAATTGCAAACTTAAAATATTATATATATATTTGTAATCTGTTTGCGTGCAAATATAAATTTAAAAATTAAACGTGTCGAAGATTAAAAATATTGTTTATAAGAAAGATTATTTGTCTTTATTATAGCTTTTATGTGAAAATAAAATAGATCGTATATAATATGAATTGTAGAATTAATAGAAAACTGTTTCTAGTTGCATCGACTGCCTTGTTTATGGCTTCGTGTAACAATAATAATGTAAAGATAACTGGTGTATTTCACGGAAAACCCGATCAAACTGTGTATATAGAGCAGTTAGCACCCTCGAAGATTATTGACTCTGTAAAGACAAATTCGAGTGGTAGCTTCTACTATAAATACAAAATGAGTAAAGATGATCCTGCAAAATTCTTAAATCTAAAATTAGGCAATAGATTTATTACACTTCTTGTTGAAAAAGGCGAACAAATCAATGTAAATTCTATATATAACATTCCTGCAGGCTATAGCGTAGAGGGTTCAGAAGGCTCTGAATTGCTTAGAAGTTTAAATAAATCTATCGCTGATGGCTCAAATAAATTAGACTCTTTATATTCTATATTTAATAGTAGTGATGATTCTGATATTCGCAACGAAATTAGCCAAGAAATCACATCTGTTTACAGAAATTTAAAAAGAGAAAGTATAAAATTTGTGATAACAAATAGTAAATCGCTTTCATCTATTATAGCACTTTATCAAACTATGCCAAACGGAATCGTCGTTTTTAATGATGCTAGTGATATTGCTTATTTTAATATGGTTGCTGACTCTTTGTCTCTGATATATCCTAATTCACCGCACGTAAAATCACTTTTAGCTGATATCGACAAGTTTCGTAATCAGGTAGATATCACCAAAATGATATCAAATGTGATTAATAGTGGCGAAACATCTTCTGTGCCTGAGATTGAGATTAAAGATATTTATGATGATGTTCAAAAATTGTCTGACTTAAAAGGTAAAGTGGTTCTTTTGAGCTTTTGGAGTAGTGATGTCAAAAACAACGCAATGCTTAATAGTGAGCTTAAAGAGGTTTATAACGCTTATAAAGATAAAGGATTCGAGATTTTTCAAGTCTCTTTTGATGCCTCTAAACACGACTGGATATCTGCTGTAAACACTCAATCTTTGCCCTGGATTAGCGTCAATGATTTAAAAGGAGTAGATTCGCCTCTGGTGGGGATTTACAATATCTCTAAACTGCCAGCAAACTTCTTGATTAGTCGCGAAGGTGAAATTATTGGCCGAGATTTATATGGTGATGATATGCTTAAGTCTATCAAATCACACCTTTAAAATATGTTTAAAAAAGAGAGACTTATTGTAAAAATAAGTCTCTCTTTTTTTATCTTTGATTATATTAAACTTTGTTATGGTATGACTAATCTATTTGTCAACTGGTATTCGCTTATAAGAATCTCCGATAGGTTGTTGGTGAGATTCAAAATTTATGCGTTTCACGAGATGCTCGTTAGAGTTCTGTCAAATACTCTCCTACCTATAATCTATGTTTTAACCAAAAAATCACAAAAATATTGCTTAAAACCCTCTGTCTCTAAACCAAAACTTATAGTTTCGCTAACCTCATTTCCTGCCCGAATAGAGAGTGTGCATCTTGTTGTAGAGACAATCTTTAGGCAAACAGTAAAGCCAGATATGATTATTCTGTGGCTTTCAAATGAGCAGTTTGATGGGGTGGATAGTTTGTCAGATAATCTTATTAAGCAGCAGAGTCGTGGGCTGACAATCAAATTCAAAGATGGTGATATCCGCTCACACAAAAAATATTATTACGTCTTAAAAGAGTTTCCTGATGCTAATATTATCACTGTTGATGATGATATCTTTTATAAAGATACGCTTATTGCTGATCTATTAAGATATCATAAATCTCATCCCGATTGCATAGTGTCTCACTATTCAAAAAAAATTGTTACTAACAATAACACCTTAGCTAGTTATAAAGA
>JAWXTQ010000116.1:0-6956 GCA_044433405.1 Rikenellaceae bacterium
TCATGCGGTGAAAACCGCTAAACCCAAAAAATAGGAGCTGATAGAAAACTACCAGCTCCTCTCATTCTATTTATACGCAATTATAGCTTATTGACACTCTATTTGACGGTCAATTTTCTTAGCTAAACCGCGTAGTACAGCACCTGGTCCTAACTCAACAAGAGTTGTTAAGCCGTCAGAAACCATATTTTGAACCGTTTGAGTCCAACGTACTGGAGCTGTTAGTTGTTTAATAAGATTAGCCTTAATTTGCTCAGGTGAAGTGTAAGGTTTTGCATCAACATTTTGATATACAGGGCATATTGGCTCTGTGATTATCGCCTCTTGGATTGCAGCCTCAAGCTCTACTCTTGCTGGCTCCATAAGTGGAGAGTGGAATGCACCTCCAACTGGAAGTTTAAGTGCACGTTTAGCACCCAGTGCAAGTAGCGCCTCGCACGCCATATCAACACCTTCATTCGAACCTGAAATCACTAGTTGCCCTGGACAATTATAGTTTGCAGCAACCACTACCTCAGAGATAGCAGCACACGCTTGCTCTACTTTTTCATCTTCAAGACCTAGAATTGCAGCCATAGTTGATGGGTTTTGCTCACACGCTTTCTGCATTGCAGCAGCACGTTTTGCAACAAGCTTCAAACCCTCTTCAAAGCTCAACGCTTTTGAAGCAACTAAAGCACTAAACTCCCCTAGTGAGTGACCTGCAACCATATCTGGTTGGAAATCGTCACCTAAAGCAATAGCCGAAATTACTGAGTGAAGAAAGACAGCAGGTTGAGTAACGTTAGTTTGCTTTAACTGCTCGTCTGTGCCATTAAACATTATTTCGGTAATGTTAAAACCAAGAATCTCGTTGGCTTTATCAAATAATTCCTTAGCCTGAGCGTTGTTGTCGTATAGATCTTTACCCATACCAACAAACTGTGCGCCTTGTCCAGGGAATACGTATGCTTTTTTCATTCTTATGAGAGGTTAGTTAATTAAAATGATTTAGCGATAGCAATAAAGTTTTCAGCAACTAAAGCAGCACCACCAATCAAACCACCATCTACATCAGCTTTAGAGAAGATTTCGCTTGCATTTTTAGGGTTACAGCTACCACCATATAGGATTGGAGTTGAAGCAGCTTTCTCACCAAATTTAGAAGCTAATACCTCACGGATATAAGCGTGAATCTCTTGTGCTTGATCTGCTGTTGCAGTTTTGCCAGTACCGATTGCCCAAACTGGTTCGTATGCGATAACTAGATCGTCATATTGCTCAGCTGTTAAACCAAATACAACCTCTTCGATTTGAGCTTTAACTACTTCGAAATGTTTTTCAGCTTCTCTCTCTTCAAGTTTCTCACCCACACAATAGATAGGAGTTAAACCGTTAGCATAAGCTTGTTCCATTTTTTTGTTAAGAGTCTCAGAAGTCTCGCCATAATACTCTCTACGCTCAGAGTGACCTAGAATCACATATTTTGCACCTAGAGGAGCAATCATTGATGCAGCAACTTCGCCAGTGTAAGCACCACCTTTTTCGCTTGCGCAATCTTGCGAAGAAAGAGCAATAGCAGAACCCTCGATTGCAGATGCAACAGAGCAAAGGTGAGTAAATGGAGGAGCAATGATTAATGTTACATCGCTAGGCACTTCAGTTGAAAGAGCTTTTACGTTTTTAGCTAATTCGATACCCTCTGCTGGAGTGGTGTTCATTTTCCAGTTACCAGCTACAATTTTTTTTCTCATAATAATCTTTTTATTAATATTTTAAATTTATTGTATCCAAGATTTTACATCATCCATAGATGGATTTTTCAATCCTAGTTTATTTTTCTTGTTATATCCACCCAAGTCGTTTAGAAGTTTGCCTGGAGCAGCTTTAGCTAACGAATCAACTGTTATAAAGCCTAAAGTTTGTAAAACCTCGGCCCACTCTGCTGGAATTCCTTTAGCTACATATTGCTCAATAGCATCTTTCTGCACTTTCTTCTCAGGTTTCATTTGTGGGAATAGCAACACATCTTGAATAGAGCTTTGATTGGTCATAAACATAGTAAGACGGTCGATACCGATACCCATACCTGAACAGTTTGGCATTCCATACTCCATCGCTCTCACGTAGTCCATATCAATAAACATCGCCTCATCATCACCCTTCTCTGAAAGATGCATCTGCTCTTGGAAACGAGCAAGTTGATCAATTGGGTCATTCAGCTCTGTATAGGCGTTACACAACTCTTTACCTACCACAAATAGCTCAAAACGCTCAGTTAGGTCGGGATTATTGCGGTGACGCTTACAAAGTGGCGACATCTCAGTTGGATAGTCTATAATAAATGTTGGTTGAATCAAATCTTCTTCACAATACTCTCCAAAGATTGCATCAATCAACTTTCCTTTTCCGAAGCTCTCATCTACCTCAATAGATAGTTCTTTACATTTTGCACGCAGCTCCTCTTCGCTCTTTCCTGTGATATCAAAGCCTGTTTTCTCTCTAATAGCATCAGTCATTGAGAGGCGTTTAAATGGACGAGCAAAATCAACCTCTCTATCACCCAACTGAACTTTTGTTGTGCCATGAAGGGCAATAGCAACCTTTTCAAGCATCTCTTCAGTGAATTCCATCATCCAAAGATAATCTTTATAGGCCACATAAATCTCCATTACAGTGAATTCTGGGTTGTGAGTACGGTCCATTCCTTCATTTCTGAAATCTTTAGCAAACTCATACACTCCCTCAAAACCACCAACTATCAAACGCTTCAAGTAGAGTTCATTAGCTATACGCAAATATAGCGGCATATCTAAGGTGTTGTGGTGAGTGATAAATGGTCGCGCTGAAGCTCCCCCTGGGATAGGTTGAAGAATAGGAGTTTCAACCTCTAAATAACCTTTAGAGTTAAAAAACTCACGCATTGTATTTACAATCTTTGAGCGCATTAAGAATGTCTCTCTGACTTGAGGATTAACTACTAGGTCAAGATAACGCTGACGATAACGTTGCTCAGGATCGGTAAATGCGTCAAAAGTTTGACCATCCTTCTCTTTCACGATAGGTAGCGGGCGAATAGATTTGCTTAACAGCTTAAACTCCTTGCAGTGGATTGACAATTCGCCTGTTTTGGTGTAGAAAACATATCCTCTAACGCCAATTATATCACCTATATCTAAAAGTTTCTTGAATAGCGTGTTGTATAGCGTTGGATCACCCTCTGGGCAAACATCATCACGCTTTATATATACCTGAATTCGTCCACAGCTGTCTTGAAGCTCAACAAATGAGGCATTGCCCATTATACGACGCGACATAATGCGCCCTGCTACAATAACATCTGAAAATTGCTCTTTAGTCTCTTCACTAAAACCATCTCTAATGGCTTTTGAAGAGCTATTAGTTTTAAACATCTCAGCAGGATAGGGTTCGATTCCCATTTCGCGAATCGCCTCTAACGATGCACGTCTAATCTGCTGTTGTTCGTTAAGATCTAACTCCATTATTATATCTACTATTATACGTTATACAATCTGCAAAGATACATAAAGTTTTTTGTAGTTTCTAATAATTAGCTCTTAGCTTCATTATTTTTACCTTTTTTTAGGGGTCATAACTTGCATATATAGAAATAAGAATATAATTTTACATCCTAAAATAGCAAAGGACGATGAAACAAGAGTGGTTAAAAAAAGAGAATAGCAACAAAAAATTAGTTATATTTTTTGCTGGCTGGTCATGCGATAAAGAGCAATTTGATGGTGTTATGGATTTTGAAAATTGCGACATCTATATAACATACGACTACACCACCATAGAACCTCTAGAGATTAACTACACCACCTACAGCAAAATCACTGTAATAGCATGGTCGCTAGGTGTGTATGTAGCCTCAACAACATCATTACCTGGCGACTCTATCACTATTGCAATCAATGGCTCGCCTATTCCTGTAGACAACAAATTTGGAATTCCAAAAAAATCTTTTGAGCTAACAATCTCATCGCTACGAGATCACGGTATGGCGCTATTTAACCGTAGGATTTCGAAGGGTGTCGACAATTTCACGCCTACATCGCGCCAGATTGACCCCCTCGTTAACGAACTAACATCTCTCTACGCTACCATACAAACCAATCCTGCTAACTGCAAAGCGTGGGAATACGCTATAATAGCACAAAATGATTTAATATTTCCACCTCAAAACCTACTCAATTATTGGAATAAAAAAGCTATCTTTGCCCCAATTTTAATAGAGGCACCACACTACCCTTTTAACAGTGAGTGTATGCGTATTTTGAAGGAGATTATAGAAATTGATAAATAAAGAGTTAATAAAAAGGCGCTTCGCTGCCCACTATAGCACTTATAACAACCACGCCAAAGCGCAAGAGGATATATGTGAGAGAATAGCTATTCAGCTAGAAAAGCTCAACATATCGCCTATATACGCATTAGAGTTTGGTGCAGGCACTGGATTTCTCACAAAACACCTTATAGAGCAATATCCCCAATGCTCATGGCTATTAAACGACATATCGCAAGAGGCGCACCCCTATCTAGAGAGCGTGTGTAGTGGCAAAAAAGTGGAGTATCTATTTTGTGATGCCGAAAACGGAGAGTTTCCAAACAAATATGACCTAATAGCATCAGCATCGACGATTCAGTGGTTCGAAAATCCTAAAAATTTCATCTCAAACCTACCACTAAACAGTGGTGGTTATGTTGCAATTACCACATTCACACCTGATAACTTCAAAGAGATATCCCTATCAACTCACTCCAAAGGGCTTCAGTATTACTCACTAAGCGAATATGAAGAGTGGTTTAAAGAGTCTGGTTACACAAAAGTGTTCACCGATAGCTACAGCATGGAACTACTATTCGACTCACCCCTAGAGGTACTTCGACACCTAAAATATACAGGAGTAAATGCGATAGAAAATGTGCAATGGAGCCGAGGTAAATTAAACGATTTTATCGAAAGATACGAGGTAAACTTCACTAAAAAAACGTCCGTTTCGCTAACATACGCACCACTATTAATGATTTTTAAGAAAAATTAATCTATTGGAAAAGAGGCAACTAAAAAATAAAACACAAATAAACATTAAAATATACCGCAAAATATTTGGTTAGTAAAATAAAAACCCTTATATTTGCACCCAGTTTAAGAATTATGGCGAGGTAGCTCAGCTGGTTAGAGCGCATGATTCATAATCATGAGGTCGCCGGATCATGCCCGGCTCTCGCTACAAAAGAGGTTGTTTTGAATTTCATTCAAAACAACCTCTTTTCAATTTAAACAAATCAGGAGTCAAGATAGATTCTTAGCGACTTGCACCGCATGAGCTAGTTTATTCTTTAGCGGTTTTCACTTTTTGGCGTAGCCAAAAATAGCAATATATTTTTATTTCGTTGCCATGCCATAGGCATGAGTATAAGAAATAAAAATCTATTGCTACAAGCAAGAGCTTTAGCTCATGTAAGTGAAAGCTGCTCTAAATAGAATATTTCAGATTAACTTACTATTTCTCAAGCATAAAATTAACACCGAAATTCAATGCCATCGAAGTTGTTCCGATTGGCACTCCTTGTGGGGTGAATTTTAAAGTCATTGTATTTGCGCCAACATATAGATTAAATCTATCTAGATTGAAACTTACAGTTGCACCGCATCCAGTTCCTAAGTTAGATACCGAACCATTAACAGCTACTGTAAACCAATCTGCTGGTCGGCAGATAACCGATGCCATAAGATCAGTCCATATACTACTACCAAATGATGTTGTTGACAACAAACCTACAGATACAAAATTATCAAGAAATGCGTACTCACCACTCACTCTTAACATTGCTGTTCTGTTTGATGTTGTAGACACACCCATCTTCTCTTGATAGAACGAGAATAGGTTGCTAATATCCTCACTTAAGCTCTCTATTTGATTATCTAGAGAGTTCTCATCGTCCTCTTCAACTTCGCCAGTTGTGATATTCTCAAAACCTGTAAACTCGAATGGTTCTGCTTGGCTTTGAGCTATTGAAGTGTACTCACCATTCCACTTGATATATCCTAAATCTGTAATAGATGCTGCTACAGTCAGCTCATCAAAAACTTTGTAGGTTGCACCTAAATCAAAAGCTAGACCAAAACCATTAAGTCCTGCATTGAACTCATCAATATCACTAATTAAACCATCTTCGTCATACTCTAGTGTTGCGCCATTAACAGTCAAAGTACCAGTGTTACTAATTCTCCACAAATCTTCCGATAGGTTAACATCGAAGTTTTCGAATTGAGCACTGATATTTGCCACACCTAAAAGCATTTTCACCTTAGCACCTACGCGTAGCCCAGGTAGAATCTCACGAGAGTGACCAAAATACACCTCACCATAAGCTGTAGTATTAAACGATAGTGATGAAAGATCGTAATAGTTGTCAGTAGGGTTAGTCATACCCACTTTCATAATAGAGATCATGTCATAAGGAATAACCGTCTGGCTGCTAACTTTAATACTAGAGCCAAAGGTATTAAAACCACCCCACTTATTAAAACCAAACGATATCAAAGGGAGCTTGAAGTTTGCATTAAAGATGTTATTAGTATCAAAAGCATCCATTGCAGTAGATGAAGGTATGCTACTATTAAGGAAAGTTGTCAAACCACCCTCATAAGGATACAACACGCTTGAAAGACCTAAATTAGTTTGTGTCTCGAAAGACATGCTTCCAAAAAATGGAAATGAGAAATACCCTTTTTCTGTTGCAAACGCAGGGTTCAACTCGTGACGAATAGGGTTTTTATCTATAAAATAGATAGAACTTGCACTCTGTGCAAATAGGGTCGAAGGTGCTACAATTAATAGTAGCATATATATAACTCTTCTTATCATAGTTTTGTGTAGTTTTAATTGGGTTTTATTAATCTTCATAATACTCTTCGAAGTAGTCGTAATCATCGCTAACATAATCGT
>JAWXTQ010000117.1:0-6623 GCA_044433405.1 Rikenellaceae bacterium
CAAGAAATAGAGAAGAAATGGCAAGAGTATTGGCGCGAGAAAAAAATCTATAAAGTAGATATAGATAACTCAAAGCCAAAATTTTATGTTTTAGATATGTTTCCTTATCCATCAGGAGCTGGACTTCATGTTGGTCACCCACTAGGATATATTGCATCTGATATATATTCGCGTTATAAGCGTCTAAAAGGATTTAATGTTTTGCATCCAATGGGGTATGATGCGTTTGGTCTGCCAGCAGAGCAGTATGCAATTCAAACAGGACAACATCCAGCAGTTACAACTGAGAACAATATTGCACGCTATAGAGAGCAACTTGACAAGATTGGATTCTCGTATGATTGGAGTAGAGAGGTGAGAACTAGTGAGCCAAACTATTATAAGTGGACTCAATGGGCGTTTATCAAAATGTTTAACCACTATTTTAATAAACAAACAAATAGAGCAGAGAGTATCGAGACGCTAATTTCGCACTTTGAGAAGAATGGTTCGCAAGGTGTTGAGGCGGCAACTTCAACCAACATAACATTTACTAGCGATGAGTGGAATAGCTACAATGAGAAGCAAAAAGAGGATATTCTACAAAACTATCGCCTAGCATTTCGCGCAACAACTCTAGTAAACTGGTGCGAGAAACTAGGAACTGTGCTTGCCAATGATGAGGTTAAGGATGGTTTGTCGGTTAGAGGTGGATTTCCAGTAGAGCAGAGAGAGATGATGCAGTGGTCGCTTCGCGTAACTGCTTATGCTGAGCGTATGCTTGAGGGTTTAGACTCTCTAGAGTGGAGCGAATCGCTTAAAGAGATTCAACGCAACTGGATTGGAAAATCAGTAGGTGCGCAGATGTTCTTCCCTATAAAAGATAGTCAAAAACAGCTTGAAATATTTACTACACGTGCCGATACCGTATTTGGCGTAACATTTATGGTGTTAGCTCCTGAGCACGCTTACGTTAGCGAGATAACTACTCCTGAGCAAGAGAGTGCCGTAACAGAATATATCGAGCAGAGTAAAAGGCGTTCAGAGCGTGAGAGAATGTCTGACACTAAGCGTGTAAGCGGTGTGTTTACTGGAGCGTATGCGCTTAACCCATTCAACGGAGTTGAGATTCCAATATATATTAGTGATTATGTGTTAGCTAGCTACGGAACAGGTGCAATTATGGCTGTTCCTGCTCATGATAGTCGCGACTGGGCTTTTGCTCGTCATTTTGATATCCCAATTATCCCTGTTGTTGAAGGTGGTGATATTCAAGAGAGCTCTTATGATGCTAAAGAGGGTAAGCTTATTAACTCTGAACTATTGAATGGTTTAGAAGTCAAAGAGGCGATTAAATTAATGCTTTCTGAGATTGAAAAAAGAGGTATAGGGCAAAAAACTATAAACTATCGTCTACGTGATGCAATATTTTCACGTCAAAGATATTGGGGTGAGCCATTCCCAATATACTACAAAAATGGCATTGCAATTCCACTTTCAGAGGAGGAGCTGCCATTAGAGCTTCCAAATATCGACAACTTCAACCCAACTAGTGATGGTCAACCTCCACTAGGAAGAGTTAGTGGTTGGGAGAAAGAGGAGAATCAGCCTTTTGAGCTAAGTACAATGCCAGGTTTTGCAGGTTCTTCGGCCTACTATCTGCGTTATATGGATAGCAACAATGACACCGCTCTAGTCTCTAAGGAGGCTAACGACTATTGGCAAGATGTTGACCTTTACGTCGGAGGTATTGAGCATGCAACAGGTCACTTGATGTATTCTCGTTTCTGGAATAAGTTCTTATTTGATACAGGTTATGTATGTAAAGAAGAGCCATTCAAGAAGTTGGTGAATCAAGGGATGATACAAGGTCGCTCAAATTTTGTTTATAGAATTGTTGAGACAAACACATTTGTTTCTTTAGGATTGAAGGATAACTACAAAACTCAGCAGATACATGTTGATGTAAATATCGTTAAAAATGATATGCTTAACATGGAGGAGTTTAAGTCTTCTCGTGCTGAATATGCAGATGCTGAATTTATTCTTGAAGATGGTAACTACATTTGTGGTTGGGCTGTAGAGAAGATGTCAAAATCTATGTTCAATGTGGTAAATCCAGACAATATCGTAGATAATTATGGTGCAGATACCTTGCGTATGTATGAGATGTTCTTAGGTCCACTAGAGCAATCAAAACCTTGGGATACCAACGGTATTGATGGGGTGCATAAATTTTTACGCAAATTCTGGAGGCAGTTTTTCAACAAGCAGGGTGAGATTGCAATATCTGAAGAGCCTGCAACTAAAGAGGAGTTGAAAATTGTTCACCGTACAATCAAAAAGGTGTGTGAGGATATCGAAAACTTCTCGTTTAACACTGCGGTAAGTGCATTTATGATATGTCTTAATGATTTATCGTCGCTCACTTGCAGCAAAAGAGAGGTGCTTGAGCCTCTAACGATATTATTGTCGCCATTTGCGCCTCACATTACAGAGGAGTTGTGGAGTAAACTTGGCAATGGTGAGTCAATATGTTCTGCTCAATTGCCTGTTTATAACGAGGAATACTTAATAGAGAACAGCTTTGAATACCCTGTTTCATTTAATGGAAAGATGCGTTTTAAAGTTGAATTTGCACTTAGTGAGGATAATAGCTCTATTGAAGAGAAAGTCCGTGGCCTAGAGCAAACTATCAAGTATTGTGATGGTAAACCAATCAAAAAAGTGATTGTAGTGAAAGGTAAAATTATTAACGTTGTAGTGTAACTAAACAAACACATACATCTATGAACCTAGATAAGAAACTTATTTTCAATGAGGTTAAGTCGTATTTGCTAATCTCTCTTGGGCTGTTTATGTACTCATTTGCATGGACAGTAATTTTAACACCTGCTAAAGTAATGGGTGGTGGCATACCTGGTGTGAGTATGCTTATTTTTGAAGCTACTGGTGGCTCTTCACCTACTGGCGAGTTGATAGGTATCCCAATGGGTTACTCCTACTTCGCTATCAATGTGGTGTTGATTATCCTTGGCTTTATCTTGATTGGGCCTAAATTTGGAGCTAAAACAATTTTCGCAATGGGTCTCAACTCATTGTTGCTTACTGTTTTACAATTCTTCTTTAGTACACGTCCAGACGTGCTTGGATTGGGAAGCGACAAGTTGCTCTCTGCAATCTTAGGTGGTGCACTGGGGGGATTTGGTATAGGTATCTGCTTTGGGCAAGGGGGTAGTACTGGGGGTACTGATATAATCGCAATGATTTTAAATAAGTATCAAAACATTAGTCTAGGAAAAACAATTATCGCTTGTGATATGATTATTGTAGCCTCTAGTTACTTTGTTACTGGTGATATAACCTCTATAATCTACGGTTTTATAACTATGAGTGTAGTGGGATATGGTATTGATTTGTATCTTCAAGGTAACAAGCAAACATGTCAGCTGTTCATTATATCTAAAAAATATGCCGATATTGCCGATAGAATAGTGAGTGATGCACGTCGTGGCGCAACCATATTAAATGGCGAGGGGTGGTTTACTAAGCAGCCTCAGAAAATAATTATGGTTACTTGCCGCAAAAACGAAACTTCAACAATTTACAGAATAGTCAAAGAGGTAGATAACAATGCATTTGTTACTAATGCTTCTGTTTCGGGAGTGTATGGTAATGGCTTTGACCTCTTAAAACATAAAAAATAGTTTATCGCAAAAATGAAGATATATTCACCAAGAGACAAAATTCTAGTTGCAATAATTGCAATTTGTGTGATTGTTTCAACAATAGTATTAATTGTCGAAAAGAGAGATACTCTCTCTAGTGATTGTGAGCAGTCAGCTGATGTTCCAACCCCTAGTGAATATCTTTATGGAATTTGTGTCGACTCGCTGAGTGTCATATCTAGTGAGGTTCTTTCGGGGCAAACGCTCTCTACACTTCTTGATAATTATGGAGTGTCCCAAGCAACGGTCAATAAAATGGTAAGCGTTGGCAAGGAGGTGTTTGATGCACGTCAGTTTAAGAGTGGAAACAAATATACCGTCTTGATGTCGGTTGATACAATTCAGTCAAGCATTAAATATTTTATATACGAGAAGAACAAAACGGAGTATGTTGTGTTTAATCTTGACGACACAATTGCTGTAAATGCAGGGGTGAAAGATATTGACATCGAAAGGCTTCGAAAGGATGCCTCAATCGAAAGCTCTTTGTGGAAAGCGATGGTTGAAGCTGGCATTAATGAGGCTCTAGTTTCAAATCTTTCGGATGTGTATCAGTGGAGTATCGACTTTTATGCTATTCAAAAAAACGATGCTTTCAATGTTGTTTATGATGAGCACTATGTTGATGGGGTGAGCATTGGAGCAGGTACAATATATGGCGCGTGGTTTGAACACTATGGTGTTAAACACTATGCTATCCGTTATGAGTACACCGATGCTAAAGGCGAAACGGTCGTAGGTTATTGGGATGAAGAGGGTAAAAGCTTAAGAAAGATGTTTCTAAGTGCACCTCTGAAATATACTCGTATTAGCTCAACATTCTCATACTCACGTATGCACCCAGTGTTGAAAGTTAGCCGTCCTCATCTTGGGGTCGACTATGCTGCACCAGCTGGCACGCCAGTACAGGCAATTGCTGATGGGGTTATAACCACTAAGGCGTTTCAAGCTAATGGTGGTGGCAACTATCTTAAAATTAAGCATGCTCAAAACTATGTTTCAAGCTATCTTCATCTTAAAGGGTACGCATCGGGCATTGCTGTAGGTACAAGAGTTAAACAGGGGCAGATAATCGGTTATGTAGGTTCTACAGGGATTTCAACTGGACCTCATCTTGACTTTAGAATCACTAAGTCGGGAGTGGCGATAGATCCACTGAAGCTTTCAAACACTAAAGGTGAGGATATTGAAGCTGCTTATAAAGATGGATTCATGAAAGTTAGAGATCGAATAATAGCAGAGCTTGAAGGCAGAGAGTATATCGAGCCTATTGAGGGCGACTCTCTCTCAAATAGTGTAGTAACTGCTAATATTCAGTAGGCAAATAAAATAGATGGCAAACGAGATTCCAAAAGAGATTATTAGATTTATCAGAGAGCACCATGTGATGACACTAGCATCACACGATGGTGATGCTCCATATTGTGCCAATCTTTTCTATGCTTACAGCTCTAAGCTTAATGGTTTTGTTTACACATCATCACTTGCTACATCTCATGCTCAACACTGCCTAAAAAATACAAAGGCCGCTGGCTCTATTGTTGTAGAGACAAAGGTTGTGGGTAAGGTGCGTGGTTTGCAAATTTCGGGTAATACAACTCCTGTCTCAGATAGTGAGTTGGCCATAGCAAAAGGCAGCTATTTGAGAAAGTTTCCTTTTGCAGTTGTTGCGCCATTGGAATTGTGGCTATTTCGCCCATCATTTCTTAAGCTCACCGACAATAGACTCGGTTTTGGAAAGAAATTAATTTGGGAAAAAGATGAGTAAGATTTTTATAACAGGTGCATCAGGTTTCGTTGGCACAGCTTTAGTTGCTCAGCTGATAAACAGTGATGATATAGATGAGATTGTATGTCCTCTTAGGAGCAAAAAATCTATAAAAAAGTTATACTCATCGCTAAGTTTATTAGGTGTCGATGCAAAATCAGCGAAACTCAGAATAGTAGAGTGTGAATTAACAGATTTTGAATCTATAAAAGAGAGTATGACTGGTTGTAAAACAGTTATTCATGCTGCTGCGCAGGTTGATTTAAGCAATTCAGACAGTCAACGTATGATAGCTAGCAACTTATACTCTACTGAATGTGTTGTTACAGCTGCTATAGATTGCAAAGTAAAACATATCATTCACCTAAGTTCAATAGCAACACTCGAAAATGACGAATTAAATGCTCACTCTACTGAGTCGTCGCATATCAAAAATATCAACTCCAAATCACCATACGCTATTAGCAAATTCCTGAGTGAAAATGCTGTGTTAAAGGCATCAACTGAGGGTATTAGTGTAACAACTATTCTTCCTGCTGTGATAATAGGAAAATCTTTAGGTATCCATAAAGGCTCAGCTCTGCTGACTAGGTTATTTTCTATGAAGCAACCGTTTTATACTCTTGGCGTAAAAGGATATGTTATGTTAGATGATGTAGTCAAAGCGATAATCATATTGCTAGCTACTCCTACGGCTACCTCTACGCGTTATGTGCTCTGTAGTGAGAATCTAACTTATCGCGAGCTCATTTGGAGGCTCTCATCTCGCAAGCCAACCATTAAAATAGCCACTTGGGTAGTCAACGTCGTAAAAACGAAGCTAAAGATAGCCGAGAAGTTGGGGATAAGATTTTCTATCAGTGATGACATGGTAGAGATGCTAATCACCAAACATTATTATGATGGTTCTTTAATAACTAGGGATAAAGGTTTTGTATATTCTAAAATCGCCAACATTAATGATTAATGGGGTCGTAACGACCCCTTTGGAGAAACTGCGTTTCTCTTGTGCACAAGTTCGGTGAGCAATAGTCATTAATCATTAATGGGGATACTCTCCGAACATGAGCACAGGAGAAACGCAGTTTCTCCCAAAGGGGTCTCTGACCCCTGCCGTCCGCAAGGACAGTCCAGATCTCCACCTCGCC
>JAWXTQ010000118.1:0-6583 GCA_044433405.1 Rikenellaceae bacterium
GTCAGTGAGTATAGGCCTATCCCATGCCGAGAAACTATGCAGCCCACCTGCCTTGTGTAGTGTCTCTAGCCCTGGGCGTAGATATAGGTGATAGGTGTTCCCCAAGATAATCTCTGCGCCTACCTCGCTAATTAAATCGCGATGAAATACCCCTTTTACGGTTGCAGCTGTGCCAACAGGCATGAATATTGGAGTGTGAATATCTCCGTGGTCTGTCGACAATACTCCTGCGCGCGCTTTAGAGTTAGGTGTGTTATGTTGAAGTTCAAACTCCATCTATGTAATTGTGTTTTTATAAATTATTTACTTGAATTGTCAAAACAGTGAGTGCAAATACTGCTCTTAGGTAGCCCAATAGCCTCTACTAAGTCATCTAGATATTGGAATTTTAGAGAGGTTAGTTGAAGATGGTCGCGCATTAGTTCAACCATTCTTTTGTGCTTGTCACTATGTGGATCAGAGTATTCTGAAAGAATATCGTCGGTTAATTCGGATGTTCTCTCCATGTCGCGGATGATTCTGCGTGTGTATAAATCAAACGACGAACGCGATGTCGAGAAGTTTAAAAATGTACATGGATAGATTAACGGAGGACATGCAATACGCATATGAACCTCTTTTATGCCTCCCTCTATTAGTTTTACTACATTGTCCTTTAGTTGAGTGCCTCGAACTATTGAATCGTCTAAAAATACTACTCGTTTGCCAGTTGTGAGCTCTTTGTTTGGTATAAGCTTCATCTTTGCTACCAAATCGCGCATCTTTTGGTTTTGTGGCATAAAGCTACGTGGCCATGTTGGAGTGTATTTCACAAATGTGCGTTTGTAGTCTATCCCTTTGCCATTGCTGTAGCCAATTGCGTGGCCTATTCCTGAATCGGGTATTCCTGAGGCGAAGTCTACATCTAAATCTTCATCTCTCTTAGCAAGTGCCTCACCGCAACGATAGCGCGAATCTTCTACGTTTATTCCCTCATAATATGATGATGGGTAGCCGTAGTAAACCCATAAGAATGAGCAAACTTGCTTGCATTTTCCTGGAGCTGATACCTCTACAACACCGTCTGAGGTGATAAATACTATCTCGTTTGGCTCAATATCGCGAAGTGTTTCGTAGCCTAGGTTTATAAAAGATGAATTCTCGAATGCAGCAACATAACCAAAATCATTTTTGCCTAATATAATAGGAGTGCGTCCATATTTGTCTCTAGCGGCGTAGATGCCATTCTCGGTTAAGAGTAGTAGACTGCATGAACCCTCAATCTTAGAGAATACGCTTTTAATCCCCTCCTCAAATGAGTTTTCTCTGCTGATAAGTATTGAAACTAGTTCAGTTGGGTTTATTTGAGAGTCAGAAAGCTCAGAAAAATGAACATTCTCTGATAAGAGTTGCTCTGTAAGTTGAGCAAGGTTGTCTATCCTGCCAACTGTAACAACTGCAAATCTGCCTAGTTTAGAGGTTAGGGTTATAGGTTGTGACTCAGTGTCTGAAATAACCCCAATACCCAATTTAGATTCACCAAAGCGATCTAGGTCTGGTTCGAATTTGTTTCTAAAATAGGAGTTCTCTAGTGAATGTATTGAACGTACAAATCGTTCGCCATCAAAAAAAGCCATACCAGCACGTTTAGTTCCTAAGTGAGAATGGTAGTCAGTGCCATAAAATACATCTGCAACACAACTTCTTCTTGAAACACAACCAAAAAAACCGCTCATGATAAAATATTTATTTATGTTTGTATTGATTTAGTGTTAATCGTTCTTGATTAAACTAATAAATTCTTCTCTTGTTTTCATCTCCTTTAAAAATACCCCTGTAAATGCAGATGTAGTTGTGGTGGAGTTTTGTTTCTGAACTCCTCGCATCTGCATACACATGTGGCTAGCCTCTATTACAACCGCCACACCTAGTGGATTGAGTGCCTCTTGTATGCAATCTCTAACCTGCACGGTAAGTCGCTCCTGCACCTGTAGTCTACGAGCATATGCCTCTACCACTCTGGCAATCTTTGATAACCCTGTGATATGACCATTCGGAATGTAGGCAACATGCGCCTTGCCATAAAATGGCAACATGTGGTGCTCACATAGTGAATATAGCTCTATATCTTTTACAATTACCATGTGGCGATAATCTTCCTTGAATTTTGCCGACAGAATAATATCCTTAGGATTACTCTCGTAGCCCTGCATCAAAAACGACATGGCTTTGGCAACTCGCTCAGGTGTTTTTATAAGACCCTCTCTCGATGAGTCTTCACCTAAAATATCTAAAATTGATTTGTAGTGAAATTTAAGCTTTTCAACCACTTCATCATTAAATTTATCCCCTTTTTCGTAAAGAATTGGTGACTCGCTTAACGCTTTATTCATAATTAAAACTTTTGACAAAGGTACAAAAATATGGTGAGATAAGAAATTGCTTAGAAAAAAAATAAAAAAAATGTTGTGATTTTATTAACAGTTAAAAAAAATGTATTATCTTTGTACCGTGAAAGTTTGGTAAAAATCAAGAAGTCACACTATTTATTCAAGTTTTTTTTGCATGGAAATTGCGTTTGAAAGCAATGAATAGATTAAAATAGAGTTATAATATTAAAGATAAACTAATTAAATTTTTAAAATCATGGCAACAATTGATTTAAGTAAGTATGGTATCACTGGGGTTAAAGAAATCGTTCGTAACCCATCTTACCAACAACTATTTATTGACGAAACTAATCCAGAACTTCAAGGTTTTGAGCAAGGAATCGTAACTAACACAGGTGCAGTTTGTGTTAAAACTGGTATCTTTACAGGTCGTTCTCCTAAAGACAAATACACTGTAAAAGACGAAGCAACTAAAGATTTTTGGTTTGATGGTAACATCAACAAACCAATGACTCCAGAAACTTTTGACAAACTAGAAACTCTAGCTGTTAACCAACTTTCTGGTAAAGATAAATTATACGTAGTTGATACTTTCTGCGGTACTAACGAAGATACTCGTATGAAAGTACGTTTCATCACTGAGGTTGCTTGGCAAGCTCACTTCGTAACTAACATGTTCATCCGTCCATCTCACTACGATTTGGCTAACTATGGTGAGCCTGATTTCGTTACTATGAACGCTGCTAAATGTGTTAACCCTGAGTGGGAAGCAATGGGTCTTAACTCTGAAAACTTCGTAGCATTCAACCTAACTAAAGGTTTAAGTGTTATCGGTGGTACTTGGTACGGTGGTGAAATGAAAAAAGGTATCTTTGGTATCATGAACTACTACATGCCTCTTAAAGGTATCGCTTCTATGCACTGTTCTGCTAACGTAGGTGACGAAGGTGACGTAGCTCTATTCTTCGGTCTTTCAGGAACTGGTAAAACAACTCTTTCTGCTGACCCTAAGCGTTTCCTTATTGGTGACGATGAGCACGGTTGGGACGCTCATGGTGTATTTAACTACGAAGGTGGTTGCTACGCTAAAACTATCAACCTTTCTAAAGAAAACGAGCCTGATATCTGGCGCGCTATCAAACGTGATGCTCTTTTAGAGAACGTTACTGTTTTAGAAGATGGTACTCCTGACTACTCTGATGGTTCAGTTACTGAAAACACTCGTGTTTCTTACCCAATCTATCACATCTCGAAAATCGTTCTTCCTTCTCGTGCTGGCCACGCTAAGAAAATCGTTTATCTTTCTGCTGATGCGTTTGGTGTATTACCTCCAGTTTCTATCCTTGACGAAAAATCTGCACAATACCACTTCCTTTGCGGTTACACTTCAAAATTAGCTGGTACTGAGCGTGGTATTACTGAGCCAACTCCATCATTCTCTCCAGCGTTTGGTGAAGCTTTCTTAACTGTTCACCCAACTATCTACGCTAAAGTATTAGCTGATAAAATGAAAGAACACAACGCTCACGCTTACCTAGTAAACACTGGTTGGAACGGTACTGGCAAACGTATCTCTATTAAAGATACTCGCGCAATTATCGACGCTATCATCGATGGTTCTATCGACAACGCTGAGACAATCAACGTACCTATCCTTAACCTAGTTGCTCCTAAAGCACTAGAAGGAGTTTCTGATATCCTTGACCCTCGTTCAACTTACGCTAACGTAACTGAGTGGGAAGAAAAAGCAAAATCTCTTGCTGCTAAATACATCAAGAACTTCGAGCAATATCTTCCAGAGGCTGAAGGTTTATTAGCTTCAGGTCCACAACTATAATCCTTAGATTATATATTTCAATTAGAGGCTCTCGAATTTTATTCGAGAGCCTTTGATTTTTTATTGGTGGTTTTATTATGCGGTGAAAACCGCTCAGTCTGTTCAAATACTTGCTATTTTACCTTTATAATGCTCATTCCATCGCGAAATGGCATCATTACTACTTCAACTCTTTTATCTTCGGCTACCATTTTGTTGAATTCAAGTACTCCTCTGGTGTAGTTGTCTTTGAGGTTTTTGGCGCTATTATCTACCACTTTACCATCCCAAAGGGTGTTGTCGGCTAGCATGTAGCTGCCGCTTTTAACGTAGCCGCCATCCATAATCATGTTGTAGTATTGAGGATATTCTCTTTTGTCACCATCTATAAAGATAAGATCAAAGCATCCTCCCAGTTTTGGGATTACATCTAAGGCCGATCCTATGTGAAGTGTTATTGATTCTGTCAAATTGGCTTGGGTGATTGCACTCTCGGCAATGTGGTGTAGCTCGTCATTTATGTCGATTGTCTCTAGATGTCCGCCCTCTGGAAGATTGCGCGCTATCGAAATGGCAGAGTAGCCAGTAAAAGTACCTATTTCGGCAACTCTTTGAGGCTTTAGCATATCCACTATAAATTCAAGAAATTTGCCTTGAATCTGTCCTGATAACATTCTAGGTTGAGTGCTGTAGAGGTTTGTTTTTCTCTCTAGGAGGGTTAAAACTTCGTCTTGTTGGGTAGAGTGTTGTTTTACGTACTCTAAAATATCTTTTTTATCGCTGATCATCTATAAATATGTTAAGGTAGAGAAGTTATTTAAATCCATAATCTCATTAGAGATGTCGAGAATGTCGCTACTGCTAATCTGCTCAATGCGTGTTTGTATGGTGTTAAAGCTGTCAATTTCTCCAAAAGTTAGAAGCGAACGTGCCGATGATAGCATTAGGTTTTCGTTGTTGTCGCTAGCAATGGCAATTTGACCAATTAGCTGCTTTTTAAAGCGCGATAGCGCGTGTTCTGATATTGCCCCTTTTTGCAATTTTTTAATCTCTTTTTCGATTAGGTCGTTGCAAAGAGAGCGTTTCTCTTTGTCACAACTAAAATAGATTGAAAAAAGTCCATTGTTTTCAAAAGAGTTGAAATTACACTCAACATTGTAGGTTAAACCACGCTTTTCGCGAAGCTCTTGATTTAAGAGCGATGATGGGCTTTGACCACCAAGCATGTTTGTTAGAAAAAGCAGAGATAATCTTCTAGAATCGGTATGAGTATAGGCTGTTGTGCCCATAAGCATGTGACATTGATGTGTCGAAAGCTTTTTTTCTATATGTTTTGGCGTGTAGATTGTTGCTTTTTGTCTATCATAGTTTTGCGATGATGAGGCTATGGATGAGAAATATCGCTCCATTGTTTGTTGAAACCGCAGAGGTGATATGTTTCCAATAACCGAGAAAATAATCTTATCACTGCTATAACAACGCTTTGTAAAGTTGTGTAGAGTTGAAGAGGTGATTTTTTTAAGAGAACTTCTGCTCCCTAAAATTGGATGACCTAGCGAAGTGCCTTCAAATATCAAATCTTCGAAATTGTCAAATATTAGCTCCGATGGCGAATCTTTGTATGAGTTAATCTCATCAATGATAACTTCGCGCTCTTTCTCAAGCTCTTTGGCGTCTACCATTGAGTTAAAAACTACATCGCTCATTAAATCTACCGCCTTTAGAAAATCTTTTTTTAGCACTGAAGAGTGTACAACTGTCTCCTCTTTAGTTGTGTATGCATTTAGCTCACCTCCTACATTATCAAGTAGAGAGTTAATGTGGTATTGACGACGTTTTTTTGTCCCCTTAAAGAACATGTGTTCCATAAAATGGGCTGCTCCAAACTCGTCACTATTCTCGTCACAACTGCCAGCACCTATAGTAATAGCTGAGTAAACGACAGGTGATTTAACCTGCTTTAATACTCCTCTAATGCCATTTCCTAACTCAATTATATAATATTCCATTTCCTGCTTTTATATTCAATAGCCAAAATTATAGCAATCTTGACTTTTTTGAATGCCTATTCCTGCGCAATTCAAACCGCAAAGATAGTTCAAAAAATATTGATTGCCTAACTTTTCCCTATTCTTAGAAAAGTCTTAATTAATTATTTTAATAGCTAGTAATTTATGTGTATTCATTTGTATATATATGTTTTAGGCCTTATAGAGGGTTGTAGTTCTGAAAAACTCATATTTATGTGTTACTTTGTAGAAATTTTGTTATATTTGTAGCTTTACTACATGACAAAAATTCAAAAAAACCTCATAAATATATGAAATTCAATTAAATAAGTGTCTTAAAAATTTGTATAAGTCCCTGATTTTCAGTATCTTTATAGTTTAAAAACTAT
>JAWXTQ010000119.1:0-6524 GCA_044433405.1 Rikenellaceae bacterium
AAGATTGTGAACCACGAATAGTAGAGCAAGATTTTAATAACTTGTCGACAATCAAACTCTCAATATGCAATGCTCGTAGAGATATGCTACTATCAAAAATGGGCGATATTTTAGGTGTAATAGTTGAACAGAGATAACTTAACTTATATTATTAGAGTTCGGTAAAAATATATATAGTATGGAAAATTTAGATAACACAAACAAATCTTTAGTTTCGATAAGCGACTTCTCAAAAGAGGAGATACTTAAGATTATGGAATTGGCTGCCTATTTTGAGGCCAATCCGAATGATAGATTGCTGCAAAACAAGGTTATTGCATCGCTCTTTTTTGAGCCTTCAACGCGAACTAGACTTAGTTTCGAAACAGCAATTAATCGACTAGGAGGTAGAGTGATAGGCTTTTCAGATAGTGGCAATACAAGTGTATCAAAGGGTGAAACTCTGCATGACACCATCAAAATGGTGTCAGGGTATGCAGATATGATTGTTATGCGCCACCATATTGAGGGGGCTGCTCGTTATGCTAGTGAGGTGTCTAAAGTTCCCATCGTAAATGCAGGTGATGGTTCTAACCAACACCCAAGTCAAACACTTCTTGATTTATATTCTATTGTTAAGACCCAAGGTAGGCTCGATAATATACACATAATGATGGTTGGAGATTTGAAGTATGGACGTACAGTTCACTCGCTTATTCAGGCATTAAGCCACTTTGGTGCGAAGTTTACATTTGTTGCCCCTATGGAGTTGGAGTTGCCAGATGAATACAAATTTGCTCTTAAAGAGAGCGGTTTGGAGTTTAAGGAGACAACCGACATTATGGAGGATATGGATAAGGCTGATATAATATATATGACTAGAGTTCAGCGCGAAAGATTCTCAGATTTAATGGAGTATGAGAGGGTTAAGAATATTTACATTTTGAAACTTAAAATGATTGAGAATTCGAAACCAAATATGAAGATTTTGCATCCCCTACCGCGAGTAAATGAGATTGAAACTGCAGTTGATAGCTCTGAGAATGCTTACTATTTTCAGCAAGCTGCAAATGGAGTGTTTGCGCGTATGGCGATAATAACCCATTTGTTAGGTGTGAAATAACCTATGATATAATCATTGAAATTCAATAAGAGGCTTTTGTTTTTTAATTTTTAACTATTTACAGATGAAAACATATTTAGAAGTTAGTGCTATTGAGAATGGCACCGTAATTGACCACATACCAGCTGACGCACTTTTTAAAGTAATGCGCTTGCTGTCGCTTGAAAACATCGAAAACAGAATTACATTTGGCACAAATCTGCCAAGTCAACGAATAGGAACAAAAGCTATAATCAAGGTTTCGGATATGACTTTAGACTCTACAAATCTTGATAAAATAGCAATATTTGCTCCCTATGCGCGTATAAGCAGGATAGAGAATTACAAAGTGGTGTCAAAACACAAAATTAGTGTTCCTGACTATTTCTATGGTTCGATTAAGTGTGCAAACCCTAAGTGTATCACCAATATTGAGCCTGTTACAACAAAATTTGAAGTTGTAAACAAAGTTGATGTTGCACTTCGATGCCACTATTGTGAGAAGATAACATCAGCTGATCGTTTTGAAATAAAATCGAAAAACTAAAACCACAAAGCTATGATAGATGATATTTTAATTAAACTTGAGAATCTCCATGATTTTATAGAAGAGTGTTCAGAAAGTAGCGAAATTACACTTATTGAAAAGGATGTAATTTTGCAAAGTCTACGCGATATATACCTTAAGGCAAGGATGATTGATGTCGACTTTCAAAGTTATGATGATGAGATTGGAGCGGTTGAGAGCTCTGATGATGCTCTAGAGTATGGACGTAAAATAGTGTGGTTTGGTTCGGACGATAAAGCCGAAAAAAGCGACTCTACAGAGGAGTTAGCCAAGGAGCTTACACAAGACACACCAGAACAAATATCTGTCACTGAGCAAGAGGTTGAAGAGCAAGATGTAGAAGAGCAAGAGGTGATAGAGGAGCAAGAGGTGGTTGTGTTCGAAGAGCCGCAACAAGAGGAGTCAACGCCTCAATTAAGAGGTTTTGGAGTGTTCGAAGAAGATGAAATTGAAGAGGTTGTAGCTGAGCTTTTTGATGGTGATAGCGATAAATACACTCTCACACTTGAGAAGCTTGAAGATTATGAAGATCTTAATGATGCGCTAATATCTGTTTCGACTATTTTTGCAAGTAAACTAAATAGCAAGTGGGTAGAAAAAATAGCCAATGCGCTTAATGAGAAACTAAATAGTTAACTTTATGTCAAAACTATATATCGTGCCAACTCCGATTGGTAATCTAGATGATATTACCCTTAGAGCGGTGAAGGTATTGGAGAGTGTTGAGACTATCTTATGTGAGGATACACGCACTTCAGGAGTGCTTCTATCACATTTGGGTATCAAAAAAAGAGTCTGGTCATACCATAAATTTAATGAGCATCAAAACACAGAGAAGATAGTAGAGCAGATTTCGGCAGGGATGGAGATAGCATTAATATCTGATGCAGGAACTCCTGGGATATCTGATCCAGGCTTTTTGTTGGTGCGCGAGTGTGTAGCAAAGGGGATTGAAGTTATTACTTTACCTGGTGCTACTGCTCTAATTCCAGCTCTTGTAAATAGTGGCTTTCCATGTGATAAGTTTGTGTTTGAAGGGTTTATACCCCAGAAAAAAGGCAAGAAAACAGCTCTCGAAACTATTGCTGCCGAGGGAAGAACAACTATCTTTTATGAGTCGCCACATCGCATAATTAAAACATTGGAGATGATGCGTGAGATATTTACTCACAATCCTCAGATTAGCATAAGTAGAGAGATTTCGAAAAAATTTGAGCAGACATTGCGCGGCACAGCCCAGGAGTTGATAGAGTGGTTTGAGGCCAATTCTCCAAAGGGAGAGTTTGTTGTCGTGGTTGAGGCAAATAAAATAAAAAAAGGGAGTAATTCTAAATAACAATAGTTGACTATGAGTAATTTAAAAAAAGATATACATGTCACTTTGCGACGATTCCTTAAAGGGCGTTTTGCACTAGACGATAATGCTGGTCAAAAAGAGGTTGAGGATAATATTAGGCGTAGTGTTGAGTTTAGAGGGCAAAATTTGTGGATTTTAATATTTGCCATTCTAGTTGCTTCGGTTGGTTTGAATATCAACTCTGCAGCTGTGATAATTGGTGCAATGTTAATATCTCCACTTATGGGGCCAATAATGGGTTTTGGGTTATCTCTCGGAATTTATGACTTTGAACTGCTGAAACGCTCGTTGCGTAACTTGCTCTTTGCTGTAGTCGTTAGTGTGATAGTCTCTACAATCTACTTTTTTGTGTCGCCATTGACTGTAGCGCAGAGTGAAATATTAGCACGAACATCGCCCTCAATTTGGGATGTGTTGATTGCTTTGTCGGGTGGTTTGGCTGGAATAATAGCTCAAACTAGAAAAGATAGAACCACAACCGTTATTCCTGGGGTTGCAATTGCTACGGCCCTTATGCCTCCACTCTGTACTGCTGGTTATGGGTTAGGAACAATGCAACTAGAGTACTTTATTGGCGCAATGTATCTATTTACAATAAATGCTGTGTTGATAGCTGTGTCTACCTTTGTGATTGTTCGCTATTTAAATTATGAGAGAAAACGTCAGGTTGATCAAATTTTAGAGCGAAAAATCAAAAATTACACAGTTGTGGCAATTGTTGTCACCATTGTTCCAAGTATTATTTTAGGTTATCAAATAGTAAGACGAACAATATTTGAAACCAATGCCACTGAGTTTGTCTCTTCAGCATTCGACTTTGAACAGTCGCAGGTGGTTGACACAAAATTCATAATGAAAAAAGGAGTGAGAGAAATTGAGGTGCTATTGATAGGTAAAGAGCTGACCGAGGATGTGATTACATCACTTAATAATTCAAAGCGTCAATTTCACCTTTCTGATGTCACCTTGACAATTAGACAACAGCTTAATAACTCTAATAACACCTCGTCAGCAACAATCGACAAATTATACAGTGTTTCAAATCGTCTATTAGACGAGAAAGATGCTAGGATTGAGGAATTAACTCAGAAGTTAAACTCTTTTGTGCGCGATACACTTGATGTTAAATCAATAGCTAGAGAGTTTACTGCGCTATCTTCACAAAAATCACATATTGCACTATCAAAAATGCCAGTGAGTGATTCTAGAGGGCGTGTTATAGATACAGTGCTTGTGTGTCTGCTTCAAAATACTCAAGGTGGTGTATTGCTAGATGAAGAGGATAAAAAAAGAATCGCTGCTTGGTTGAAAGAGAGAACCAAATCAAAAAATGTAGAGATTATTTATGCAACTATTCCAGAAGAAAATGAATAAAAAAAGGGTAAGCTACTTATATCGCACCGCTACAACCGTTTACCCTTGCTTTCTTCCGAACCTGGGGGATTCAACAGGAGCTGGTCGTATAAGACTTACCCGAGCACAAAAGTATTAAAAAAAAGTTAATTACAAAAAAAACTACAAATAAAAATTTTATAAAAAAAGAAAAAATCAAGCTAAAGCAATTGTAAATAATGAGTTATAAAAAAGAAAAAAAACAAAAAAAGAGAGGCACAGTAGCGGCATATTTGCTATTAATGCTGCTATTTGTGATAATTGGTTTGTCAGGAGCATTTGTAGTTTACTATAGTTATGGGGTTCGAGAAGCAACACTAAAAAGTGGAGAGATTTATATTAGTAGCGGCTCTACTTTTAGTGAGCAGGCTGCGAAATTGCTCGACGAGGGGTTTATTTCTGACACTTCCGACTATGTTAGATTCGCTAAAAAGTTGGGTTATGATAGAGTCTATCCAGGAAAATATGCAATAACTGAGGGATGGCCGCTTAAAACTCTATATAGAGTGATAAATACTGGGGCGCAACTATCTGTGAATGTGCCATTCAATAATATTCGTAATTTTGAGCGTTTAGCTTCAGTAGTTAGCAAACGAATCGAGGCAGATTCTATTTCTTTGTTAAAAGTGTTAAACTCTGACTCTGTAGCGCAAAAATATGGCTTTAATAGCGAGACATTTATGTCGATGTTTATCCCAAACACCTATAGTCTGTTTTGGAGTGCAACAGCTGAAGATTTTGTTGATCGAATGAGCCGTGAGTATGATAAGTTTTGGAAAGCCAATGACCGTGATAGCAAGGCTGAGACTCTAGGTTTGTCTAGACAAGAGGTTTCTATCTTAGCATCCATAATTATCGAAGAGAGCAAGGCTGAGTCAGAGTTTGAGAGAATAGCAGGAGTGTACATTAACAGATTAAAAGCAAATATGCCTTTGCAGGCTGATCCAACAGTAAAATATGCACTAGGTGATATGACTATCCGTAGAGTGTTATATAAACACCTTGAGGTTGATTCACCATACAACACCTACAAAAACGGAGGACTTCCTCCTGGGCCTATATGTGTCCCTCCTATAGCGGCAATTGATGCAGTTTTGAACTATGAGAAGCATAAATACTACTATTTCTGTGCGTCGGATCAGTTAAATGGACTTCATCTTTTTGCTGAAAACTTGCGTCAACACAATATCAATGCGGCAGCCTATGCAGCAGCATTAAACAAAAGAGGAATAAGATAATGATAGATAGTAATAATTTAGATATTATAATTGAGAGAAGTGCAGAGGAGTTATCTAAGTGTGACTTTATTAAAAAGCCAAATTCAGCTCTTCCAAATGTTGAGGTTCTCAGTGACATTGTTTCGCTAGTTGCCTCTGTTATATTTCCTGGCTATTATGGCGATAACTCCACTATTGAGTGTGCAGTGAAGAGCCGAATAATAATCAATCTAAGCAAGATTCATAATCTGCTTTCTGATCAGATTGCACGCACCCAGAAGTATGAGCAGACCACTCTACGTCGTGATGCTTCGCTTATAGCTGAGGAGTTTGTTGATTCGATAGTCTCGATAAAGAAACTTCTTATCACCGATGTTGAGGCTATCTACCAAGCCGATCCAGCAGCAAATAGCTTTGGTGAGGTTGTGTTTTGTTACCCCTCTATAACAGCAATGATACACTATCGCATTGCTCATAAACTTCATCAACTAGGAGTACCATTGATTCCGCGCATAATTTCCGAAATAGCCCATTCAAAGACAGGTATCGACATCCATTATGAGGCTAAAATAGGCTCATATTTCGCCATTGATCACGGCACTGGCGTTGTAATAGGACAAACATGCGTAATAGGTGATAGAGTTGTTATATATCAAGGTGTGACATTAGGAGCGAAAGGGTTTAGAGCAGATGAAAACGGTAATCTTATAAACGAACCTCGCCATCCAATTATTGAAGATGATGTTAAGATATATTCCAATTCATCCATCCTAGGCCGAATAACAATAGGCAAAGGAAGCGTAATTGGTGGCAATACATGGATTGATAAAGATGTCGCTCCATATTCCAAAATCACCCAATCTAGACCTCGAAATTTTTAATTTTTAGTCTGATTTTTGGGCGGTTTTT
>JAWXTQ010000120.1:0-6514 GCA_044433405.1 Rikenellaceae bacterium
ATAGTTTTTAAACTATAAAGATACTGAAAATCAGGGACTTATACAAATTTTTAAGACACTTATTTAATTGAATTTCATATATTTATGAGGTTTTTTTGAATTTTTGTCATGTAGTAAAGATGAAAACACTAAAAAAGATTTCATTAAAAAATGCGGAAGCATTAAATGATGCCAAGATGAAGAAAATTCTTGGTGGCATGGCAAGAACAACAATTTGTTCGGTGACTTGTCCTAATGGTGAAGTACTAGGCCAATATTTTATATGTCCAGGTGATTGCTCTGCATCTTCACAATACTATTTTTTAAGATGTACATATGAAGGAGCTACCTTGACTGCATATTGCAGCGATAGTACCTTAGTGTAATAGACTTTCGTAGAAGTTGCTTACGCAACTTCTACGTTTCTCGAAAACAAACTAATATAACAACAACATGAAACAAAAAACATTATTCCACACACTTCTAGCACTATTGCTAGCGTCATGCACAACAACACCTAAGCAGGTTGACAGTAATATCTACTCAATAAACTCTCTGGTGGTTTTAGATGAAGCAGTAGAGACTAATTTATCTGAAATTGCTACGAATTTTAAAATTATTAAACTAGAGGCAACAGATGAGTCTCTTATCGGTTCACAACCAATTGTGTATCTTGCAGGTTCATTGCTTATTGTAAGTAGTATATCTACTCCTGTACGTGTATTTGATGCAGAGAATGGGAAATTTAAATATGATATTAGCGGATATAATGACAGAGATGCTAAGGGATACAGTAATTCTCCTGCCCCAATGATTATTGATGAGAGCAAGAATGAGATCTTCCTAGAAAAGAATCAAGGCTTTGTAGTTCGCGACTACATAACAGGTGAATACAAACGTCAATTAGCGCCTGCTGGTTTCTTTAAATATCAATTCTATAAGATTGTTAATGACACCACCTTCTTAGTCGCATTGATGAATTATTCTAAGACAGACAGTAGCGCACTAAATCTAGTCAAACAACAAGATAGGTCAATAATAAAAGAGTATGGTTTCTTTGACGTAAATGATTTTGCAAGAATGGCTAGATCCTTCTATTGTCAGAGAATGTATGACTATAAAGACACAATTGGATATACATACTATAAAAATGATACAATTTGGGGATTTGATAAAGCGACACTATCACTAAATCCAAGATTTAAGTTAAATTTAGGGAAATATTTAACTCCTAAAGATGTAAATAAAGATGTTAATACAACCTGGGATGCGTTTAATAACTATTTAGCTGTTGCAAATATCAGCGAGAGCAATCGTTATTTATTTATTACATTTTCAATGAGTGGTAGTTATTTTCTCTTTTTTGACAAAAAAACGGGTGAATCGAGATACATTGGAGGAAAAGGAGAAGAGATAGAAAGGTTTAATAATGACCTATCTGGTTATGGTCAATTTTTTCCACGTCAAATCACAAGCGATGGTAAAAGAGCATATAGTGTCACTCAAGCTTATGATTTCATCGAAATGGTGGGTGAAGAAAAGGCAGCAGAGCTAGGGGTAAAAGAGAGTGATAACCCTATAGTTATGATTGTCGACTTGAAAGAATAATAGACAATATATTAAACTAACAAACAATGGTTAGAGCAGAATTTACAAGAATAGAGCTAAGTATGTTTCGCGATATCCGAGCACAGAAATAATGACCAATCTACCAACAAAGAATCCAGCTTGATTCGTTATTGGCCTTGAATTTGCTGCTTTTAAAACATTAACTAATATTTTTTTATTTATGGATGTTTTAGGTATTCTTGAGAGTAGGTATTCTACAAAAGAGTTTGATTCTAGTCGTGAGATTTCACCCCAGATAATGGCTAGTGTGAAAAGGATTTTACAACTCTCTCCATCGTCAACAAATATTCAACCGTGGCATTTTGTGTTGGCAACTTCTCAGAGTGCGAAGATGAAGGTGGCTAAGTCAACACAGGGATTTTTTAAATTTAATGAACATAAGGTGCTTGATGCTTCGGCGGTAGTGATTTTTGCGTCTCGTGTAACTGCTGATGCCTCTTATATGGATTATCTTTCTGATAAAGAGGATAAGGATGGGCGCTTTGCAACGCAGGAGTTTAAAGAGCAGAATCATAAAGGTAGGTGTGCTTTCTCAAATATTCATCTTTATGAGCTGAAAGACCAACAACACTGGTTTGATAAACAGTTGTATCTTAATCTGGGCAATTTCTTGCTAGGAGTCGCTGCACTTGGGCTTGATGCAGTGCCGATGGAGGGGTGTGATACTAAAATATTGAATAGTGAATTTGATTTAATTGCTAAAGGTTTTACTGCCTCGTTTATCGTGGCTATTGGTTATCGCTCGGAGTCTGATTTTAATGCTAAAATTCCGAAATCTCGATTGTCGATTGATGATATAATTGAGCAGTGCTAGCGAGTAGTGTTGCTACATGGTGGTGAATTCCTAGGTTTTTCTTTGAAAGATCTAGGAGTTTATTTGTTATTTTATCTCTTAAAGGCTTAACTATTTATTAATCATCCTTTTTAAAAATATTATTATTTAGGTTAATTTATGGCTATATTTGGTTAATCTGTTTTTTTTATGTATTTTTGTCGCCAATAATGCAGGCTATTTAATAATTAGCAAAATAGATAAATACAATATGATAAAAATGTCCAAACTAAGATTATTCTTATTATCTCTTGCGGTGTTGGCTACAGTGCAGGCGAATGGTCAATCTCAAGACGAGTTGATCAAACAGGCTAAGTCGATGGGGGTTACTGACTCTCAGATTGATCAGGTGTTAAATTCGAATCAGAGCACCGTTAAACAAGACAACAAACAGTCGAATAACAAAGAGCTTAATGATGTTAGCGAAAGAGCTTTGACTATACCTACTGCAACTGAGCAGCAGGAGTCGAATATCAGTGCTAGTGCTAGCGTATTTGGCCGTGAGATTTTTAAAACAACAAATCTAACGTTCGCTCCAAACCAAAATATGCCTACACCTAAGGATTATGTGTTGTCGGCAGGTGATGAGGTGAAAATTAATATTTGGGGTAATTCAGAGCATAGCATAACTCAAAAAATACTTCCTGAGGGGAGAATCTTTATTGAGGATATTGGTCCTGTAACTTTGAGTGGATTGACTATTGAACAAGCTGAGGCGAAAATCAAGGCTGAGATGTCTAAAACTTATAGAGGGTTAAGTGATGGCACTAATGAGCTTTCGTTAACACTAGGACAACTAAGAACTATTAAAGTAAATGTTGTAGGTGAGGCGCACGTTCCAGGAACATATACGCTATCTTCTTTCTCGACAATATTCAATGCAATGTATATGGCGGGTGGTGTTAATGATATTGGTTCGCTGCGTTCTGTAAAGTTATATCGCGAAAATCAGCTTATATCAGAGCTTGATGCGTATGATTATCTTTTAGAGGGTAAGTCAGACAATAATGTCCGTCTTGAAGATGGAGATATGATTATTATATCACCATATAAAACATTAGTGTCAACCTCTGGAGAGCTAAAAAGAAACAGATCATTTGAGCTTAAAGAGGGCGAAACTTTAGAGCAAGTGTTAGAGATGGCAGGTAGCTTTAAGAGCGGTGCTTATAAAGAGAGTGTGCAGGTAGAGCGCGAAAATGGCTCTCAACTTACTCTTGAAATAGTTAAGGCTGATGAGTTTGGTGGTTTTACTATGATGGATGGTGATAAAATCTCAGTTAAGGGTATTGCAACTAGATATGATAATAGAATTACTATTTCTGGAGCTGTTTGGTATCCTGGTGATTACCAACTTCGTGAGGAGATTAGCACCGTAAAACAACTAGTTGATGCCGCTTCTGGTCTTAAGGGAGATGAGTTTGCTGGTAGAGCGCAAATAGAGAGAGTTAATCCCGATTTTACTACTCAAATAATAGCTGTAGATATAAAAGGAATAATGAATGGCACTTCAAGTGATGTTGAGTTACAAAAAGATGATATTCTTAGAATTCCATCGCTTTTTGACCTACGTCAGAAATACACTATAAAAGTGTCTGGTGCGGTGAATGATCCGATTGATAATCTTTTTTATCATCAGAATATGAGTGTTGAGGATGCTATAATTATGGCAGGAGGGCTTAAAGAGTCAGCTGCACAGATTAGAGTAGATATTGCTCGTAGAATAAAAGATCCTAAATCAGAATCGTCACCAGAGCAGATTGTTGAGATATTTGAGGTGACATTGAATGATGGTTTGGCTATTTCGGAGAGTGGTGATGTTGTTGTTCTTGAACCATTTGATGAGATTTACGTTAAATATTCTCCTGGTTATAGAGCGCCTGAGGTTGTTTCTGTTAATGGAGAGATTGAGTTTAGGGGTGATTATATCTTGAAAGAGGTTAATACTCGATTGAGCGACGTGATAAATTATGCTGGTGGTATTAGACCAACTGCATACGCTGCTGGTGCAAATATCAAACGTAGATTGACAACTTCAGAGAAAGAGCGTGTAGAGACACTTCTTGAGGTTAGCAAGAATGCTGATATGAAAGATTCTATTATTATGGCTAATATTGATATCGAAAGTTACTCTGTAGGTATTGATCTTGTAAAAGCGTTAGAGAATCCAGGTAGTGATGATGATATTGTTTTGGTTGATGGAGATGTGATTTATATACCTAAACTTCAGAGTACAGTTAAGATTAGTGGTAATGTATTGTATCCTAATAGTGTAACCTATCAGAAAAACATGAAGATAAAGGATTATGTTGAAGAGTCAGGTAGCTATGGTAATAATGCAGTAAAACGTCCTATTGTGGTGTATATGAATGGTAAGGTTGGGGTTACAAAGAGAGTTTTCTTCTTTAAGAAATATCCAAAGATAGAGCCAGGTTGTGAGATTGTTGTGACTAATAAGCGAGCAAAAAATAAAGCTTCGTTAGGTGATATCATCTCTCTATCTACATCTACAACTTATATGGCAGCATTGATTGCAACCGTTATTGATACAATGTCTAATTAATACAGATTATGAACGAACAAATTAATTCAAATAGTGAAGAGATTCAAATCAAACCCATAATTGAGGGCTTGTGGAGAAAAAGAAAGTTTATATTTAAATGGGTAGGTATTGGAATCTTTGTTGGGTTGGTTGTAGCCTTTAGTATTCCTAAAGAGTATAGAGCAGGAGCAAGATTAGCACCAGAGTTCTCCTCTCAGTCATCAAGCAAATTGAGCTCTATGAGTGGCATTGCCTCGATGATGGGATTGAGTATGGGAGGCATGAATAGTGGTGGCGATGCTATTTCTGCACTTCTTTATCCAGATGTTGTTAATAGTGTCCCATTTATTACCGATTTGTTTTCAGTTGAGGTAACCACAGTTGATGGAGAGCTTACTACTACTCTTTATGATTATATCAAGGACGATCAAAAATCTGCATGGTGGAGCCATATCATTAGAGCACCTTTTAAGGTTTTAGGTTGGGTGATAGGATTGTTCTTGCCAGAAAAAGAGATGGTAGATGGTTTGAATATTGAGGCACTTTCACTCGAGCAAACAGAGATTTTTGAAGCTTTGAGAGAGAGAATTGCTGCTTCAGTTGACACTAAAACCTTTGTGATTTCGGTAAGCGTAAAGATGCAAGATCCTAAAATTGCTGCTGATATTGCAAATATTGTAGTTGACAATCTGCAAGCATATATCATGGATTATAGAACTCAAAAAGTAAAGAAAGATTTAGAATATTCTCAACTAGTATTTGATGAGGCTCAGGTGAAGTATTATGATGCACAGCAAAAGTATGCAACATTTGAAGATGAGAACAAAAATATTACATCTTCTAGATACAGAACAGAATTAGAGCGTTTAGAGAATGAGATGTTGTTAAACTTTAACATCTATAGTACTCTAGCACAATCACTAGAGCAATCTAAGTTGAAGGTGCAAGAACAAACATTAGTATATGCAGTAATAGAGCCAGTTACTCGTCCTACAGATGATTCTGAGCCTAATAAACCGCTAATTCTTATAGCTTTTACTTTCTTGGCTGGTTTGGCAAGCTGTGCGTATGTAGTGTTTAAAGATAAACTAATTGAGTTAGGCGATTTTTAGATATTATCTCTATTAGATTTGCAGAATTAAAAAAAAATACATACCTTTGCACTGCAAATTAAACAAAGGGTCTGATGGCCGAGTGGTCAGGCACCGGTCTGCAAAACCGTATACAGCGGTTCGAATCCGCTTCAGACCTCAGAAAATCCCTCTTCACAGCGTGGAGAGGGATTTTATTAAATAGTCTTTAGAGATTATTAGCGATTAATTAAAAAAGTTTGGATCAAACCGAATAGTCGGTGGAGTGCTTAGTGGCTATTCGGATTATTTTATTAATCATTGTCCTCTGTTCGAATATCGCAAAGCAACACACCACCTACACGAGAATCCCCAGCGAACGAAAGTGAGCCCGAGGAGCATCAGCGACGAAGGTTTTTTTACCAGTGCTAGGCTGCTAGGAGTCTTTTTTAGCGAATTGGCGTT
>JAWXTQ010000121.1:0-6507 GCA_044433405.1 Rikenellaceae bacterium
GCAGCGCGAGATTTGCGTTATGAGTGGTTTGAGCAGCTGTGTAGTGAGCATGGCTATAACAAAATAGCTATAGCGCATAATGCAGGAGATGCTAATGAGACATTTTTTATAAACTTAATGCGTTCTACTGGCGTTGAGGGTTTAGAGGGTATCAAACCACGCAATGGCAAGATTGTTCGCCCTTTGCTGTTTGCCACACGTGCGCAGATCGAATCACATGCTCACCAAAACAATATAGAGTATCGAACCGATAGCTCTAATCTATCTTCATACTATCTGCGTAACTGGATACGACTAGAAATGTTGCCAAAGATTTGTGATAAACAACCCAATTTTAGTGCTACAATGATGAGTAATATGGAGCATATATCTAATCATAATTCACTTTTTAGCAGAGTATTGCAGAGATTAAAAAGCGAGGTGATGATTGGCGATAACGTTTACTCACTCTCTAAAATTAAGCTTTACGAGAGCGATAGTGTTCAGTTTCTGTATGAACTTCTAAAACCAATGGGTTTTTCGCATCAAAATTGTAAATCAATAATTGATGTTACATCTAGCGGAAGAATTTTTATGTCGCGTACTCACAGAGCATTAGTTGATCGTGATACATTGATAGTAGAAGAGAGTGGCAACATAATAGATTCGTTAGGAACGCTTACGGTCGAGTGTGTCACAAATTGTGATTTTAGTGCTTTGACACCTAATAAAATTTTGGTAGATGGCGATAAGATTGTGGGTGATTTATCTCTACGACTCTATAAGTCTGGAGATGTGATATCACCTTTAGGTATGCGAGGGCGCAAAAAGGTGAGCGACTTGCTTATTGATGCAAAGGCTACTCGTTTCGAGAAAGAGCGACAAAAGATTGTCGAGGATAACAAGGAGATTGTATGGGTTGTAGGTCGTAGGGCAAGTGAGCGATATAAGGTCACACCGCAAACTAAAAATATATTGTTAATTACTTATCATACAACATAATAAATAATAATTAATTATAAATGAAGGAAATAGAATCAATTAAATTACGCTTTTCGATTATTGGAAACAATAGCGAGATTAATCGCGCTTTAGAGGTAGCTTTAAAGGTTGCTTCTACAGATTTGTCTGTGTTAATCACTGGTGAAAGTGGGGTTGGTAAAGAGTTTTTTCCTCAAATAATACACACCTCCTCATCGCGTAAGCATGGAAATTATATAGCTGTTAATTGTGGAGCAATCCCCGAAGGAACTATAGATTCTGAGCTATTTGGCCATGAGAAGGGTGCTTTTACTGGTGCAATGGATAGTCGTAAAGGCTATTTTGAGATAGCTGATGGTGGTACAATATTCCTAGATGAGGTTGCAGAGCTTCCTTTGACAACCCAGGTTCGTCTATTAAGAGTTTTGCAAACTGGTGAGTTTTTGAAAGTTGGTTCATCTAAGGTTCAAAAGACCAATGTGAGAGTGGTTGCTGCTACAAATATTAACCTTAATGCAGCTATTGAGTCTGGGCGATTTAGAGAGGATTTGTATTATCGTTTAAATACTGTTCCGATAATAGTTCCCCCTCTACGTAAGCGTAAAGAGGATATCCATCTTCTCTTTAGGAAGTTTAGCTCAGTTGTTGCACAACAATATAAAATGCCCTCAATATCGCTTACTCCGCAAGCTAGGGTGATGCTAGAGAGTTATGTGTGGCCTGGAAACATTCGACAGCTAAAAAATGTTGCCGAGCAAATATCGGTGATAGAGGATAGCAGGGTTATTGATGATACAATATTGCAGAAATATTTGCCTCCTGTTACTCAAACTCCTGCTATAACAAATATCAAGAGTGATAAGCAGGAGAGTTTTAATCAGGGTGATGTTAATATCGACCGTGAGATGATGTTTGCTGTGTTGCGTGAGTTGCGCATGGATATATCTGATATTAAACACATGTTGTTAGAGATGGGAGGTGGCGTTAATAGAGTATCGCCCGACAAACAGGTGTGGGATAGAGCAATAGTGACTCCTTATAGTGGTTTTGCTTCACTGCCACCTGCTCATTCGAGTGAAGAAGATTATGTTGCTACCGAAGTAGTAACTGATCTTATAGAGGAGGAGAAAACCAAAGAGAGTGTGCAGCGCGATGCAATTATTAAAGCGTTGTCGCGACATGGTGGTAAGCGTAAAGAGGCAGCAAAAGAGCTGTTTATATCTGAGCGTACCCTTTATAGGCGAATAAAAGAGTTAGGAATTGACGAAACGAAATAAAAGAAATATAAAATGGTGAAATTATTTAATAGTAATCTAAGAAAAGCTGTAGCTGGGTTATTGTTGTGTTGTTTGTCAGCATGTACTTTTAGCTATTCATTTACGGGTGCCTCTATTCCTGTAGAGGCAAAGACTTTTAGTGTTGAGCAGATACAAAATATTGCAACTATGGTTGCGCCAATTCTAGCTTCAACATTTACTGATGAGTTAAAGCTGAGAATGTCGCAACAAACACGACTTTCGCAAGTAAACGAAGGTGGAGACTTGGCTTTCTCAGGTGAAGTAATCAACTATACATCTACTCCTACAGCCGTAACTGGTGATGAGTATGCATCAATGAATAGATTGACAATAACTGCAAAGATTAGGTTTACAAACAAATACGATCAAGCTACCGACTTTGAAAAGACTTTCTCGGCATACCAAGATTACGATTCAAGTCAGCTACTTCAGACCGTAGAGACCACACTTATCACAGAGTTGGTAGAACAGTTAGTAGATGATATCTTTAACGCTGCGGTTTCCAACTGGTAGTGATGGTGTTTGCATGGCAATATTCGAGCTTTGGTTTGCCATGCTAATCAACCAAATTAGTTGATTTTGATTAACTCTATTTCAAAGATTAGCGTTGAGTATCCAGGGATGTTGTCGACGCCTTTATCGCCATATCCCATGTTGTATGGTATGAAAATTTGCCATTTGTCGCCTACAACCATCTCCCTAAGTGCAATTTGCCACCCCTCTATTACCTCTCTTACTCTAAAGGTTTCAGGGTAAGAGTTTTCTAGTGTTGATTCAAATTCTCTGTTATCAATGAATGTTCCTCTGTAGTGTACAGAAACAACATCGCTGAGTTCTGGCTTGATTGTGCCTGTTCCCGACTGAATAACTTTGTAAAGAACTCTATTAGATAGAGTGTTTATATCGTCACTCTTTGCGAGCTTTATTAAAAAGTTTTTATTATTCTCTTTGTATATTTTCTTCGCTAATTTCATCTCTAAATATTGATAATTGTTTTGTGCAAAGGTATAGAAAAACCACTAATCTCACAAATATGTCATATTTTACTCTCTTATTTGTATTTATCGAAAATTTTCACTATTTTTGAAAGGATTCTAAATCTTAATATCAAATATAATTATTAGTAAATTTTAATAGTATGGAAAAGTACATAGAAAAATATGTAGCAGATTTTATGACTCAAATTGAGCATAAAAATCCAGGTGAAGTAGAGTTTCACCAAGCAGTAAAAGAGGTAGTTGAAAGCGTAGCTCCTTACATCTTAGAAAACCCAGTAATGCAAAGCATGAAAATTCTTGAACGCATTGCTGAACCTGAAAGAATTATCATATTCCGTGTGCCATGGACTAGAGATAATGGTGATTTAGAGATAAATAGAGGTTATCGAGTTCAAAATAATAGCGCGCTAGGACCATACAAAGGAGGTTTGAGATTGCATCGTTCGGTTAATCTTAGTATCTTGAAATTTTTAGCATTTGAACAAACATTCAAAAACAGCTTGACTACACTCCCTATGGGCGGTGGAAAAGGTGGCTCAGACTTTGACCCTAAGGGTAAATCGGATGCAGAGGTGATGCGTTTCTGTCAATCTTTTGTAACAGAATTGTGCCGTCATATAGGTCCAGATACTGATGTTCCTGCGGGTGATATCGGTGTTGGTGGTCGTGAGATTGGTTTTATGTTTGGTCAATATAAACGTCTACGCAACGAGTTTACAGGAACTCTTACAGGTAAAGGTTTAGCTTGGGGAGGTAGCTTACTTCGCACAGAGGCTACTGGATATGGATTATGCTATTTTGTTAGAGAGATGTTAACACGCCAAAATGACTCGTTTAAAGATAAAATCGTAACAGTTTCAGGTAGTGGTAATGTAGCTCAATATGCAATCGAAAAATCGTTAGAGTTAGGAGCTAAAGTAGTTACTGCTTCTGATTCGTCAGGCTATATCTATGATGCTGACGGTATTGATAGCGACAAACTAGAGTATATTAAAGATCTTAAAACCATTTATAGAGGTAGAATATCAGAGTATGTAGAGAGATACCCATCTGCTCAATATTTTCCAGGTGAGCGTCCATGGGGTGTGAAGTGCGATATAGCTCTGCCTTGTGCAACTCAAAACGAACTTAATGGCGAAGATGCACAAAAATTGGTTGATAATGGATGTTTCTGTGTGGGTGAGGGTGCTAATATGCCATCTACTCCTGAGGCAATCGAGATATTCTTAACAAATAAGATATTATTCTCTCCTGGCAAGGCGTCTAATGCTGGTGGAGTAGCTACGTCAGGACTAGAAATGTCGCAAAACTCTATGCGCTTAGGATGGACTCGTGAAGAGGTAGATGCTAAGCTAAGTATGATAATGAGCAATATCCACGCAACATGTGTCGAATATGGTACTGAGGAGGGTGGCTATATCAACTATGTAAAAGGAGCAAATATTGGAGGCTTCATCAAAGTAGCAAATGCAATGATTCAACAAGGATTTGTTTAGCGGCTTTGTTTAGCGGCTTTCACCGCATGAGCTAAAGCTCATGCTTGTAGGAATAGGTTTTTATTTCTTATACTCATACCTATGGTATGGTAACGAAATAAAAACCTATTCCTATTTTTGGCTTCGCCAAAAAGTGAAAGCCGAGGCGTACCAGAGCTATCAAAAAAGAAGAATTGTGTTTAAGTTTTTTTTAGAAAAAAACCACGCGCTAGACTACTATGAGCCATTTTTATCTTCTTGGCTTAACGCCAATTCGCTAAAAAAGACTCCTAGCAGCCTACCGCTGGTAAAAAAACCTTCGTCGCTACCGCTCCTCGGGCTCACTTGCGTTCGCTAGGTATTCTCATGAAAGTGATGTATAGCTTCGCAATGGTCGAGATTTGGGGTAGTGATTTGGAATAATGATTAACGCCGATAATGATAAATGATTAATAACCTTAACAGTTACTATCTGCGACCCTGTTTACACCCAGTCTAGTCCCTGCAAGACCCTGCAAGACACGTCATGTTACACAGATCGCGAAGCCACACATCACCCACATGAGTATCCCCAGCGAACGAAAGTGAGCCCGAGGAGCGAAAGCGACGAGGAGTTCTTGCCAGCGGGGGGCATTCATGGAGCATTTTTGAATGGTTAGCGATAGCTAAGCTTTTAAAAATGGTTCAGGGATGTCATTTGCGAGCTTCTTGTAAAAATCGCTAAGAATTCATCTTACTGAATATAGTATGACTCAACTTAGAACCTAAAATTTGTTATAGTGAATTTTACTTTCAACGAATTTATCTTTTGGTTGTGGTGTGTCGATAGGGTAGCCGATAGCAATAACATTCAGTGGCATTATATTTTCAGGTAGAGATAGTGCTTCGATAATCTCTTGCTCAAATTTGGCATTGCCATGTGCTCCAGTCCAAACTGTCCCTAGTCCTAGAGAGGTTGCGGCAAGTAGTATATTTTGAGTGGCAGCAGAGCAATCTATCACCCATGATGTGCTAGTTTGAGTGTTTCCCAATACAACAATCGCTGCTTGTGCTTTTTTTACAGGTGGCTTAGTCTCTCCTAATCTATTTAATATCTCGCGATCAGTAACTATTACAAACTCCCATGGTTGTTTGTTCATAGCTGTTGGAGCAGCCATTCCTGCTTTAACTAGTTGAATTAATGTTTCACTCTCTACCTCTTGTGTTGAATATTCTCTCACACTTGTGCGTTCGTGAATGGTTTTGATTGTTGGATTATTATAATCCTGTGCATTACTACAACTTGTGCCAATTAAAATCATAAAAAAGGCTGTAATTAAATTTCTTGTATTCATATATTTTAAATTAATTTTATGCAAGGTACTAAAAAAAAATCAACTGACAAAATCTAAATGGATTTTGTCGGTTGATTTTTTAGATAATAAAGGATTAATCCTCTATTATTACCCTAAATCCTACGTTGTATACTCTTTGGTGAGGGTAGTAGCCCTTACGTGTGTGTGAAGTTGAAACTTTAGGTCGTTCGATAAACGAACCGCCTCTTGCAACTTTATATTCTGACTCCACTTTTGAGTTCTCTTTATAAGGGTAAGGAACATAGCTTGAACGAGTCCATTCTGCAACGTTACCGTGCATGTCGTATAGTCTAAATAGGTTGGCATCGTATTGCTTACCTGCTACTTGAATTAAGTTACCATCATCAACATTATTCTCTTTTGGTAAGAATGTATAGTGTTTGTATAGGTAACTAGATGGAGACATTGGTTGAGGATCTAC
>JAWXTQ010000122.1:0-6454 GCA_044433405.1 Rikenellaceae bacterium
CGTTTGATTTTGCACTAAAATGAGTTCGCGGAGTACTCCTTGTACTTTAGAATCTCATTTTAGTGCAAAAGCAGGCGGCAGAGCAAATTTCCTCAAGAGTTTAACGGACACTAATGATAAAAAATATAAAGATACAAAACCAAACACCACTAATAACAACACTATTATTCTACCTTAAAAAACTCAACCTGTCGCTTAAAGGTTGAGTTTTTTATCATCACGCCACCCTGCACTTTTTGCTGTGCAAAAAATGCTTTTAACGGGCGGTGGCGAGGCTGAGATCTAGACCGTCCTTGCGGACGGCAGGGGTCAAAGACCCCCTTGGGAGAAACTGCGTTTCTCCTGTGCTCATGTTCGGATAGTATCCCCATTGATTAATGATTATGCTTACCGAACCTGTACACAAGAGAAACGCAGTTTCTCCAAAGGGGTCGTTACGACCCCCCCACCGTTAATTATTATTCATTAATCCCCACATATCATCATATAACCAATATTTCTAATGTTTTTTATCTCCAATGAACTATCACTAGATATATATTTTCGTATTCTTGTAATAGTATTATTAATACTTCTATCGTTTGAAGAACTAGCATCACCATACATGGCCGCTTGCACCCTTTCGTGGGTTACGGCCTTGTTTATATCCAAGATTAGCAAACTTAGCAGTTTGCATTCAGTGTAACTTAACTGCTCTGGCACTTTGCAGTTGTTAACATATAACCGATGTGTATCTATTTCTAGTTTGCAATTGCCAAATTCCATAAATATATTAGGATTACCTATATATCTATCAATATACACTAACAACTCTTCTATTTCAAAGGGTTTTCGCAGATAATGAGCTCCACCACCATTGATTGCATCTGTAACATGTTCGACATCACCGTGCGATGAGACAAATATAATAGGAAGTTCTTTATTGATAAGTTTTATCACAGGAGCTATCTCGATGCCATTGATATTATCAATCTCAACATCCAACACCAATAAATTGGGTTTTACCCTATCTATTTCTTCTATTATATTGTTTGCTGATAATAGATAGTGTACCTCATATCCCTCCACTTCTAATCCAAAGACTAGTGCAGACCCAAACACTCGATCGTCATCTACTAACATGATTCTTTTCTTCATCGTAATTGGTTTTTAATTACTATTACTGCAACTATCGTAACAAAAGATATTAACATTATTCTTTTCATACAAAACCCAGCTTGTGACTATGCAAATATAGCGATTATTACTGAAAAATAATACTAAAATTGAGAATATTTAGGATCAACCCGAAAACACGGTGGAGTAGATGCACAAGCCTCCAAACAAATAAAAAAGAGTTAACAGCAACCTAACTGTTAACTCCTAAATATGCATAAAAATGCTTAGCTATATACGATTATTGTTGAGCTAAAGCTGCGAAATCTTTATAAGAAATCTCCTCTGATTTGATTGTTGCTTTAGTTGCAATATACTCTACACATTTTTTAGTCAAAATCGCCTCTTGGATTCTGCGAGACTCTTCCTGATTTGCAACTATTGAATTAGCATAGTTATCAAGCATTTCCTCTTCAGGATTTGCCATTCCGTAATATGCAAATTGCATTTTAGCCATCACTTTAGCCTCAGTTTTGATCTCTTCAGGAGTAACCTCAAAAGAAGCCTCTTTTGCGTAGAAAGAACAAATGTTAGCCCAAGCTAGATAATCAAGAAATGCAGGGAACTCTTTTTCAATGCTTTCAGCATCAAGTTTGCCTTCGTTAACAGCTACTAACCATTTTTTCAAAAATTCGTTAGGGTACTCCAACTTAGCAGCCTCTACGATAGTAGCTTTACCATCAATAATCATTTTGGTACTGCTCTCATCAGAAAGGTTTTTAGCTATTTGTGCATTAATAAAGCTATTAAATTGCTCCTCGTTTGTGATTGATTTATCTTCAAATGCCTCAGCAAAGAATTCGTCATTCAATTCAGGATTTTCGAATTTTCTAACTCTAGTGATAGTCAACGTAAAGTTTGGATTGATTCCCTCTAACTCCTCCTCTTTAACTGAAAGAATAGATGCTCTTTGTGATGGAGCTTTGTATAGTTCGTTAACGTTAATCTCTAACTTGTCACCAACTTTTTTGCCAATAAATGGAGCTCTCTCCTCATCACTCATAGATACTAGACCAACGTAAGCATCTTCGATGTTCATCTCTTCGTTGTCAAGATTAACAGATAGAGCCTCGTCTAACAACACCTCTTCTTTGTCAACTAGTTTACCAAAACGACGTACAAAGTTATCTTTGAAAGCATCGAAAGTCTCTTGATCTGGTTGAACATCATATTTTTTCAACTCTAAAGACGAAAGATCTATTTCGATTGCTGGTGCAATACCTATTTCGTAAGCAAATTCAAACTCTGTAGAGTTATCAAAATCTAGAGCAACTTGTTTGTCTGATGGCATTGGTTCGCCAACTGTCTCTATATTGTTCTCTTGAATGAATTTGTAAATATTAGTAACAGCAACACGGTGTGCCTCTTCAGCTGTAACACCTTTACCATACATTTTTTTAATTACCCCCATTGGAACCATACCTGGACGATAACCTGGAATTTGAGATTTCTTTTTGTAATCTTTAAGTTTTTTCTCTACTGATTCAGAGTAATCCTCAAGTGCAACAGTCACTTTGATTAATTCCACTTGACTTTCTAAGCTCTCTCTTGTAATATTCATAAGTTTTCTATTTAATTACGTTTTTTAATCTATCAATATCACCACTCTTCAGTGGTAACAAAACAAAAAAAATGTACCGCTCACTACTTGTGCAAGCGGTACATCGTGCGGATGAAGGGACTCGAACCCCCACGCCTTTCGGCACTAGATCCTAAGTCTAGCGCGGCTACCAATTACGCCACATCCGCCTTAGGCTTTTTTGTTTTGCTCTGCAAAGGTAGTAATTATTTCTTTACCTCCAAACTTTTTTTGATTTTTTTTGATTTTTTTTATTCGACTACCATTTTTTGACACTCTTTAGAGTCTGTAAATATTGCCAAATTTAGTCTGTTTTAGCCGCTATATATATTAGTAGTATACATAGCGACTATTTTTAATGCTCTACTGGCAGTTATAAACAGTTATGAACATCTTATCAACATTTTATTTTTTATAAAAAAATTTGCAGTTAATACTCAATTTTATCCTCTTTTGATTCCCATAATTCAAACGCAACTATAGCTTCTTCACGCAATAATTGCTCCGAAGGGATAGATCGCGCAGCTGGATTAAGCGGAATTTCATCATAAATAAACGAATCATCAAAATCTATATCCTTAGCATCTGCGCGAGTGTTTCCGAAATATATTTTTTTAACACCAGCCCAATAGGCCGCACCTAGACACATAGGGCAAGGCTCACAAGAGGTGTAAAGCTCACACCCCTCAAGCGAAAAGCTACCTAGGCTTGCACACGCAGAACGAATTGCATTCACCTCGGCATGCGCTGTAGGGTCGTTAGTTATAGTAACCGAATTTGAAGCCTTAGATATTATCTCGCCATCTTTCACTATTACCGCACCAAAAGGTCCTCCACCATTTTTCACACTCTCTACAGATAAATCTATAGCTTGCTGCATATACTCTTCTCTTTTCATCACTTTATAATTATTGATTCTTATAGTTACTAATTCGTAATTTAACATTGTCGTTTAAATGCTGCGCATAGAATGAAAGCTCTTGGAGATGGTAATTACCCTTTGCAAACAACTCCGACAACAGCGGAATATAATAGTAATCACTATCTAGACCATCTAACAACAAAACCTTATTTACAACATCTACACGCACCGTTACACTATCATTCAAGTGCGCAACAGTAGCATCAACACTCCAATTTACAGGATTTATACAGATGGCACTAGGCGAAAGGACTGGCGCAACACTCTCTACGCTCTCTACTGAGTTGTAACAAATAGTCACTCCAAAATCATCGGCACATTCTGCCTCAACAATATTATCATAAGAGCTAATATCATCACTAGTCACTCGATAACCTACAACATAGGCTGCAACCATTCTCTCATACACCTGAGCATCCATACTCTTCAATAGTTCAACAACTCCTTTGCCACCCTGACTAAAACCTGCAAGCACAAAAGGACGCTCATTGCTTAGGTTGTCGATAAAATAATTAAATGCCCCCAAAATATCCTCCATAGCTATAGGGAAGCGTTGCTCTACAATTTCATCGCCCTCAATCCACGACTCTAACGATATCTGGCGATAGTATGGAGCAAAGAAATTGCCGTTTCCGTCAGCAAAAATATCCCTTGCCAACTCATACGACCCTTGCATAGCCTCGCGCTGCTGCTCATTATTCACATCAGCAAAGTGACAAACATCTCCATTTTCATCTTCCCAATCCCAAATACATGTTGGCAAAATATAAAACACATCAACATCTTCAGACACCTCAACTGGCAATTCAAACCAGAGATTATTATCAGAATAATCAATTGATTCATTAAAAAAAGAGATATCCGACTTACCAGAACATCCCATCAAAAGAACGAGAAATAGACAAACAATGCTACCTCTAAAAAAAAAGTTCATATAAAATAGTTTTTGATTACCACATAATTACACTGACAAAGATAACAAAAATAATTTATGTCTAACAAAATCATTTTAAATTTTTACAAACAACAAGTTATCAGCATTTTACCAAACAAAAAAACATCTTTCACTTCAATAGTAGCGAAAAAATTCAAAAAAAATTTGGTAATTCAAAAAATATATCTACCTTTGCATCGCAAAAGGGAGCATAGCTCAGCTGGTTCAGAGCACCTGCCTTACAAGCAGGGGGTCATAGGTTCGAATCCTATTGTTCCCACAGACAAAGTTCGATATTCAAATTTGAATATCGAACTTTTTTTATCTACCAACAATGAATTCAGCTTGACTGAGCTCTAGATACTCCTTGCTCAGTCCAGGGATCAGCTTCGCCACCGTCCGTTAAAAGCATTTTTGCGCAGCAAAAATGCAGGGTGGCGTGATGTTAAAACCCTCAACCTTTAGCTATAGGTTGAGTTTTTAAAACTACCTCAACATCGTCTAATTAACCATATCGTAATATAGCTGAATTTAGCGCTGCAATGACGATTACTGTTAGTAAAAGCAAGCTTGTGAGTAGTTTTAATTTATTTATTTTCATTCGAAATGATGATTAATGGTTAACGTCAATAATGGATGATTTTCTATTGGCACATAGTCTATTTATACATTATATTGTTCTCTACTATTGTCTTAAATAAAGAATATAACTTACTGCTATTTCTTGGATCACCAATCATTACAACTTTATTATTCTCATCCAGAAGAAAAGTATTTAGTTTTGTATTGTCTGGGATTTGGGGATTCAATTTCTTAAATTCATTTCGTTTGTCAATAACAACAGGATAGTCGAATGAACTTGATTTTAAAGATAGTAAAACGCTATTTAGCTCATCACTGGGTGGTGATAAGATAAAGTAAATTTTTAATTTGCCTTTAAATATGTGAGAATAAGCAATTATTTTGTTCCAGTCAGATAATTTGCTTATAACGCACGAATTACATCTGTTATGGTTAATATACGATACTAACTTCATGCATCTTTCATCGTTTTTAGAATCTAATTGTTTTACTCCTTTAATATAGCTTTCAAGACTGTTTGAAATAATAATAGTACTTGAAATTAATCGATTATACTCATTTTTTGTCGAATCGTGTTGACATGAAACAAATATTAGTACTATGAACAACACTTTTATAACACTCTTCATTATTAGTTAGATTTAATAACGACCACACATTTTCAAGAGGTGTGGTTGTTGGTGTTATGATATATATATTGCGTGAAATATATTATCAGCGTAATAGATCTATTTTGTTATACAAAGAGCGCAGAATAGACAAAAGATATAATGAAAATTGCAGCCAGTGAAAGCACTGTATAACCCCAAAATCCTACAGACTCTTTTGCTTTGTTTTTTAATATAACAAACATGTCACTAACAGCAGATATAAGTACTATATATGCTATAAGTGTGTGTATGATACTTAAATCATGCACTCCCAGTCCTTCTATAATAGAGAGTAAAAGGCATATTATTGTCAATGTGTAAATTATTGACATGCGTCTTAATCCTCCTATATCTTTTATTTCCATAATAATTGTGTCTTTTGTTAATGTATTTTGTCTACTACCACCAATTAAGCCAACCCATACAATTAGCAAAATCGGCAGCAGCAACAGTATAGCCAGCATATGGAACAAGTCTTCCAAGTATTTTAAATGCAGCATATTTAGTTAAACTGTATTGCCCCCAAAAAACCGAGCAATTATTTTGTAAATTTTGTTTATCTTTGCATCGGACAAGCACCTCCGATGGTGAAGCTTTGAACCGTTGGTGGGAAGTGAAGAGTATTGCATTTT
>JAWXTQ010000123.1:0-6450 GCA_044433405.1 Rikenellaceae bacterium
TCTAAAACAATTGAGAATTTTGATTCTACATCTCTAATAATCATCTCTGAGAGCGCAAACACCTCCGCTCCTGTAGCACTACCATAATTCACCAAGACTAAAGCTTGATTTGTGTGCACTCCTGCATCGCCTACTCTGCGCCCCTTCCAACCTGCTGACTCTATAAGATAAGCGGCTGGTATTTTGTAGCTATCACCTACTTTGTAGTGTGGCATTGCAGGATATTGAGCAATCAGAGATTCGAACTGCGAAGCGTTTACAACTGGATTCTTAAAAAAGCTACCTCCATTTCCCAAAACTTTAGGGTCTGGCAACTTAGAATCTCTAATCTCTAAAACAGAAGCTCGTATATTTTGCAGTGTAACTTCGCCTTTGCTTGCAACATGCTCTGCAAGTGCTCCGTAACTCAGATTAACTAAAGGGTTTCTTTGAAGAGCAAAATCTACACTAACAATCACCGCACGGCCAAATAATTCTCGTTTAAAAACAGAACTTCTATAGCCAAAATCACAATCGTCAACACCTATACTTTTAAGCTCTAAATCGTGTGTATCAAGATAATTTACACGGCGAATAACATTTGAAGCCTCAGCGCCATACGCGCCAATATTCTGCACTGGTGCTGCACCTACGCTACCTGGAATTCCTGATAAATTCTCAACACCCCAAAGCCCACTAAGGCAACAATAATCACATAAATCATCCCAACTAAGCCCCGCTTCAACTCTTAAACACATAGTATCGAGCGTGGTTTCCTCTGTTAATTCAACTACACTATCCATCTTTAAAAGAACGATAGTACCATCAAACTCACGAGTAAACAATATATTACTACCCTCTCCCAAGACACGCCAAAGAGCAGGTTTTGAAGCAAAAAATGCCCTTAGCGAGGCGATACTATCAATCTCTATAACCTCACTTGCTTGAACATCTACCCCAAAGGTATTAAGTTTTTTTATTGAAACGCTCATTATATTTGTTGTTTTCTAGTTTGTTATTACCCCACTATCATGATCTAGAATTTTATCTCTCCAACTAGATTTTATATCTATTGATGTTCTTAATTTTAAATCAAATGCTACTAATACCGACTCACTACGACTCTTTATGGTGTTGGTAGTGTAGTCAACTATCTCTTGGGTAAATGTAACGCTCTTTGTTCCTAGTTTTGTAACTTTAGTTATTACATTCACATGATCCTCAATTCTCACCTCCTCAAAATAGTTGGTGGCAGTCGAAACAGCAACAAATGCCACTTCTCGCCATATAGGAGGCATAGATAAAACATCTTTGAAATAATCAACCTTACCTAAATCATAATATTGCTGTAAGATAATATTATTTACATGACCTAACATGTCAATATCAGAAAATCTGATTTGTATGGTTGTCGTAATCATTATCTTCTACTCTCTTATTACCTTAACCGAATGGTTGTTCGATAGCTTCACTATCGAAGATGGTTTACCAGTAGCACCCTTTTCATAAGCTCTGTCAATCACCAAATCAACACCGTCAATAATCTCTTTAGATATTTCACTAAATGTAGACGGAGTTGCCATAGTAGATATATTTGCTGAGGTCGACACTAATGGGCGCGACAATTTGCGACATACTGCCCTACAAAACTCATGATTAGCAACCCTTACCGCCATTGTATTATCCTCAGCAATTAGATTTGAAGCCACATTCTTAGGATTATCTAAAATAAGCGTAAGAGGCTTAGTTGTTAACTCCATCATCTCGTAAGCCACCATCGGCAATTGATTAAAATAGAGCGACACTCTATCAAGCGAATCCATTAAAGTAATCATACTCTTTGATTCACACCTTTGCTTGAGTGCAAAAATCTTTGCTACTGCATCAGCATTTGTAGCATCGCAACCTATACCCCAAACTGTGTCTGTTGGATAGAGGATTATCCCCCCTTTTTTTAAGACATCTACTACGTTTGCTATATAATCTTTATCCATAATATATTTTTTATAACCAACCCAAATCCAATAAAGCCTCTTCTGAAATCATATCTCTATTCCATTCTAGCTCAAATGTGAGGGTAACATTAACACTTGTAATTCCATTTACCTTTAACACGTCACTATTTACCTGCTCAATAATCTGATCAGCCATCGGACAATTGGGAGCTGTCAAAGTCATGCGTATAAAGGCCTCACCACTAGGCTCAACGTCAATTTCATACACTAATCCCAAGTCGTAAATATTGACAGGTATCTCTGGATCGTAAATATTTTTGAGAGTCAACACAATATCACTCTCCATTCTCAATATCTCTTCTATTGTTGCCATTTTTTTAAATATTTTTATATGCTAGGGCAAACATCTTCATCTGCTTAATCATCGACACTAACCCATTTGCACGCGTAGGCGTAAGGTTCTCTTTCATTCCTATCTTCTCTATAAAATATAGATCCGCATTATATACATCCTCAGCACTCTGATTATTTAACACTTTTACTAATAACGCTATTAAACCTTTTGCTATTATCGCATCACTATCTGCACTAAAATAAAGAAGTCCATCTCGCACTTCACCATTAATCCAAACTCTCGATTGACACCCATCTATTAGGTAGGTATCATTCTTAAATTTTGAATCCATAGCAGGCAAATCTTTACTTAGCTCAATCAACATATTGTAACGATCCATCCAGTCGTCAACCATCAAAAAATCCTCTATAATTTCGTCTTGAATCTGATTTATTGTCATAATTTATTTCGATATAATTATTTCACTTATTACGTTTCCTTCACTTGCATTAGGATATGGAACTCCTATCATCTCACTTATCGTTGGAGCGATATCAATAATATCTACTGGAGTATGAACAACCCTAGGCTCAATTGATTTACCTAGAAAAATCATCGGCACATGCGAATCATACTCATAAGGCGAACCCCACGAAGATAGAGTAACCACATCATTCTCATCCTCAATTTCGATCCACCCTGGCAGCAGATTAATCATCAAATCACCTCCGTGACGAGGAAAAAAACTATTTTGCATCTTGTGTAGCACTCCTTTACCATAGTAGTTTGTTTGTAGAGTTGTAGATGTAATAGCATGCGACACCCCTGCAAATTGAAGAGCAAATGTTGCGATACTATTTTGGATATCAACCAAAGACAAACCCTTCTCGTATATCAATCGACGATTTAAATATATTTGGCGATTGCTGTAGGTAGTAACCCAGTTGTCTGAACCTAGCTGCGCATTCAAAAAGCCACCCATCAACACTTTAAACTGCATAGCATTGAATTTACCTTGATTTGAAGCCTCTACTTTTGTAACTTTATCACTCATTCCATGACTGGAAGTAAAAACTAACATATAATTATCACGACCCACATTATCATCTAAAAAGCTTATTATTCTAGATATATCTTTATCTAATTTGTAGTATGAATCCTCGGCTTCTGTTGATGAAGAACCATAAATCCTCGACACATCACGACCAGTTGTCATATTTAAAACTAGTAGGTCTGTAATGTTGTCTTGACCCAATGAATCGGCTTTTATTGTCTCAATTGCAAAATCTACTAAATAAGAATTACCCATAGGAGTCTCCTTTAAACGCTTAAATTCATTGTTTTTAGGTTTAAAGAGCATATCAAACGAGAATGTAACTCCTGCACTAGTAATTATTGATGTCGCATTCTGATAAACATATTTTTTGTAATTTTTTTCTACTTTCCACAACTCATTAAGGTAGTTCCATTTTTTGTCAGCCTCATTAAATTGCGTAACCCACCATGGCAACTGAGAGTGATAATATGAACTAGTCACAAACACACCATATCTAGTATCTAACCAGTAACAACCATCTGGATTATACCCTCCATGTATTATTGCATCACTATAGTCAATCGCTAAAGAGTAAATCTTCGATCTAGGTGTAATACCCCTAATCTCATCGGCCAGAGTGCTTGCAGCTAAAGTTTCTGGAGAGAACTGACCCTCATCTTCATTACACCCAACACCCCTAAATTTACTATTTTTCAACGCCTCTATCTGCTTGTTAGTGGTGTAGTTAACCCATTCATTACCAACAATTCCATGACCTGAAGGCAAACTTCCAGTCGCAATTGAGGCCGCACCACATATCGGACTTGTATACATGTAGCTATTACGCGCATTGGTAAACACTGACCCCTCTTTCATTAAAAGATTAAGTCCACTATCAATCAAATTAGAACGAAACCGCAACATCTGATCGTAACGAACCCCACTAGCGACAATCTCAACAATCAAACGAGGTTTGTCATTATCGCCAAAGTCATTATCATTTATATTTGAAGCCAAACTATCCATACTTGTCGTAACAGCACAAACAGCTAACATCAAGCCTATTATCTTTTTCATTTATATATTCTATTTACTATATAATAATCTATCTCTTCATTAAAACTTACAAATATACACAAACTATTTCAAATAAAAAACTGACAATGTTAGCAAGAGGCGTATTATGACGGATATTTTGTTGTTTTATCGGATCAAGCTGAATAGTCAGTGGAGTGTTTAGCGACTTTCACTTACATGAGCTAAAGCTCATGCCCTGTAGTAATAGGTTTTTATTTCTTATACTCATACCTACGGTATGGCAACGAAATAAAAACCTATTACTATTTTTGGCTACGCCAAAAAGTGAAAGCCGAGGCGTACCACAACCTATCAAAAAAAGAAGAATTGTGTTTAAGTTTTTTTTATGAAAAAAACCACGCGCTAGACTACTATGAGCCATTTTTAGCTTCTTGGCTTACGCCAATTTGCTAAAAAAGACTCCTAGCAGCCTATCGCTGGTAAAAAAACCTTCGTCGCTATCGCTCCTCGGGCTCACTTTCGTTCGCTGGGTATACTCATGAGGGTGATGTATAGCTTCGCGATGGTCGAGCATAAGTATAATGATTAACGCCGATATTAATGATTAATAACTAAAACAGCTACTTTCTGCCATCCCAGTTCGACCCAGTTTAGCCCCCAAAATACTCTGTAAGTCCTGTCCCTGTTATAAGCTGTAAAGTCACCAATCACACCTCCGACTTTTCGGATTGATCCTATTAGCTCCGAAGAGAGTGCTTTTCTCGTCAAAATTTGGATTCTCGAAATTTTCTACTATCTTTGTTGCAGAAACAAAGCTATAGTTTTCTTTTCCGCCTCCAAGATAATTGGGCTCTTGGGTTGAAAAGAACTCAATAGCTTTGTTTTTATCAACCCATCTCAACAAACCCTCGTTTATCCAATTCAGAATACTATTTTTACTCTCTTTAGGATACAGGCTTATGCTGTTTACCTCTACATCTATTTTTCGGCTATCATCACTTTTCCTAACTTGCAAAACAACAACAAAGTTGTTTCCATTTTCAGATAATTCTACCAAAACAACTTTTGCTCTTCTTTTTGTCTTACTATCAAAAACAGCTATCGGATTATTTATAGCATTTGGTAGATTTTTTACACTCTCTAACACAAAAGGATGATTGCTTTTATACTCTGCCGATGCTTTATCCTCTAGCCTACTAGCACTTAACTCAATTGGCAATCCATCGACCCCAGCTGCACGAAGCACAGCACCAGGCATACCAAGAGCATAAACATGACCTTTAGGCAATGTTCCATTAATTTGCTGTTCTAACTCCTCATTAAACTTGCCATTAACCTGGCTATTATCTCTAAAAAGAATATCATCATTCGCACCAGAATACTCACCATTGTTGTCTATGGCGGACTTGATTTGGTTGGAGTTAGACACAATATAATCATTGGCCTCGACCTCGTCGTACCTACCACTATCTAAAACATTCAATATGATAACTCCATCGTTATTATCGCCAAAATTACCATTAAAAACATTTTCTACTACTTCATTTACGTTATAATCAACTCTAGGCGAGTCATTGATTTCAAAATCACTAAACCCTTTGGATTCAGCAAACGACTCGGCTGCCTCATAACTATCAAATAAAGGACTTCCGTTTTCCTGGTATGCCTCTAATTCATCTCCATATTCGTCAACGTAAGATATAGAAAATTTTCCGTAAGTTTCCCCATCCCATGATGCTCCTTCGAAATCCTCTATGTACGGATTTCTGATATTTAAGAATACTTCGTATATCCCTGCTCCTTCTTCTTCGTATGATACATTTTTGCTTTCTCCCGAATAAGAGAACGCATTACGTCTATCGCTAGTAAACCACGAGCTACCTTGTGGCGCATCTGAATATTTCTCTCCCTCTCTGTCGTTAAAGATTGAAAAACCACCATCCCTACTGCCATGATAAACCACCAGTGGCTCACCGTTTTCGTCTACAACTTTTGATGAATTGGTTTGGAGAAGTGAAAATAATCGCTTATCTTTGTATTCGGTATAAGACGGTAAAGATGCGTTCCCCGTTGTTGTAAAACCATGGGCAGCCTCAATGAGGTTGCCT
>JAWXTQ010000124.1:0-6364 GCA_044433405.1 Rikenellaceae bacterium
ATCTAGGAATGGAACACGACCCTCAACACCCCAAGCACAAAGAGATTTATTAGCTCTTAGGCAGTCAAACATGTGCAACATGCCAACTTTACGAACTGTCTCTTTATGGAACTCTTCAGCTGAAGGAGCTTTATGAAAGTATAGATAGCCACCAAATAGCTCATCTGCACCCTCACCGCTTAATACCATTTTCACACCCATTGATTTAATCACTCTCGATAATAAATACATTGGAGTACTAGCTCTCACAGTGGTTACATCATAAGTTTCAATGTTGTAGATAACATCTCTAACGGCATCTAATCCCTCTTGCACTGTAAACTTAATTTCATGGTGTACTGAACCTATATAATCTGCAACTTTTTGAGCCGCAGCAAGGTCAGGCGAACCCACTAAACCCACTGCAAATGAGTGTAATTGAGGCCACCAAGCACTCTCTTTGCTATCTGTTTCAATACGACGTGCAGCAAATTTCTTAGCCACTGCCGAGATTATTGAAGAGTCTAATCCACCAGAAAGCAACACTCCATAAGGCACATCGGCCATCAATTGACGCTCAACTGCCGCCTCTAGAGCCTCTTTAAGCTGTTGAATATCTGTACTATTCTCTTTAACTGCCTCATAATCCTCCCAGTCGCGCTTATACCATTTCACTGGCTCGCTATGCTTGCTATAATAGTATGTTCCAGGCATAAACTCTTCAATAGAGTCACAATACCCCTCTAATGATTTAAGCTCTGAAGCCACATAGTATGTACCAGCCTTATCACGTCCTTGATATAGTGGAATTATACCAATATGGTCACGTCCTACCATAAACAAGTCGTTCTCAATATCATAAAGTGCAAAAGCAAAGATACCATTTAAATCTTCTAGGAAATTTTCACCTTTTTCTCTATATAGAGCAAGAATTACTTCACAATCTGAGTTAGTTAAAAATTCATATTTACCCTCAAACTGTTTTCTGATTTCACGGTGATTATATATCTCACCATTTACTGCCAATACTAGCTTGCCATCTTTACTAAATAGAGGTTGTTTTCCCGATTCTGGGTCGACAATCGAAAGACGCTCATGCGCCAATATTGCCTTTTCATTCTCAAAAATGCCTGACCAGTCTGGCCCTCTATGTCTGATACGTTTTGCCATCTCCAATACTTGAGGGCGCAACTCTATCATAGGGCTTTTAAGATCAAATGCACATACTATTCCACACATATAAGGTTGTTTTTAAATTACTATTAGTTGTCTACGAAAGAACTGACAAAGTTATTGTTTTTTTTTATAAAATCGACATAATAAACCAAAAAAAGTTTTATTACGCTCTACAATATAGCATGGTAGTGCTAAAATAAAGAGGCAATGTGATTTCACATCAATAAATGACAACTCTACTTAAGGAGAAGCCAAACCCATAAAAACACCCCCAATTGCAAACTATGCAATTAGGGGTAATTCAATTTTATCGTCGTTATCTTAGGGTTCTTACTACATTCCTACATACACATCAACAGATGTTGTGTATGAAATTTCGCGAATAGTGTAGGTTTGTGTGTCAGGCACACAACCTGGTTCTGGAATTGTTGTTGCTATTACATTACCATCCGCATCTTTATCTACCTCCACGATGTAACCTGCACCGTCGAAGTTTAGGCAGTATGTGATTTTATATCCTGGCAACCAATCTGTAGCATTAGTGACAGCATCATCTACCGATGCTTGGCTATAATCAATTCCCGCCGATGAGAATGGCACAAACACATATCCACTATGAATCTCTGCTCCACTAGAGATATCGCCATTAGCATCCGCTGCACTTGCATGATATATCTCGCATTCGATAGCTAGGTATGAGAGTGATTTACTCCCTGTAGATGAGGCATCCGTTCCTGTTCCTGCTATATAGTTGTTATCCGCATCTTTAGTTGCGCCAACCTCAACAGTTAGATCTGATAGGCTGCTTCCATATCCAATATAATTAAGAGCTGTAGATGATGTAGGCTCCCATTCTGAAGCGGTTTGAGGCATAAGCATAAGCACATCTTCTGATGATGTTAGAGAAGTAGTGCCGCTAATCTGAATTGCGTTAGCTCCACTTGGTGATGTGCTACCGTTAAAATCTGCAAGAGTAGCTTTGTAGTTAGAGATATACTTGTTACCACCATTGCCTGCGATTGCATAATAAGAAGTACCTGAAGTATTCGCGGCATTAGAGCTATCCCAACCATCATCTTCAAAGGTTGTTGTCCATGCTCCAAAGTTATCAGCATTTACCTTGTCATCATCATCACCAGTATCTCCAACAGTGTCATTACTATCCGTTACATCATTATCATCAGTAAGTGCAGTGGCGGTGAAAGTACCACTATTATAGAGATTACAAACAGTAATACTCTTAACGTATACTTCCAAATCATCGCTTTTTGTCGCTGTAAAGGCAATCTGCGTTAGTGCGTGTTTGAAGTGGAGATTTACAGCATCATCTTCGTTGGTGTTAGTTACTCCTGTGCTGATGTAGCTGTCAGTAGAACTGTCCTTCGATTGATCTGTAGGAGCAAGGTATGGAACCTCAGTCATAGCGTACATAAGGTCTATTTGGTCGTCGATAACATCTGTCACAGTGTAGTCAAAAGAGTATGTGCAATTCTCGTTATGGCTATCATCTGTTTTCTCGCTAAATGAATAATTTGATATAGCTGCATCACTTGGCGAGTAGGCTGCAAAGAAGAGCAGCTTGCTGGCATTCGGCCAATACATCTTGCTTGAGTTTACCCATGTGTTATCATCAGTTGAGTAGCTCACCTCTGTAAGATCAAAGTAGCTAACGGCGGTACCTTCTACGGGATCTGCATCGTAACTTGTAATATTGTAACTAGTATCATATTTATAATTAGAGAACTCAGCATCTCCGACAAGCGCAGCAACTGCAAACGAGCCATGCGTCGTAACGACACCCTGAAAATCAGAGTTAGAGTTTACGGCACTACCCTTGGTAGTGGTAGCCGTAGAGGCATACGAAGAGAATGTTATCTCCGTTTGAGAGTTCATCACACTCTCGATTGATGGGTCAAGCGTACTCTCTTTGGAGCAGCTCGGTAGTGCTGCAAGAACGATTGCAGACGCTACAAAGAAATTTCGTTTCATACTCATTTGTTATTTAGTTTGAAATTTTAAAAGTGTATTTCTATTTTATACTGGCAACGGAACAACCACATCTACCCAATCGTCAACGCTTGGATCCATTACGCCATCATCTAAATCTTCGTTATTTATATCGAAATCTTCATCATAATATGGTTCATAATTATTAAGATCGTCATTAATAATAATTGTATACTTCTCTCTAACACCAATATTATCAACAAATATAGAAGATGTTACTTCGGTGTAGATGTGGTAAAGCACTCCATCGGCCATATAGAAGAGCAGCTCTAGAAAGACATCATGAAAATCATAATTGACACTGTGCATATCTCCAATATTGTCTAACATTCCATCATCATCAGCATCCCCATCCTCACCCTCGTCAGGAGCATCAAAGGGAAGCCCAAAGGTTCTAAAATCAAGATATATATCATCATCTTCATACACATAGTCATCATCGCTTCTAGTAAAACTTGACTCACTTATTGCGTAAGTAGTTACAGAAGATGTAGCAGTTCCAACATCAATATAGAACTCCTCCAAAACTCTATCTTCAGAAGTACACTCCAAACCGAAGAAATAGCCGCGTGACATACCGTGAACCAGAGCAATAGGAATACTCACTGCACTATGTGCATTGTCAATATGGGCTTGAACCTCTGCAAGATGCACAATATAGGCAGGGGTAACATTCACCTCTATAACTTCGGTAGATGTATACTCACTAAGATCTGGCTTATCATAGTGATACTTAGCAACATCACCAGAGATCTCAATATTCCGCACCGTTGCCGAGACAATATCTTCAGGCTCTAGGGCAACAAACTCATTGCTCTCAGGTTCGTAATAGGGGTGATCCCACTCCAAAGAGCGAACCATAAAGGTTGATAGCTTATCAGCATCAACAAACTCAACATTCGAAAACTCTGAACGACTATCATTATGAACAATAAATGTGTATGTATCAGCAGGTAGAGTCATATCCACTTGCTGAGTATTACTACTCAAAATCGAATTCCCATACATATCGCCATTGCTGTCATACACATATACCGTAACGCCATTAGGTGAGAATTGAGACACACTCCAATCAATATTCAGTCTTACAACCACCTGATCAGATGTCGCATAATGGAGATGATCGCGCTCGCACGCCACCAAACACACCATTACAATAAACAATCTTAATATATTTCTCATCTTACATCTCCCCTCTTTGAACTAGCTACATTTATTAAGTAGCAAAGTGTAACCCCTAAACGCGTAGGCAAGGGCAGTTTAAGAGTCTCCTCACTCCAAGGGTAGTTATGCACTTTGATATTACCATACTCCTGGGTATCGGCTACGCTATAGTAGTGGCGATAGTGAGTAGTAACATAACCCAATCCCACATTATACTCCATTAACCAATGTTTGCTCTGGCCTAAATTGTGCGCATAGCTTAGGGTCACACCAAAATCCGAATACTCTCCTTGCACTCCATTCTCTTTAAATGGTTGCAAGTCGTAACGTCCTGAACCTGCATAAGCTCCCACGCTCCAACCAGTGAGCGTATTGTAAGAACCACGCTTACTAAGCCAATATCGCACATCAAAATATAGCGACTCAATCTGCCATGTTAGGGAGTTTTCCCAACTATCCCACCATGGATTAATATACTCAGCCGATAGCGACCAACGCGGAGCTACTGGAACTTCAACACCTAAATTAACAGTAGATGTTACATCAAGCAAAAGGTTAGTTCTAAGAGAGATTATAGGTCGATAATAGGTAGGAGGCGTTGCTGGTTCACCACTTGTTGGCACACTCACACTCAATGATGGCGCAATAACTGGCAGGCTAACGCTCACAGGGGTATTCGCACCTAATATTGCTATAGGCAGAGTTCTTTGTGGTATAAAGAGCATACTAACACTACCTCTACTCGACGGAAGAATATGTTGAAGAATATAACCCCAAGACACACCGTTATCCAATTTTTTAAGAAGATTTTCGCGGTCATCTAGAGTCTCATTTTTCATGTCGATTATAGATATCACCCCCTCTTTATTGGGAACATCTACATCTTCAAACACGCTTTACGAAGATACACCCAGTTTTCGGCAGTGTAGCTAAAGTCCCACTTGTCAGCAGAGATATGATCATATCTTTGACGAAAAACAGACTCAATAGCTCTCATACGTCTACGAGATAGGGCATTATTATATGACTCACGCCCCTCAATCGAAGAGGATGAAATTACACTGATTATCTGAGTATGATTAACTATTGCCGTATCACGAATATAAGAATCTAACATATCGAATGCCTCTCTATTGCCCATATAAGTGGTATCAATCTTGTGATCGTCATAAAGATTAAAGATATTAATATCCACGCTATATCCTCTATCTCTGTTTTTATCATTTTGAGCAGAAGCCTCAAGAGTAGAAACGTAAAGAGAGATGATTATTAACCATCTAGCAACACACTCTATATTTTCCACTCTAAAAAACATCTATTTAAATTTTTATCAACATACACACACATAAAGTTGGGCATAACACAATCCGTCCTACCCAGACACATCGACTGCATACAAGCTTAAAATATTCAAATATAAATAAGAGATTATTAGGTGAATTTCGTTGATCTATCTTATATTCATAGAATATCTTCGCCTCTAAAGTAATACAAATTTTGACATTTAACAAATTGAGTAGTAAAAACAACTAATTTAACACCCACAGAAAACAACTATCTCAACAAAAAATCACAACTAACCCCTGCTAAAAGCACTTCTAACGCTGTTTTCACACAAAAAACAAGAGAAACACCCAAAAACATAAATATTAAAAATTTATATTAATATTTGCTATTTGATCACAATTATTGATGATTATGGCTTGTTATATGGGGTATGTTTGTTTGTGTTCGTAGTGATGTTTTTACCACGATAGTAGCTTTTACAACCTACACTTAAAAGAATTCTATTTTGTTTTATTAAAATAAATTCGTAAAAATCAAAAGAAATGAATTTAAAATAAGAATCATAAAGATATAAAACCAAACATCACCAATAACAACCCTACTATTCTACCTAAAAAAACCAACTTATCGCTAAAGGTTAGTTTTTTATCATCACGCCACCCTGCATTTTTGCTACGCAAAAATGCTTTTAACGGGCGGTGGCGAGGTTGAGATCTGGACTGTCCTTGCGGACGGCAGGGGTCAAAGACCC
>JAWXTQ010000125.1:0-6351 GCA_044433405.1 Rikenellaceae bacterium
TTTTAATCTTTTTTACCTAAATACTCTTAACTTCCTACTATATAATCATATCACTAACAAAACTTTTTTTTACTTTTTTTGAGAATAACACCTTTTTTTGGGATTTTTGGCCATTTTTTGTTCTGCCAATACTGAGTTGTTTTCTGCAAAATAACGCAAAATCTCAGCGAAAAGCGGTTCATAACTTAAAATGGAGCTGAGCAAGAAGCACAAATTTGCTCTCCACTATAGGGGTGTTTAAAGATTAGCTCCTTTGAGTGCAGATATAATCTATCTTGGGCAACACCATATAGATTGTCTCCCACAATAGGGGTAGCTAGACCATCTGGGTGGGCGGAATGAATACGCAACTGGTGAGTGCGACCAGTTATAGGTTTAAAAATTACCCTTGTGGCTGGTATTATTTGATTATTAAGGTAACAATCCTTGCTCTCCTTAATCTCGAAATGGGTTATTGCACTTTTACCATATATATAGTCTACCTTTTGACACGGTCTATTATTATAGTCGCTACTTAAAGGTATATTGATTTGCCCATCTGCCCTCTTTAACTCTCCACACAAAAGTGCCTCATAAGTTTTAGAGACACTTCTATTGATGAATTGCTGCTGTAGTCGTTTGTAAGCAATCTCCTCTTTAGCTATTAAGATAACACCTGAGGTTGCCATATCTAGGCGGTTAACCACTATAGGGTCAAAGTTGAATTTACGTTTTAGGTATTGAGGTAGCGACTCGCTATCTATTTTTCCAGGTACAGACAACACTCCTGCTGGTTTATTAACCACCATTATATAGTTGTCGTCATAGAGAATCTCTGGTTTTGCTGTTGGGATAGCTATATGCTGGGTGTCCACATCAAGCCCTTTAAGCATAAAACTCAAGATGGGAAAACACTTTCCTTTACACGCTCCATAATAGTTGCCATGTTTACGCAACCCTCCTTTAGGTGATGCACCCCACCAGAACTCAGCAATTGCAATAGGTTGAAGGGAATTGGCATAAGCATAATGGAATAATTTTGGCGCAGCACACTCTCCTGCACCTGAAGGGGGTGTTTTCTGAGCTGTTGCAGCAAATATTTGATTAAGATTTTGCTGCTCTGCACGAAAGTTGGTAATCACAAACTGCTCAAAAAGCCACTTCTGTAACTCTACAGACATCTGTTTTCGTTGAGTTTTAAGCTGTTGCAATCGTTGGTTGAATATTTCGCTTCTCTCTAGGATAGCTTGATACTCCTCTTTCAAGCTCTTTTCTAGCCGTTTATATTGAGCCTTTTGATATTGACTCTCTTTTATTAGTTGATTTTCAGTGACACTACCCTCCCCACGCTGTTTATCACGCAAAGATTTAGCACTCTTAATCTGCTCTTTAGCTTGCTGTAGCTTTAATTTTACTAGCTGTGAGTGGTCAGAAAGCCTATTTGAAAGCTCGATGTATTCACTATTTGAACTTATCGAGTCAATCTTGTCATTGATATCGGTAATTTTTTGGCTCTCGGTCAGAAAATAACCACCTTGACACAACATATCATATATAGGAGGTACAAAACAGAGTTGCGAACTCTCGCCTTGAAGTGTTGCCGAAAACGCAGCAATAAAACCAAGCTCTCCAGAGGGTGTTTTCACAACCATCACTCCAAACATTTTACCTCTATTAATCTCCTCGCTCCACTCTACTCTACTATTAATATACTCTTTCAACTCATTTGCAGCAACAACTGCAATAGGTGGGGGTGTTCTCTCAAATGGAGAGTTTAACCTTATAGGCAACTCTATATTGGTAATGTCGCTTTTGAAGTTAAAAATCATGGTGTAATGAGTCTATACAATACAGATACTAAATTACCTCGATAGCACTACTTCTAATCCACCCTTTGTTTCCGCTAGCTATCACAATCTCACTCCAGTCACCAAGCTTGTCAAGCACATGCACAACTGAGCCCTCATTAATGATAAACATATCTTTTCCTGTTTGATTAGGTGAAGATTTAACCGCCTCAGCAGAACTCAATACTACAGCCTCAGTAGAGTATACATTTAAAGTGCGTAGCTGTGAAGAGAATATCACCGATACCACAAAGAATAGAAGGGCAAAAACAGCACCTGTAAAACCAACCTTTCGTTTGAAAGGGGTATTAGATAGAAGATAAAACATAACAAGCATAAGCATTAATGCAAAGAATGCAATGCTCAATATAGCCCAGTTATTTGAACTCATCACTCCCCTAACCTGCTTAAAAAGCTTATTTAATATAAATTCAGGCAATGCCTCGATACGATTAACAGTTAGTCCGTCAGCAATAGCCAGATTATGGGCGATATCGCTATTTGATGGTGCTAGCCTCTGGGCGCGCTTATAGTTGACAATCGCCATAGCAATATTATTCTCCTTGAAATAGGCGTTACCTAAATTATAATAGAGTTTATAACTCTCCATACCTAATGATAATATCTCGTGATAAAGATCTATAGCTTCGTTATAGTTTGTTGCAGTGTATGCCGAATTAGCCTCCTGCCACAAGCGATGCTGAATAGGGATATTTGGATGGATGGTGTCTTGAGCTAGCGACAAATGGGCTGTTATTGCAAAAGCAAAGCTTAAAAACACTCTATATATTAACTTTCTCATAAGTAAAAAATTATTAGTGAAACAGCTTTTGTTTTAGATGGTAGCTGTTTCATAACCATTTTAGATTTATAATTTTGATTCTAATCGTCCAATTAAATCGAGCGTATTATCATACACATCACTCATCGTTACATTAGATATAGGTGAGTATTGTGCAAATTCACAATCACTGATTGTTTTCATTAACTGCTCAATATCCGAACTCGGAATATTACGTTTAGATAGTTCGCCATTAATAGTCTCTTTTGATAATCGCGAAACCTCAATATTTAATTTATCTCCAATATATCCAGTAAGAGCACGCAACATTTCGCTGTAAAACTCATTTTGCATATTATCAGACTTGAATTTCTTAGCCTTCTTAAGGCGCGAGATAGCCACTTTATTAGCCTTTTTGTTGCGTTGCTTGGCTGTGTCACGCATCTCTTTAATATGTTTCTTCATGTAAATTATCACTGCTACAAACACTCCTATAAGCAGCACTATAATTAAGAAATAATACCACGAACCAATAATAAACCTATCTATAGGCTTAAGTTTTGAGTCGCCAACCTTAATAAAATGAATATCTTTTCCTAAGATTTTCAAATCATCCTTAGTCACTGAACTAATAATAGATGACCCATTAGAGGAGCGATTGGTAACATCTTTCAACACATCAACGTTAAAGTCGTCAGTAGTTAATGTGATGTATTGTTGTTGTGTTGGGCTAAAATAGGAGAACTCAACACCTGCTAAGTGGTAATCTCCCTCAGCACGAGCAACAAATGGATAGTCAAAAATTTTGCTACCCGATATTGTAGATGATGTGGTTGTATATAAATCCTTAGATTTAGAAGGATATAACTCAAACGATGCTGGCAATTCGACTTTAGGCGTTGAAAGTAAAGGGAAGTTACCCTTACCTTTAATAGTTAACACAAGCGCATTTGAAGCATTTGCCGATATTTTACTCTCATTCATCGCACCGCTAATAGTAAAATCACCAACCGCACCATTAAACGACGAAGGCGCACCAGATGGCAAACTCTTCACATTTATAGGAATTGGCTCAGACGATATTGTTTGAGTAAAATTAGCTACTTGTGTTCCACCACCAAAAAAGCTGTCGAAAAGCGATCCTGACGAGCCTGTGTTTAGTGATACCGACACTACCACATCTACACTCATCTTCTCGATATTTAGCTTTCCAGCCTTTTGAGGAAATAAAAGAAACTCTTTTATCACCCAAGTATCATACACCTTATTGTTGTAAGTATCGCGCTGCATTGGCTCATCACTAACCCCTAGCTCTTGATTCCAAAAGCCATCAAAAGTGGCAAGTTTAGCACCTTTCAAACTTGAAATACGCGCTCTACTATAGAGTTTAAGTTGCAATGATATAGGCTCACCAAGGTATACTGACGTTTTACTAGGCACTACTCTAAGCAACACATCATCGTCTGCAATAGTATTAGTAGCTACCGACTTAGTAGAGTGACCTTGAGTAGAGGCTTGTCCACCACTATTTGAAGATCCACCACTACGGCTCTCTTTCACCACTTCGATTGGCAACTCTTTGGTTGACATCTCTTTTCCATCAACCTTAGCTTTCGCACTTTTAATAGAGGTGTTACCCTCCTGTTTTCCGACTAACACGTATGTGTAGCTATACTCCTCAAATTTAGTAATATTACCATTTACATAGCTTACATTACTTGAGGATGAGGTAGTAGGACCTGCAATCACATTAAAACCATCAAAAGATGGAGCAGAGAAATCTGCTATCTTTGCATTTGCAACAAACTCAACCTTAAATGGCTCACCCATTGCCACTAAAGTGGGTGCTTTGGTAACAAATGTAGCACTTTGGGCAAAACTTACAAAGGGCAATATTAAGTATATAAACAATAAACGACGCATATATCTATTTTTTATTAAATAATGTTAATTTGGCAATAAACTTATTTTTACGCTCCAAAACCAAAAACTCAATCAACAAGAGGAGCAAAGCTAAAGCCAGAATAAATTGAAACTGTTCATTATAATCATCAAAAGCCATCGAACTAAACTCTTTAGACTCAAGCTTTCTAATCTCTTTTACAATCTCATCTAACCCTAAAGATTGGTTTGTGGCACGAATATATGAACCACCTGTTGAGAGGGCTAGATTTTGAAGTTCATCCTCAGCTAGGCGTGTAACCACCATATTGCCATTCTCATCTTTCACAGTCTCTCCATTAATGGTTATTGGAGTTCCCTCAGGAGTTCCTATTCCCACTACATGCACTGCAATCTCATCTTTTTTGAGCATCTCAATTGAGCTAGCAATACCGCCCTCGTGATCCTCTCCATCTGAGATTAGAATTATCGCTTTACTCTTGCCACTCTGAGACGAAAATGAGCGCGATGCAAGCGAAAGCGCCTCGCCTATGTTTGTTCCTTGGTTTGACAACATTGATGGCGAAATATACTCAACAAAGTTGCGCGCTGAAACAAAATCAGAGGTGATTGGCAACTGCACGAATGCCTCTCCTGCAAACACTATCAAACCCAATCTATCCTCAACAAGAGTTGATGCAAGGTTTGAAAGGGCAAACTTTGTTTTATCAATTCGAGATGGCGATATATCCTCAGCCAACATACTATTCGACACATCGACTACAGCCATTATCTCTACCCCATTTTTCTTAACCTCTCTAAGTTTTGAACCTATCTGAGGACGTGCAAGAGCAAATATTACAAATATTAGAGCTATAGTTATTAGGGTATATTTTACTTTAACTTTATACCATGAAGCAAGTGGAGATAGCTCCTTGATTAAGGATATATTCCCAAATCTCTCTAACCGCTTATTATGGCGAAATTTAATAAAATAGTAGAGCCCGATAATTGGAATTATTATCAATAAGGCGTATAAATATTGTGGTGATTCAAATCTAAACATCTTCTACAATTTTTAAGGAATTTGACGTAAATATAGGTGTCGTACTAATATTTCAAGTAGAATAATTATCGCTGCTAGAAGCACAAACAAAGAGTATCTCTCACTAAATACAGTAAAGTGTTCGATATCTATCTCTGTTTTCTCTAAGGCATTGATCTCATCGTACACACTCTTTAAACTGGCATTGTCGGTAGCTCTAAAATAGCGACCTCCTGTGCTCTCAGCAATTGTTTTTAGAGTCTCCTCGTCTATCTGCACCTCAGCATTTACGAACGTTGTGTTTCCCCACGCATCAATAGCAGGAGAGGGAGCAGTACCGATAGTACCAACCCCAATAGTGTAGACTTTTATTCCTAATGCAGCCGCAGCTTCTGCCGCAGTAAGTGGAGTAATCTGCCCACTATTATTCACACCATCTGTAAGCAGTATCACAACTTTACTCTTTGAGTCACTGTCGCGCAATCTATTCACAGAGGTTGCTAGACCAGAACCAATAGCTGTTCCATCACTAATCACACCTAAATCTACCTGATTTAATAGGTTGATTAGCGAAGCGTGATCGGTAGTAAGGGGGCTTTGAGTGAAACTCTCACCAGCAAATATAGTTAAACCTATACGGTCACTCTTACGATCTAATACAAATTTTGTTGCAACATCTTTAGCTGCCTCTAGGCGGTTTGGAGTGAAATCTCGAGCTAACATTGATGTCGACACATCAAGCGACAGCACGATATCTACACCCTCGGTTGTTACAGTTTGATCATCTGATGATGATTGTGGCCTAGCAATAGCTACTA
>JAWXTQ010000126.1:0-6180 GCA_044433405.1 Rikenellaceae bacterium
AAATTTTATCGCTTAGGCGGAATAAATTTGAGCCTGGCTCCGATTTGTTTCGCCTTTTCTTATGTCCCTATAGTTTCTTGACCTCAATTCAGTTGCATTTGCAGGTTGAATTCAGCATAGTTGGAGAATAAAATCTCATAATTTCTTTGTGTTGTCATTTTGTGGTTGTTTTAGGGATATAAAAATAGCACGAAGACTAACAAAATCCACCCAAGGCACAACCACGCGCCCAAGAAAAGTAGTTAGACCCGTGCTAAAATCAACACGAGCTACTTTCTTTTCTTTGCTGCAAAATCCTTCTAATGTGGTTGTTTCAGGGTGGATAAGCAGTGTATTATATGTTTTGTCCGTTTTTTATATCATTCGTTAAAATTTGATTTGTACACAAATGTACTATATTTTTTTGAATAACATAAAAAAACATTCTATTTCTTCATTGGTTGCATTTTCGTTAGTAAAAGAGAAAGATGTTTTGCCTGCTACATTACTGTGCGTTACTGTGCTGAACTATACTGAACAAATATACTCATGAAGGTGGTGTATAGCTTCGCGATAATCGACGATAATCATTAATAACTATCCGACGTTAATCATTATCCAAATCATTACCCCAAAGCTCGACTATCGCGAAGCAAGCAATCACTTTCATGAGTATACCCAGCGAACGAAAGTGAGCCCGAGGAGCATCAGCGATGAAGGTTTTTTTTCTAAAAAAAACTTAAACACAATTCTTCTTTTTTTGATAGACTCTGGTACGCCTCGGTTTTCACTTTTTGGCGCAGCCAAAAATAGTAATAGGTTTTTATTTCGTTACCATACCTTTAGGTATGAGTATAAGAAATAAAAACCTATTACTACAAGCATGAGCATCAGCTCATGCGGTGAAAATCGCCAATGATTAAATCGCTAAGGATTAAATCACCAAAGATTAAATCACCAAAGATTAGTCAGCAAATGCGTGACGGTATCCTTTAACTTTTTCCCAACCACCTCTAGTGAAGTCAGGAATCTCAACTGGTGCAGAATCGTTAGAGATAGAAACAGCAGTTAGAGGAACTAAACAACACCATTCAGCTAAGTCATAAACGTCCATATCAAGAGGTAGTCCGTTTTGTAGACAGTAGATTAGACGATAGTCCATGATGTAGTCCATACCACCGTGACCACCAACTTTCTTAGCAGTCTCTTCAAGTTCTCTGTGAATACGGTGTTTGTATTGCTCCATAAGTTTTGTTTTCAACTCGTTAGATACGAAGCTGTGGCCTGAAAGATCTTCGTGGTTCTTTTTGCCATTACCGTTGTTGTTAAGAACTTCTTTGTCAATGTTCTCAGCTGTAAGAGCGTAACCTTCGTAAGGGTATTTGTTAGCAAAACCTGAAGTACCAGTAAGTTGATACATACGGCTATAAGGACGTGGAGTAGCAACGTTGTGTTGGATATTGATAGTTTTACCTTTCTCTGTTTTGATAAGAGTTAAAGTGTGGTCACCATTAGCGAAGTTTTCAGAAACGTCTCTACCTTGAGTTTTTTCGATAAATGCAGGGATAGAAACTGATTTTGTTTGCATAGAAACAAGGTAGTTCATTTTGTCACCACGGTGCATATCAAGTGCTTGACATGCAGGTCCGATACCATGAGTAGGGTAAACATCACCTAGGTTGTTGATGTTGTACTCTAAACGCCAGTCGTTGTGGTAAGCTGACCAGAATTGCTCTAGGTTGTGAATGTAAGCACCTTCAGTGTGAAGAATCTCACCAAATACACCTTGTTGAGCCATGTTAAGAGTTGTTAATTCGAAGAAGTCATAAACACAGTTCTCAAGCATCATACAGTGTTTGCGAGTTTGCTCAGAAGTGTTGATAAGATCCCAAATCTCTTCCATGCTCATTGCAGCAGGAACTTCAATAGCAGTGTGTTTGCCATCAACCATTGCTTGTTTAGCCATAACTGCGTGAGTATCCCATGGAGTAGCGATATATACTAGGTCTAGGTTTTCTAGAGCAGTAAGTTCGCGCCAGATAGCAGTGTCACCATAAAACTCTTGAGCTTTAGGCTTGCCAGCTTTTTCGATTACACGGTTCATGTTTTTTACTCTGCTTTCTTCTAGGTCGCAAAGTGCAACAACTTCAACGCCAGGGATTTGAAGCATGCGGCTAACAGCACCAGGGCCGCGCATACCTAAACCAATAAAACCAACTCTAACAACTGGAATTGGATCTACAGCTAGTTGAATAACATCTTCTTGTCCAGCAGGACGAGCAGGAGTTTCAGTTTTGATAATTCTTGATTGAGGCTCAGTAGCTTGAGGTTGACAAGCAGTAGTTGAGATCGCAATCATAGCTATTGCAGCAACCATTGCTGACTTAGCCAATTTTGTAAAATTTCTCATTATTAATTATTTTGTGTGTGTTTAACAATTTTTATTGTTTGCAAAGTGCGCTTAGACGCTCAAATAAAGAGTCTACAGTAGTCATAATCTCTTTGTTTAAGAAAGCGTAATGTTTCTTAACTAAGCTTTTGTTCTTTTTGTCAGCAGGATTGTTTGCTTGTTGAATGAAATTGTTACGAGCTTCGATAGCATCTTCAACAATTTTTAATACTTCATCTTTAGATTTGTGTCCGATTAACATGCAAGTGTAGCAGTCAGAAACTACTGCACTAATTAAATAATCTACATCTTTTTTGATTGATCTTAAAGTAGCCATTTATTTACTAGTTTTAATTTGTTGTTCTTAATTAATATTTATCTATTTGGCGCAAAGGTAAGCTAAATAATTTAAAATAACAATATTTTCCTCTACTATTACGATTGAAACTATAGGTTACTCACCTTTTTGCCCTCTAGCGATTCAAAAATTATATTTTTTTACCTTAATTTATTACTTATTGTTTTTGCTTATTCTGTTAGTTGAACTTCATTTCGTCAATTAAATAGCCAGCTCCTGCAAGTTTCTCGATCAAAAACAGAACATAACGTATGTCAACACAAATATTACGACAAAGGTCACGGTCATATTTAATATCGCTCATTGTTGACTCCCAACATCTATCAAAGTTAACGCCAATTAGTTCACCTTTGCCATTAAGCACGGGGCTTCCCGAGTTACCACCACTTGTGTGATTAGATGCAATGAAGGCTACAGGTACAGTTCCATCCACCTCCCAGCGGCCATAATCTTTGTTGTGGTATATCTGGCGTAGTTTCTCAGGTACGTCATAATCATAAATATCTGGATTATCTTTCTCCATAATACCCTCTAGTGTTGATTGGTGAGAGTAGTATACGGCATCTGCGGCATTAAATCCTTCAATTGTTCCGTAAGCAACTCTGATTGTTGAGTTAGCATCTGGATAAAACTCCCTTTCAGGCTCCATCTCCATCATCCCTTTCATGTATGAGCTGTATAGTGAGTTTATTTGGTTATTTAGAGACTTTAGTTTCTCGCTTATTTTCTCTTTATACATTGCGCTAAACTCGTTGTCTAGCTTAGTGGCTATGTCGTTATCTATAATTTGACGTATCTGCTCATCTTCCTTTTCAAGAAGTTGCATTGTTTTCTCTCTGTCTGTAAATATACTCTCGTTAAATAGTCTTTCTACAAGTTGGTCAATGTTTTGACTATAACTTTGCAATATCTCGGGTTGATACTCTTTGTCGATGTTCGCAATATACTCTTTTAATAGTGCTGCAGCAATCTCTTTGTCGATTGGCAAGTAGTAATCTTTATAGAAGCTTTCAAGTGAAGTTTTTATTCCCCCTTTATTGGTTAGCTTCGAAAAGTATGCTGGTAGGCGTGTGATTTCGATAGCCTTGTATGCCTCAGTGTAATATTCAGAAGCAAACATATATCCCTCTAGCTCTTTGTAGAGTTTGTTGAAGGTTGGCAGGATGGTGTTATACTCATCATTCGATTTTGCCCACTCCTGAAAACGCTTCTCATACTCTCTCTTCTGTTCAACGACATCTAAACGGCGAATTCCGCGCATCTCTCCTTGCCATTTCTTCCATGCATTTGAGACGCTAGCATTTTTGTTAGCATACATTATTCTCACTCTTGCATCTTTTGACTGATATGAGTTCATAACATCTAGTCTTAATGTGCGAAGTTTGATTTTGTGAGGATTGCTTATCTCTGCTACATACTCTACAGCATCAGAAGTGATATACTCCTGAGTGCGCCCTGGGTAGCCATATACCATTGTAAAATCGCCAGGCTTAATTCCTTTTGTCGATATTGTTAAAGATTTTTTAGGTGTATATGGTACATTATCACTAGAGTAGGCTGCTGGCAAATTATCTTTCGAAGCGTAGATTCTAAATAGTGAGAAATCCCCAGTGTGGCGTGGCCACATCCAGTTGTCGGTGTCGCCTCCAAATTTGCCAACTGCTGAAGGAGGTGCGCCTACTAAACGTACATCCTCAAACACCTCATATATAAACATAAAGTATTGGTTTGCATAGTACATCGACTCTATAGATGCCTTGTAGTGCGTTCCCTCTGTTGCCTCTTTTACTAATTTAGCTTTGTTATCGGCCAAAATTTTATTTGTCTGCTCAGTAGTCATTCCGTTTTCTATCCCTTCAGTCATCCGAGATGTTACATCGTCCATTCTTATGAGCATTGACACCTTTAGCCCTGGATTAGGTAGCTCTTCGGCCTTGTTCATAGCCCAAAAACCATTTGTTAAATAGTCGTGCTCAACCGAGCTATGACTCTGTATCTGCCCATAACCACAATGGTGATTAGTGATAATCAATCCCTCCTCTGATATTATCTCAGCAGTACATCCTCCGAAATTGACAATTGCATCCTTTAACGATGAGTTGTTTACATCGTAAAGATCCTCGGCACTTAATTTCAACCCAAGCGCTTTCATCTGTTTGATTTTCGCCTTTCCAATCAAGCTTGGTAGCCACATTCCCTCCTCTGCAAGCAGTGGTTGAATTGATGTTGCTAATAATAGTAGTGTAATAAATACTCTCTTCATTCTCTATATTTTGTTAATTATTCCTAAAAGTTCTTTATATATAAGTTGTACTGGTAGCCCCATTACGTTGTAAAACGACCCCTCTATCGCCTCAATGCCTATGTAGCCAATCCACTCTTGTATCCCGTAGCTCCCAGCTTTGTCGTAGGGCTTATAGTTGTCAACATAGTACTCAATCTCATCGTTTGTCAACTTCCTAAATTTAACTCTCGTCTCAGAGTGGTTACATATACTACTATTATAAGAGGTAATAGTAAAGCCAGTGATAACACTATGCTCCCTGCCCGACAGTTCAGCTAACATCTCTATTGCGTGGGTGCGATTAAGTGGTTTCCCTAATATCTTCTCCCCAACTACTACTATAGTATCAGCCGTAATAATAATGTCTCGTTTGCCAATCTGTCCGCTATACCCTGATAGTTTCTGCCTCGATATGTGTTTCACTGCCTCAATAGGTGTCAATCCTGTAGGGAATGTCTCATCTACATCCAAACTCGCAACCTTAAACTTCAACCCTATTCCTTCTAGTAGCTCCTTGCGACGTGGTGATGCTGAGAATAGAGTAATGTTGTAATTATTTAATGTTTCTATCATATCTATAGTTGTAAAACAGTGTAAAGTTACGTATAATTTGACTTATAAAAAAAATAGTTGCGTTATTTCACCCTCTTTTTGTGTTTATCTCAGCAAAATTACTACACGAAAAATCTATTTTTTTGGCCAAAAAATAGGGTTTTCTAAAGAAAATGATATTTTTATTAAAATTTTTTTCTGTGCTAATTCTTTGATACATTGTTTGATAGTTAAAAAGGTGGATTTTTTGTGTAAAAAAAATGCAAAAAAAGTTTGGAGTTAGAGAAAAATGCTATATCTTTGCACCCACAAATGAGAGACAAACGGAAACGTTGTAAAAATAAAAAAATATTTTTTTCTCGAAAAATTTGGTGAATTGAAAAAAACACCTTACCTTTGTAGCCGTTTCGCTTATGAAACTAAAACAAGATCTTTGATATATTGTGAGAAACATTTAATAGAAATGTTAGCATTTAGAAAAAAGAAATCAATTCTTTCATCTTTAAAACGTCAAGAAGTCAGAAAGCTCAAAAAACATAAAAAATTTATTTACTATGGAGAGTTTGATCCTGGCTCAGGATGAACGCTAGCGGCAGGCCTAACACATGCAAGTCGAGG
>JAWXTQ010000127.1:0-6136 GCA_044433405.1 Rikenellaceae bacterium
GGTTATAAAGCTAAAAATTTCGTAAAAGCTGGACTAGAAGTCATAATACACATACTTGTAAGTGGCTATGAATCAAAATATAAGTTTAATGTGTTTGATTTTTTGTCATGTAGATAGCTTTGCGACTACTAAATAGTTCTACTTGATATATGCGTAAAGAAGTATTTACAATTAAATTCTTGAAAATTTTAACAAAATTACCCACTCCATAAACGCCACTTATTGAGATATTCTGATCTAAAATAATAATATTTCTCATGTATTATATATGGTTTATTATGTGAATAAATGATTAATTAGAGTTACAGCATCATCAAGACTACTGAACTACTGAAACAATATTACTTCGACTAATATTATTCATTACATTAACTATTTAAATTTAGATCTAACAATAATAGCATTGTCAGATTTTAACTCAGGGAGGGTGTTAATATTGTAATTTTCTAATAATCCCATCTCTTTTGCCTCTTCGTAAACGTAGGAATCTATCCATGAATGTAGGTATTCGCCAGACTCCTTATTAGTATAACTGTTGTGTAATATATATTTATCGAAGCTGCTCATTTGATCAAAAAGATGAAAAGAGACACCTCCGCTAATTTTATCACAAACTATAATTCCATCGCCATAATCGTTAGACATAGTCACTATAAAAAGAAACTTGTCGCTCTCTTTAAAACCGAAGAATAAACAACCTTTTCTATCACTAAATGTATATACGTGTGACTTGTTTCGTTTGAGAATAATGTGTGGGTTTAATTTATCCTCTCCAATATGAAAAATCGTGTCATTATTTTGTTCTCAAACAAAGAGGTTGCACTTCTTAGGTTCTCAACGCTAAACCTAAAGGTTCTTGTAGCCTCTATATGCATTGCTGTCATATAATTTTAGTAATAAGAATAACTTAAAATAACATATCATATGAGATTATAAGGTCTCATGTTGTTTGTGTTTATCTTTTTGATTATCAGATTGTTGGTTAGTTCTTTTTTTTGTAAGAATTCATTCACTCTTAAAAAGAGAAGTGTTTTTATTAAAATTTAGACACAATTCTGTTTTGACAGAGTAAAGATCAACTGTTATGGCAACAAATGTATACTTTATTTTTTTATAATACAAATAAATTTGTATTATTTGGCATCAACTTAATGCGCTATAATAGATGTGATTATAGTTAGATCCTGCTTTGTAGTGCTCTGAGTGCCTGTTTTCTTGTGAAAAATCGAAGGAACTTTTTTTTAAATATTTTTAAAAATATTTATCTTTTTTTTAAGGATCTTCTAGTTTTTTTGGATGTTTCAGAGCGATATTAATAAAAAATGTTTAGCAATTTTATGATATAATTTAAGTTTATTGATTGCAATTAATTGACTATCAATAAAGTGGGTTATTGTTAATGTCTCTTTTTAAGAGACAAGTATTAATCCTGTAATTTACGTGTATTTTAACTTGTGTGTGCTAAAAAGACGGATGCACTTTTTATATTGAGATGTCTTTAATGATATCTATATTGCTAACTTAAACATATATCGTGTTTTTAAGCAAATTTAAATAATGTAAATATTTCGTTTGTTGATTATACTATTATTTCAATAAGCGGTGAAGATAAGAAATAATGAAGAATTTTTTGGTCATAATAATGTCGCTATTTTGTAGTGTATCAGGTTTTTGTCAGAAACAGGATACGCTTATGTATAATACTGACTTTTTAGTTGACGGAGAGTATGTTGCTTCTCCCATTAAAGAGCGTGATGATAGGTTTATACTTCCTAAAATTAATATAGCTCAATTAGCGGTAGGTGTTGTAAATATTGGTGTTGAGTTAAATGTTAATGATAAATACTCAATTGATATACCATATACTTATTCGCCGTATACATTAAGTCAGAAGTGGAAATTGAAGATTCTGTCTTTACAACCTGAAGTGAGGTATTGGCTTAATAAACAATTTTCTGGCCACTTTGTTGGATTACATACACACGTAGGTTACTTTAACTTAGCGTTTAATGAAAATAGCCGTTATCAAAATCAATCATCCCAACCTCTTTGGGGTGCAGGTGTCGGATATGGTTATGTGATGCAGCTTTACAAGGCATTGAATATAGAGTTTAATATTGGAATAGGATATTCTAATATCAAATATAGTAGCTATTATAATGTTGACAATGGGGCAAAATATGATTTCTCTGAGAAAAATTATTGGGGTGTAACTCGTGTCGGTATTTCATTAACATACCTATTTAAATATTGAAAATATTATGAATGGTAATTATATAAAGATAGTGTGTCTAGTATTGATAATGTTTGTTGCACCATCGTGTCAAACTATTTTTGAAGATGTCACAGGTGATGGTGTCGATCCAACACTAGTAAATTTGGAATTACAGGTTGAGCTAGACTTAGAATCTGTATCGGATTTTGCAGATTATGATGGTACTCAAACTTTATCAAAATCGGATATCTATAACTTTAGGGTAATCGTTGAGATGTATGAACTCTCAAATATTGACGAAATTGCAATAAGGGATGTTTACTACCAGAGTTATGATGATATAGAAAATTTTTCGTTCTCAAAAAGCTTTTCTTTATATGCAAAAGAGTATCGGGTGTTAATCTGGGCAGACGTTGTAGATAATATTGAGGATAGGGATTTATTTTATAATACTGCTGATTTGAATAATATCGTACCAACCGATCCTTACAAGGGAGGTTCTGATCTAAAACATTGTTTTGCTGAGATGGTGGATATCGATTTAACTCCTTATCGTGATGAGTGGAATGTAATTTATAAGGTTGAGAATATAATGGAGCGTCCACTTGCTCGTTTTGAGATAATTACTAATGATCTAGAGCAATTTCTAGAGGAGCAGACTAAAGTGCTTTCAGAAACCTCAGAGACAAAAGCTGATGTAAATCTTGAAAACTACACTATAAAACTGCAATACGATGGATATATGCCTTATGGTTATAATGTAGAAACTGACTTGCCAAATAGAGCAGAACAAGGAATAGAGTTTACTACCTACCTTGAACCAACTAGTGATGGAGAAGCGAGACTGTCGTTTGATCACTTATTCGTTAACCATACTGAGTCTAGTGTTACGGTATCTATGATTGTGTATAATGAGTTTGGAGAGATTGCAACTCAAACAAACTCTATAACTATACCGCTTAAGCGTAATAAAAATAGTGTCGTGGAGGGAGATTTTTTGACACGTTCGTATGTGCCAGGAGTTTCTCTTGACCCCTCGTTTGATGGAGATATTGAGATATGGATTGGAGATTAATTAAACATGCAAAAAGATATAAGATGAGAAAAATTACTTTAATAATGACAGTAGTATTTCTACTGTTGATGGCTAGTTGTCAAAAAACAGCAACGTCAATTAATTCGGCTAAAGATGTAATTATAACAGCAGCCATAAGTGGCGATGGAGTTACTCGTGCTCTTGATGATTATGGTGATGGTGGTAATGTAACGCGGTGTGTTTTAGAAGTTTATGACTCAACAGGAGAGAAGTATGCTCGGATTGTAGAACCTTATGATGTAGAGTGTAATAGTGCAATATTCTCTCTGCGTCTTGTGACTACTCAAAATTATGAAGTTGTAGTTTGGGCTGATTGTGGTGGAGGTGAAGACTTCTTAGAAGATAAATATTACACCACGATCGATGGCCTTACGCAGGTAAAGATTATATCGCATATAGGCAATAATGATGAGCTAGATGCATTCTATGCAATGCGTGAATTAGCAATAGATAATACTTCTGATTTTTCGATGGTACTTACACGTCCATTAGGACAGTTAAGTGTAATGACAAAACTTACTGATGTTGAACTAGATTCAATGACTCCAGATAGTGTAAATATCACCTACTCCGCAACAATACCTACAACATTTAATGCATTAAATGGAGAGAGCGACACATCAAGTAGAACCTCTGCTACTTGGTCGGCAAAGGTTGCAGATGCAGTAGTAGATTTAGATGGATATATGCATTTATTGACGGACTATATATTCGCTAATGATACCGACATGTTAACTAGTTTCTCTGTTGATTTTGTAAATGCGAACGGAGATATAATAACAACTAATAGTAATTTCTCGCAAATACCAATACATCGAAATATGAGGACAATTGTTAAGGGTGAGCTACTGACAAAAGAGAGTGAAATATTAGTCTCCTTGGATCCAACTTTTGAAGATGGCGAAGAATAAAATAGTTAATAAAAGTATAAATATTAATAAAATACAATAACAAATTTTAATTTTATAAAAATGAGAAAATTTTTTTTATCTACGTTGGGAGCAATGGCATTGCTTGCAACAAGTTGTCAAAAAGATAATTTGGCAACATCATACAGTAGTGGTTCTGAAAAGGATATTACTGTGTCAGTAAATCTTTCAAGTGCTAGTAGTACTACTCGTGCTATTTCGGATTACGGAACAGGTGCTGAGATAAATAGATGTATCCTTGAGGTTTACACCTCGGAAAGCACAGAACCATACAAACGTATGGTTACCAGTGTTGGTTCGTCTTTAACAGCAAGTTTCGATTTACGTCTTGTTACATCACAAGAGTATACTTTTGTGGCTTGGGCTGACAATGTAGTTTTGGATTTAGAGGTAGATAATCATTACGTTACGACTAATGGTCTTGACGAGATCGAGCTAAATGATGTTACTGAGGCAAGTAGTGACTACGAGAATGCCGAAAACCATCCAAATGATGATACACGTGATGCGTTCTTCGGTAATCAAACTGTTACTGTAGACGATGCAACAAGTGTTGCTCTTACTCTTAAACGCCCATTTGGTCAGTTAAACATCACAACTAAGCTAACTGACGTGACTAGTGAGATGACTCCTGATAATATAAAGCGTATAGTTACTACAGATATGTATCGTAAATTTAATGCTATAACTGGTGATGTTAAATCTAACGATGCTAATGATGGAGATGCTACAGTGGACATGTTTTCACCAAGTGATGATTTTGATATTATAGCTACTATCGAAAATAATGAACTTCACATCTCGGCTGATTATTTCTTTGCTCCTGCAGATGGACAAATACTTGTAGGTCTTAATATGGAGTTTTATAATACTTCGGGTATGGGCTATATCACAGAGAGATCAATCGAAAATTTACCTATACAACGCAATTATCGCACTAATGTTTCAGGTGAATTGTTAACTACAGCTGGTCATGTAGATGTTTCTGTAGTGCCAGAGTTTGATACAGAGGAGTCATACCAAACAGGAGATATCTCCGTAGCAGATATTGACGCATTAAATACGCTTCTATCGACTACTCAGATGATTGGCGATGTTAAGTTTGTTATTGCAAATGTGACATCTGGAGAGCAAACAATCACTATTCCTGATAATTGTACAGCAGAGAGTATTGCTATAGAGATAGCTAAAATTGATTCAGATGCAAAAGTTATAATTTCATCTGAAGGTTATGCAAAGACAGTAGATATTATTTTACCTATAGATACACAATCTTCAGCAGTAACAGTTTATCTTCCACTAGCACACGTTACTTTTTATGGTAATGTAATGACTGCAACTGTATCGACAAGCCCATCAACATTTGTAGTTTTAGATGGTTCTATTATAGGTGATCTTACGGTTAAATCAGGTAAAGCTGAGGTATATGGTGTGGTAGATAATTACACTATAGAAGAAAATGCTGCAACTGGTATTAAAAATTCAACAACAGGAGCCTACTATTTGTACATTAATGATGCTGTTAAAAATGCAGTTGATTATGATGTAATAGAAATTTCTGAAGGAACATACTATTCCCCTGTATCAGAGATATATGGAAGTTATACAACCACAGCATACAGCACTTTGATTAATATTAAATGTCCCCTAACTATAAAGGCCGCAGAGGGAGCAGATCCATCAAAAGTTATAATTGATGCAGAAAGTTGGAAATTAGGATCTTACGGTGCAGTTGTTTGTGTGTCAGCAGATGATGTTGTTTTGGAAGGGTTAACCATAATAACCAATTCGAGTGGTGGTTTGTCTATCTATGGCTCTTTTGGGGCTACCAAAATAGGAACAGGAGGATCTAATACTACTATTCTACGAGAAAAAGGTTATGGTAAGTTTACAATG
>JAWXTQ010000128.1:0-6031 GCA_044433405.1 Rikenellaceae bacterium
CCACTCTTTAAACGCCTTAGTTCTTACCTGTACCCATTGCCTTGGAGTGAGCTTTGATGGTTTGCCGTTGGGTGCTTTAAATGCGTTATCCCCTGCATTTTCTATTATTGATTGCTCCTCTGGGGTGTAACTAAAAAGAATGTCGTTTTGCTCAGACAGCACCTCTACACCTTCAGAGTCAAGTTGTTTTTGCTTAGCATTTAGGGCGTTTGTCGCTGCCATATCTTCGCCTATGTTGAATGATGGGGTAGAGTTGTTGTCTCTGAAGATATTTTTTCTTTCAATTTTTGGATTCTCGAAATTTTCTACTATCTTTGTTGCAGAGGAAAACTCAGCGTTTGCTGCTGTTGCCGCAATTGGTGCGGATTGATCGAACAGAAACGACTGAGCTTTCTTTTTGTTTATATATGTAGCATAGCCTCTATTTATCCAATCAATTACCTTTTCTTCGCCCTTTCCGAACACTGAAGATACTATATTGAAGTCTATCTCTCTATCTTTACCTAAATCAACAGTAACAAGAAAATTTCCTTGTTCGGTTTTGAGTTCTGTAAGAATAGAACGATTACCTTTACGACCAATATTATCGAACACAGCAATGGGAGCGTTAACAGCCAAAGGTAGGTCTCTTATTTCAGATAGTAAAAATCCATGTTTTTTCATCTTCTTAATAACCTTATTACCATACAATTTTAAAGCTCTGTTCTCTACCCCTGCACTTAGCAATATTTCACCAGGCTTCCCTAAATTAAGTATTACACTATCGGCGTTCTCCTCTGTAAGGGTCTCTAACTCCTCATTGAACTTGCCATTAACCTGGCTATTATCTCTAAAAAGAATATCATCATTCGCACCAGAATACTCACCGTTGTTGTCTATGGCGGACTTGATTTGGTTAGGATAGAAAGCTACTATCTCTCTCATCCCTTCGTTATCTTCAGCTCTATTGTCTATTACTCCATCGTACCCATAATCAATAAGCGCACTAGAGAAATCTTGCGGAGTAAGAACATTATTTACAAAGGAAATACTAGACATATTTATCATAGATGTAACCTCACCAGGATAACCTAGCTGTCTTAACTTCATCTCTTTGAAAACATCCATAGCAGCCTTGCCTTTGCCATATAGCAATTCTAGGCTACCATCTGGCAATAATTCGCCACTCTCTATTTGTGCTGAGATATCTATATAATCATCAATAAGTTCACCTACTGTTTTCTCACTTTCTGTCAAGGTCAGATTCCGTAGATTCTTAAAGTATTCAATATTGTCGACAAACGAAACACCAAAGTCTAAAATCAATGGCGTTTTTAAGCTCAAAAACAGAGGCATTTCGATGTAGCCATACATTGATGCACTCATTCCACTCGGTGAGAAATAAAACCCTGAGCCACGTGTTCCCATATCACCAGAGCCTTCGCTTAGCCTTTCAATGTCAAATACCGAAAATTCGTTATCTGTTCCATGATAAACCACTAGTGGCTCACCGTTTTCGTCTACAACTTTTGATGAATTGGTTTGGAGAAGTGAAAATAATACACTATCTTTGTCCTTATACAAGGAGTTTTGATTGTCAGCTACGTGTTTTGTTATCACGTTAAGGTTGTCAATTAAGGCTCCTTTCTCTATTTCAATAAGGTTGTGATCGTAATACTTCACATCGCCCTTTACTCCGAATACAATCTTTGCGGTATAGTCTACACCATCAATATTGATTCCAATAACATAATACTGATACTTATCATATCTGCCATTGTCTTTTGTATTGACTTTTTCCTCTATAAATATAGAGTTTTCTACCAATTGAGGAATAACAGACAAGGATTTTAGATGAGCTTCTTCCCTCTCTCCATAAGAAGTTACCTTATCGATACTAACCTTTGATATTTCTACTTTCTGGTTAGTGTCTTTATTGACATAAGTTCCTCGCACATTATTCTTAAGCCAATTCTTTGCGCTGTCTCTATTAAGTTCATACTTCCCCCTATACTCATCGCTATTAATAACCACAGGCTTACTGTTACGCAACTTCTCAATACGCAAAACCTTTTCCCAATCACCAAACCACTCTTTAAACGCCTTAGTTCTTACCTGTACCCATTGCCTTGGAGTGAGCTTTGATGGTTTGCCGTTGGGTGCTCTACTATTTTGACTTTTTCGGCTAATGCCTGTTTTTTTGTGGTGGTGGATTTTGGTAGTGTAGAGTAAGGTGGTAATGATTCTAAAACCTCTTTTGCAGATTTCTTGAATTTAATTATAGGGTCGATAAAATAAAGCTTTCCATCTTCACCTAAAAGCACATTATCACCCTCTACATCTGTAACAGATACAAATTCATTGTCAAAAGAGTAGTTATCTTCTGGGTGTAAACCTCGCTCTGCTAGAGCATCAATTATCTGTTGTTGGGTTGGTTGACCGATTGACTGAATAAGAGGCTGAGACAATACAACTCACACATCTCCCATATCTTCACTTATGCCCTCAAAGGTGTATTGTGTCTCTGGGAATAACAAATTGTGCACATGGTGCTCATAAATCACATCCTCAGCTCCTACTCCTTTTTTTAATGCAGCCTTTGCATAAGGGTTTTTCACCTTATAAACCCTGCCTTTTTCTCTGTTTATATAGACAACACTTTCGCCTGTGCGTTTTAGATTTTTTTCGCCTAGTTGGGTTGTTTCATTATCTGAAATAAACAGATTATTCTTCTTTGCAACCGCTACCAGCCTTTGGGATTCCGCTTCGCGTCTATCTCTCTCGCTACCATTTGAATGTGCATTAGATGCAGAGGATAACCCCTCTTCAAACACTCGTATATCGCTTCGGTTGCTAATGCTCTGTGTCTCTCTGGCTCCTGCATCAACCACTCCTGAGCTGTCTCCTTCCCATCGCTCATCATTAGCTCGCTCAGTGGTGGAAACTGCTTTTTGTCCTCTTTTTTCATTACTGTCTGTTTTATTGTTTTTGCTATTTACTTCACCATCGACAATAGTTCCTCCTGAATTGTCGGCAGATTCTCCTCTGCTCTGCTCTGATTCTCCACTGCTATCCAATTGGCTGCCTTTACGCTGCCCTCGTTGGCTTGCTTGATTGTCGATAGCCACATCATTATTTCTAATCTCTCCATGTTGCCATATCTAAAAAAAGCAGTTACGAAAATTCGTAACTGCTTTTTTGTGGGCCCAACAGGGCTTGAACCTGTGACCCCCTGATTATGAGTCAGGTGCTACTAACCAACTGAGCTATGGGCCCGAACGATTTTATTATCTCGTTTGCGTTTGCAAAGGTAATTATTTTAATTAAATTTGCAAACAAATATTAAACTTTTTTTACAATGAAATTGAAATTATTTAAAGATAAAGAGATCAAAAACATCATTTTTGACCTTGGAAATGTGGTTTTAGACATTGACATTTCCCTAACAATGAGAGAATTTGAGAACATCGGCATTGGGGGATTAAAAATTGAAGACATACACCCTCATCAGAAAGATTTTTTTCTTGCTTTGGAGGTAGGAACTATATCAAACGATGATTTTTTGATAGAATTACGCAAGACTTATCCGATAAAAGGAGAGGTAAGCGATGCTCAAATATGGGGCGCTTGGAACAAACTTTTACTAGAATTCAATCCTAAAAGGATTGAACTTATCAAAAATTTGAGTAGCCAATACAATATTTATCTTTTGAGCAACACGAACCACCCTCACAGAGTATTCTTTTTGGAGAAATTTGAAAGAGAGTTTGGCTACCCTTTTGAGTCGCTATTTAAAAAATGCTACTATTCGGATGTTATGAAACTCCGCAAACCAGACCCTAAAATATATGCAGAGGTGATTAAGGATGCTGGAATTGTTGCTAGTGAGTCGATTTTCATTGACGATAATCTTTGTAATTTCTCAGGAGCTGAGGAGGTTGGCTTAAACTACTATCATCTAACTGGAGGAGAGGAAATCACCGATTTATTTGAATAAAACGCATGAGAGTAGTAATACAGAGAGTTAGCGAGGCCAAAGTAGAGATTGATGGCAAGATTGTTGGTTCAATAAAACGCGGTGCGATGATATTATTGGGCATTGAGCATGAAGATAGTAGCGAAGATATTGATTATTTAGTACAAAAAACAAGTAATTTGCGTATCTTTGACCACGAGAATGGTGTAATGAATCTATCGTTAAAGGATATAAATGGCCAAGTATTAGTTATTAGCCAGTTTACCTTGCACGCATCTACACGCAAAGGCAACCGCCCATCATACATTAAAGCTGCGCCTGCGAAGATTGCAAACGGCCTCTATGAGGAGTTTAAATCTAAGATTGGAGTGGCGATTAATAAAAAAGTTGAGTGTGGTGTTTTTGGTGCAGACATGCAGTGTAGTTTAACAAACGATGGACCAGTAACCATAATAATTGATTCTAAAAACAGAGAGTAAGATGAATATTTCGGAGTATCAAGAGCTAGTTGACTCATGGATTACAAATGAGGGAGTTAGATATTTTGCACCCACAACAAACATGATACTACTCACCGAGGAGGTGGGCGAATTAGCTAGAGTTGTGGCACGTAAATATGGTGAGCAATCAACCAAAGAGGGTGAGGTGTTAGACATTGAAGATGAGATAGCTGACGTGTTTTGGGTGTTAACGGCACTAGCAAATCAAACAGGTGTTAACCTTGAAAAGGCTATCATCGACAACTATCAAAAAAAGAACACCAGAGATATTAGAAGACATAAAAACAACGTTAAATTAAGATAGAATGAGTGATAACGATTGGAAAAGCAGATTGGGTGTAGTGTTCTCAACCAGTTCTGACTTTGAATACACAACCGACCAGCCAACCGAGGTAGAAACACTACCTGCCGCAAAACAAAACTTAAGAATTGCGCTCGACAAGCGCAACCGCAAAGGCAAAAAAGTGACCTTAATTGCCGATTTTAAAGGCTCTGAGGAGAGTTTAAAGGAGCTATGCAAGATGCTAAAAGGCAAACTCGGAGTGGGCGGTTCGGCTAAGGATGGCGAGATTATTATACAAGGTGATTTCCGCCAAAAAACATTGGACATCCTCAAAGCAGCAGGATATAGGGCAAGAATAATCGGATAAAATTAATATAATACAAATTACGTATAATGCATTTAGCCAATAGCACATACAGAAAGATAAAAAAAATAGTTTTATTGCTTATTGTACTAACGACTACATATACCTGCTCTTACGCTCAATATTTCACTACAGGAAGCTCTGATATTAGGCTTAGATGGGGAGAGCTAAAAGACGATAATTACAAAATTATCTTTCCTGATTACTATCTACCAAAAGCAATTTTGGTAGAGGGTTATCTTGACAGCATACAGAGCCAAATAACCTATGGTTTGGTTGATAAGGTTGACAAGATACCTATCGTGCTATTCTCTGAAAAGGCGCAATCAAATGGGCTAGTAACATGGACTCCCAAAAGAATGGAGCTATACACTATCCCCTCTACCGATGCCGAAACCCTTCCGTGGCTAAAACAACTTACCGTACATGAATACCGCCACGTAGTACAAATCAGTAATCTCAATCGAAAACTGATAAAAAAACTAGGCTACCTAATTGGACAACAAGCCGTTGGAGCATCAACTGCCATAATACCTACTTGGTTTTACGAGGGCGATGCAACACTTGCCGAGACACAATTTGCAATCTGGGGACGAGGCAAACAACCTCAATTTTCAAACTCAACACGTGCACTGTTTGCCGAACATCCAGAGTTATGGAATTACGAGAAGTGGCGCGCAACATCATTCAAGTATGAATACCCATCAATTTACGAGATGGGTTACTTTACTGTGTGGGCAGGACAAACATTTTACGATCCCAAAATATGGGAAGTATCAATGGATTACACCGCTCGTCGACCTGTTCGCGCAATATTTAGAAACTACGACCTTAAAAAAATCTATGGGGTATCACGTAGAGATATAGCCAACAGAACAGCTGAGGAACTAACAGCCTTTTGGCACGAAAGCGCACAAGAGCCAAACAGC
>JAWXTQ010000129.1:0-6010 GCA_044433405.1 Rikenellaceae bacterium
TATTCCATTCAGCAGAGCGAAGGAGAGTTTTTTCTCTCTTTCCTCTCTGAAAAAATATTTTATCCTATTCCCTGCAACATTCAAATTCCTCAGTTGCATTTACAAGTTGAATTCAAGAATTTATTTTCTCTACCCATTCTGCAAAGGTAGGTATTATTATTTTGTTGGGTGGTCTAAACGCCTATACCTATAATCTTTTTTATTTGATGCAAAGGTCTGAAATTACTCAGATTGTGTCAAGACGTGATCGTGGAGACGGTTACAATAAAAATAGCAAGAGAACAATAGTCATGCAACCTGAGTAGGCTAATCACCACTGCTTAAGAAGAAAAACTGTTATTGACGCTTCTTTTGTAAAATAGGCCATCTCGAACAATTCGAGATGGCCTATTTATCAGTATATAAGATTTATAACGAACTATAGTGCGTTAATCTCTTTTAAAACATCGTTAGTTGTGCGAACAGCTGCTGCTGATTTCTCGAACAATGCTTTTTCTTCGTCAGTTAATTTAAGATCAAGAATTTTCTCTACACCATCTTTACCGATAACTGCAGGAACACCGATACAAATATCGTTTTGACCATATTCACCCTCTAGGTAAACACATGAAGGAACTACTTTCTTTTGATCGCAAAGGATTGATTCAACAACATAAGCTGCTGCTGCACCTGGAGCATACCAAGCTGAAGTACCTAGAAGTTTAGTTAGAGTTGCACCACCTACCATAGTGTCTGCTACTACTTTGTCTAAAACCTCTTGTGAAGCACAATCAGAAACTGGAATACCTTTGTAAGAAGCTTTTGAAACCAAAGGAATCATAGTTGTATCACCATGACCACCGATAACCATTGCTTCAACTTCGTTAGAGTTAACCTCTAAAGCCTTGCTAAGATAACATTTAAAGCGTGCTGTATCTAAAGCACCACCCATACCAAATACACGGTTTTTAGGAAGACCTGTAGCTTTAAGAGCTAAATAAGTCATTGTATCCATTGGATTAGATACAATCAAAATAATTGCATTTGGAGAGTATTTTAAACACTCTGTAGCAACCGATTTAACAATACCAGCGTTAGTTCCGATAAGCTCTTCGCGAGTCATACCTGGTTTACGAGGAATACCTGAAGTAATTACAACTACATCAGAGTTAGCAGTTGCAGAGTAGTCTCCTGTTACACCTGTGATTTTTGTATCAAAATCCATCAGTGTTGCAGTTTGGTAGATGTCTAAGATTTTGCCTTCTGCAAAGCCCTCTTTGATGTCTACTAATACTAATTCGCTACATACCTCGCGAGTTGCAAGTACATTTGCGCAAGTTGCACCTACGTTGCCAGCTCCGACAACTGTTACTTTGTTTGCCATATATAAATATTTATAAAAAAATTATCCAATAAGTTGTTCGTACTCTTCAGCTGAAAGTAGAGAATCCAATTCTGAAGCGTCAGTGATTTTAATTTTCACCATCCAACCATCACCATAAGGATCCTTGTTTACTGTCTCAGGTGAGTCAGATAGAGTCTCGTTAAATTCAACTATTTCGCCTCCAACTGGAATAAATGCATCAGAAACTGTTTTTACTGCCTCAATTGAGCCAAAAGTTTCATCTTTTTCAAGTGTTTCGCCTACTGTGTCAACATCAACGAAAACAATATCACCAAGTTGGCCTTGCGCGAAATCAGTGATACCAACATATGCCTCTTCGCCTTCAATGCGAATCCACTCGTGGTCTTTAGAGTACTTTAGATTTGTAGGAATATTCATAACTGTAAAATTTTATTTAAATTACTTAATTTCAATGTTTTAATTGCCAAATAGCGCATTACACACACTTATTTCGACAAACAAATATAGTAATTTTTTAATTAATATCAACTATCCTATCAAAAAAATCGTAGGAATTTTCTTGATATCAGGCACAGAAACCTTTTTCCATTGAGATACTTTCATCGTCTTAATTATCTGATTTGGAGCAGTTAAGTTGGCTGCAACACACAACCTTACAGAGGGAGACAACTCGCTAAGTAGGTCTAAAAACAACTTATCACTTCGATATGGTGCTTCTATAAAAATTTGTGTTTGATTACGGGCAGTCACTCCTCTTTCAAGCTCTTTAATCTTAGCTCGTTTTTCGGCAGCTTTGATTGGCAGATAGCCATGAAAAGCAAACGATTGACCATTCATCCCTGAACACATCAAAGATATGATTATTGAGGATGGACCAACTAGAGGAACTATTTCGATATTTTTGATATGCGCTAGTGCTACTAGATCAGCACCTGGGTCGGCAACAGCAGGAACACCTGCTTCTGACATCAAACCACACGACACACCGTTAAGCATTGGCTCTAACATAGCCTCAACCTCGCGCCCATCGCTGTGTTCGTTGAGCTCAACAAACTCTAGAGAGTCTATTTTCTTAGAGAGCTTAAGCGACGAAATAAAACGGCGCGCAGTGCGTGTATTTTCGACTACGAAGTAGTCTAAAGAGTCGATAATCTCTTTATTATACTCTGGGAGATGTAGCGAACTACTCTCCCATTGAGCTATTGGTGTTGGTATAAGAAAAAGCTTTCCTTTTTGCATTAGTATGTTTCAATTTCAATCTCTTCATCGGTATCTAGCACTTGAATAATAAACACAAGTGGCTCGTATGGAAGTATCACACTACCCTCAGTTGTACTTGAATCGTCAATCGAAGGAGAGCTACCAGTAGAACCGTAGCCGATATTTGAAGTAAATATAAATCTTGCTTTTTCGCCCTTTCTTAATTGAAGGATAGCCTCAGTAAAACCTGTGATATAACCATTATCCGAACCATCAGCAGGATCAGCAATAAAGCTAATAGGATCGTAGCTGTAGTCAGAATTGTATAGGTTATTTTCAATTGCAACATCCTCATCATTAGTGTCAAACACAAAACCATCAGTAAATTGACCAGTATAATATATCTGAACAGTACTATCACGGCCAATTACATCACCTTCAGTGTTTGTTACGAGCATCTCCATATACATTCTACTAATACCTACAATCGAGTCAGAAGCTGTCATTCCCATCTCTGTAGTTACGTAGTCAGTCACCTGAGTAATTTGGTGATAAGAGATATCATCAATAACGTCATTAAGTTTCATTTTAATAAGCGCAGGTGAGCCATCTGTTAGGATTGTTGTTCCTTGGTAGCCATAAGGAGCATAATAACCAGTATTACCATCTACAACATAGTCAGAAGTAGCCACAATAACAACTGAATCTTGACTGCTCATCTTTGATAAAGCATATTTTTGAGCCTCACTCATATAATATTCTGACGTGCTATACAAAACTCTATCTGGCACAAAGTGAGTGTAGAAAGAGAATGTTCCTAGGGTATCAGAAATAGCAGAGTACATGTTGTAGTAGTATCGAGTATCGAGTACTTGTGCAGTATACGTAGCCTCAATCCAGTCATAATCTGTATATTCAACCTCTTCATCATCACCTAGAGGATTATCTGAATAAACCTTCATAAATAACCCCTCCTCATATTCAACAAGATCGGGATAATTTATAGCAACCCAACTTCTAAGGGCTTCTAATTCTTGAGCGGCTGTGATATCTGTTGTTGATTCAGACTTTGCACACGAAGCTAACATTGCAACCAATACTAATGGTGCTAAAAACACGCTATAACCTAACTTTTTCATCTATAATTATTTTTTATTTTCATGGATACTCTCCAACTTAATTTTTTACTATTTCTACAATATCAATAAACATTGCTAACGTACAATACTCTGAAAGTGTTCCTATCGCTTTGTCTTTAAATGCCAAATCACTAGGTATAAACAGCATAACTGAATCATTTTGCATTAACCCTCTCAAACCAATCTCTAATCCCTCAATAATGTCACTCTCTCCATATTTTATTCCTAATGGAGTAAATGGCCCTTCAAAAGCCATACCTGCATCCTCAGCCACTTCGCTAATATTTGTTGTATACAACGAGACTGGAGCTGTAACGAACGTGTAACTTGCGTAGTTAAAATAGACCGAATCACCTGCCGATATCGCCATCGTAGAGCTATTTTCAAGCGTGTTCAATGGCACAGTATAGACATCATCTCTAACAGAGTAGTCTAAATCATAATCGACTAGATAATCTAATATTCGCTCTTTTTGCATGACAAGAGTGTCATACTCCTCAGTTCTATTACAAGAAAACTGAGCAGTAAAAACAATTATTAATATGTATATTAATTTTTTATTCATCTTTTTTTGTTAGGCCACAAATATAGCCATTTTTTTTATTTTACCATCCCCATACGTTCAATAAGTGCATCAATAGATGGGTCACCTCCCTTAAAACGAACATACAAATCCATAGCCTCCTCAGTAGAGCCTTTAGATAGTATATTATCTCTAAAGCTCTTGGCTACAGCATCATTAAAGATACCTTTTGCTTTAAATAGTGAAAAAGCATCAGCATCCAAAACCTCTGCCCACTTATAACTATAATAACCTGCCGAATATCCACCTGCAAAAATGTGTCCAAACGAGGGCGAAAAGCAGGTTGTATCGATTGACTGGAAGATTTGTGTCTGACTAGCAGCCTCTCTCTCAAAGCTCTGTACATCAACATCACTCCATGAGGTGAGAGTGTGCCACTTCATATCAACCATTCCAAAACTCAACTGCCTAACTGCTGAGAAGCAGGTAAGAAAGTTGCGTGAGGCAACAATTTTATCAATTAAATCTGACGGGATACTCTCGCCTGTTTGGTAGTGCTTTGCCCAAAGGTTAAGATATTCAGGCTCAACAGCCCAATTCTCCATAATCTGAGATGGCAACTCAACAAAATCCCAAGAAACATTTGTGCCAGAAAGCGAAGCGTATTTGCTATTTGCAAATATTCCATGCATAGCGTGCCCCATTTCGTGCAAGAAGGTGTTAAACTCATCAAATGTAAGCAACGATGGTGTCGACTCTGTAGGCTTAGTAAAATTACAAACCACCGAAACCAATGGACGCACACCTAGCTTTTGATCGCGATAAGATGTCATCCAAGCACCTCCGTTCTTTGAAGGACGAGGGAAGTAATCAACATATAATAGCGACAAGAAGTCGCCATTAACATCAACAACCTCAAATACTTTAACCTCCTCATGATATTTCGAAATAGAGTTATTCTCTATAAATTTAATTCCATACAACCTTTCGAAAAGCATAAACACTCCTTTTTCGGTTGAAGAGAGTTCAAAATAGGGTTTTAGCATCTCACTACTAAGAGAAAATTTTGCATTTTTAAACTTCTCACTATAATATGAGAAATCCCAACTCTGCATTTGGGGCTCATCATAATTAAATTCTTGACAAGCGTACTCATAAATTTGTTGAACCTCTTGCTTTGCATTATCAAACACTCTGGCATTCATATCCGAGAGAAATTCAGCCACCTTATCAGGAGATTTTGCCATTCTCTCCTCAAGCACAAAATTAGCATGCGACTCAAAGCCGAGAATATTTGCTCTCTCTAGGCGTAGTTCTACAATTTTTTTGATTATATCAACATTCGAAAACTCATCATTAAAAGCGCGTGAACCGTAAGCCTCCCACATTTTCTTGCGAAGATCAGCCCCAGAGCTATACTTCACAAAAGCCGAATAACTTGGAGCGTGAAGAGTAAAAACCCAACCCTCCTTATCCATATCTTTAGCACTCTGCTCACCCATCTCCACAACAAACGATGGCAAACCTGCCAAATCAGCACTATCAGTAAGATGAAGCGACCAGTTGTTAGTTGCAGCCAATAGGTTTTGCTCAAACTGCAAGGTTAGGTTAGATAGCTCTTTGCTAATGGAGCGATAATGCTCTTTAGCATCACCTTGAAGCGATGCACCACTTCTAACAAACCCTTTGTAGCACTTCTCTGTTAGGCGTAAATCCTCACCTGAAAGCACTACTCTATTTTCATATACCTCTCTAACTCTATTAAACAACACTTCGTTAAGTGAGATGTCATTGCTATGATCA
>JAWXTQ010000130.1:0-5917 GCA_044433405.1 Rikenellaceae bacterium
GTGATAGAATGGGTCCTAATAATATAGTAACTGCTTGGACGAATGATTCTAAAGAGATAGTTTATAGAAACCGCATTAGTAGTGGTTTTGATGGCAAACTATATACAGTTGACAAAGAGGGTGGACTCTCAACGCAAATTCCATTGCCTGAAGGTGGCTTTTGTAGCTACTCTCCTGACGGTACAAAATTGGCTTATAACAGAGTAATGCGCGAATTTAGAACATGGAAGCGTTATGAGGGTGGTATGGCTGACGATGTTTGGGTGTATGATTCAAAAAATCAAGAAGTTGCAAATATTACTAACAACCCAGCTCAAGATGTTTTCCCTATGTGGATTGGTCAAGAGATTTATTACATTTCTGATCGCGACAAGGTGATGAATCTATTTGTTTACAATACCGAAACAAAAGAGAACAAAAAAGTGACATCTTTTGATGAGTATGATATTAAGTTTCCTTCGCATCATGGTGATATTATAGTGTTTGAGAATGGTGGTTATATCTATAAATATGATGTTAAGAGTGGAAAGAGCGCAAAGATAGAGATTACCCTTAAATCTGATAATGTGTATGCTCGTGGTGATATAAAAGATGGAGCAGATTACATTACAAATCTATCTGCATCGCCAAATGGTGAGAGAATAGCTGTGACAACACGCGGTGAGGTGTTTGATGTACCTGTAAAACGAGGAGTTGTTAAGAATGTGAGCCGCACGCCTGGTGCAAATGAGCGTTTGGCTAGCTTCTCTCCAGATAGCGTTAATATTGCTTATGTTTCTGACATAACTGGTGAAACTGAAATCTATCTTTATGATGTGGTAAGTGGTGAGAGTGTGCAGGTAACTAAGAAAAATGATTCATATATCACTTCAATCAAATGGAGTCCAAATGGAGAGAAAATAGTTTATACCGATCGTAAAAATAGATTAAAAATATTAGATATTGCATCTAAGAAGTCGACTCTAGTTTGGGAAAACTCTCTTGGTGGAGCATCTTCGGTTAGCTTCTCGCCTGATAATAAATGGTTGACATATTCGAGAGTGTATGATAATGGTTTCTCGATTGTCTATATTTATAACCTAGCAGAGAAGAAAGAGTATGCAATAACTGATCGTTGGTATAGCTCTTCTTCACCAGTATTCTCGCAAGATGGAAAATATATTGTTTTCTCATCTTCGCGCGACTTTAACCCTACTTATGGTCAAACAGAGTGGAATCACACATATAGTAATATGGGTGGTGTCTATTTTGCAATTCTTGATAGTAACACTCCATCTCCATTTTTAGAGAGCGACGCTAGTAGTTTAGCTTCAACACCTAAGAAGAGTGAGGGCGAAAAGGGTGTTGTTGTGTTTGATGAGAATGGGCTAGGTGATAGAATTCTTAAACTGCCTTTAAATGGAGGTTATTACTCTAACTTCTATAGTGATAATAATAAAATATACTACTACTCTAGAGGTAACACCTATATTTATGATTTAGATAAAAAGGAGAGTAACGAGATTATCTCAGGTGGTTATATGAGCATTACACCTGGTTCGGATAAGGCGTTAATTGCTAGTGGTAAGAAAATCATGACTGCAAATATTCCAAGCTCTAAAGTTAATATTGAGAATAGTGTAAATCTAGATAACATTAAAATTCCAGTTGATTACACTCAAGAGTGGCAACAGATTTTTGATGAGACTTGGCGTGCGTTTAGAGATGGTTTTTATCTTGAAAACATGCATGGACACGATTGGAAAGCTATTGGTGAGAGATATAAAGTGTTGCTACCTTATGTTAAAACTCGTTTAGATCTTAACTATGTGATTGGTGAGATGATTAGTGAGTTGGGAGTTGGTCATGCTTATATTAACCCAGGAGAGTATGAGGGGCCAGAGCGTATAAATATGGGATTGCTTGGTGCTGAGATTTCTAGAGATAAGAGCGGTTATTTCCGTCTAGAAAAGATATTAAAAGGTGCTTCATGGAGCAAAGAGTTGCGTTCGCCTTTAACTGAGAATGGTATTGATGTATCTGAGGGTGATTATATCATTGCAATTGATGGAGTTGAGACTAGCAGTGTTAAAGATATGTTCTCTCTATTGGTTGGTAAAGCGGGCATCCCTACTGAGTTAACCATAAATGGCAAACCTGCAAAGAGTGGTGCACGTAAAGTAGTGATTGTTCCTATTGATAATGAGTACCCACTCTATCATTATAGCTGGGTTCAACGCAATATAGAGATTGTTGATAAGGCTTCAAATGGTAAAATTGGTTACATATATATCCCAGATATGGGAGTGGATGGATTGAATGAGTTTTCAAGATATTTTTATCCTCAGCTCGATAAAGAGGGGTTGATTATTGATGATAGAGCTAATGGAGGTGGTAATGTGTCACCTATGATTCTTGAACGTTTGGCTCGTGAACCATATCGCCTAACCATGGGACGACACACCACAAAAATTGGAACTGTGCCAAACGCTGTGCAAGTTGGTCCTAAGGTTTGTTTGATTAATAAATATTCGGCATCTGATGGCGATTTATTCCCTTGGGGATTTAGAGCGTTAGGATTAGGTAAACTAATCGGTACGCGCACATGGGGTGGAGTGATTGGAATTAGTGGTTCTCTTCCTTATATGGATGGAACAGACGTAAGAGTTCCTTTCTTTACCAGTTTTGATGCTGAGAGTGGTGATTGGATTATCGAAAATTATGGAGTAGATCCAGATATTGAGATAGATAACGACCCAATCAAAGAGTTTAATGGTGAAGATCAACAGCTTTTGCGTGCGATTGAAGAGGTGATGAAAGATCTCGAAACTCGTAAACCTATAGCTACTGTACCAGCACCACGTAATTGGGCTGAGTAGAGGTTTAGATAACTCATGTGTAAATTTACGGAATGTGAATCTGTAGATTTACATTAATAAAAGATTATAAATATTCAGAATATGAAGAAACCTATATTGACTTCGGCTGCATTTGTAGCTTCTGTGTTGCCGTTTACTAATTTTGCGCAGGAGCGACCAAATATTGTACTGTTTTTAGTAGATGACATGGGGGTGATGGATACCTCGGTTGAATTTTTAACCAGTAGCGATGGGGTAGTAGAAAGACACCCTCTGAACGATTGGTACCAAACACCATCAATGGAGCGACTATCTGAAAGTGGTGTGCGTTTTTCGCGCTTCTATGCTCAGAGTGTTAGTTCGCCTTCGCGTACCTCTTTGATGACAGGTCAAAACTCTACGCGACATGGAACAACCAACTGGATTAATTCAGAGTCTAATAATCGTAATGAGTTTGGACCACTAGATTGGAACTGGAGCGGAATAACCAGTGAGGATGTAACTTTATCTATGTTGTTGCAGCAGGTGGGGTATCGTACTATCCATATTGGTAAAGCCCATTTTGGCCCAATCGGAAGCGAGGGTGAAGAGCCTTGCAATCTAGGTTTTGATATTAATATTGGAGGTTCGTCGATAGGACAGCCTGGAAGTTATTTAGGTGAAGAGGGGTATGGACATATTGCAGGAAACAAGTCGCGTGCTGTAGATGATTTAGAGCAGTTTCACGGTACTAACACCTTCCTTACCGATGCTTTGACTATTGAGGCTAAGCGTGTGGTGAAAGATGCAGTTGATGAGCAAAAGCCATTTTTTTTGAATCTTGCACACTATGCTCTCCATGCACCATTCTATACAGATGAGCGTTTTATTGATAACTACCCATCTGATGCAGGTAAATCGGATCAAGCTAGGGCGTTTGCAACGTTAGTTGAGGGGATGGATAAGTCGTTAGGCGATCTTTTGGACTATCTAGAGGAGCTTGGTATTGCTGAGAATACCCTTATAATATTTTTAGGTGATAATGGTTCGGATGCTCCGCTTGGAAGTGTAACTGGACACACCTCTTCTGCGCCATTGCGTGGAATCAAAGGAAGTGTGTATGAGGGAGGAGTGCGTGTTCCATTTATTGCATCGTGGGCTAAAGTTGATGCTAAAAATGCAACTCAAAAGCGTTATAAAATCGCTAGTGGTGAGGTTAATGACACACGCTCTACTATAATGGATATATTCCCAACAGTGTTAGAGATTGCAGATGTTGAGAATCCTAAGGAGCATATTATCGATGGCTCTCAGCTGTGGAAGCTATTTAAAGGCAAGAAAGATTCTAATCATAGTAGCGATGTGTTGCTTCATTTTCCTCACGATCACAGAGGAAGCTACTTTACTACTTATATAGAGGGTGATTGGAAGTTGATATACTATTACAACCCTCAAAACCCTGAAAAGCCAAAGTATGAGTTGTATAATCTAAATAGCGATCCTTATGAGAAAGATGATTTATCGCTTCAAGAGGGTGTTAAACTTGCTCAAATGGTTATAACAATGGCTGAGAAACTAAAAGAGGAGGGAGCTTTGCCTCCGATTGATGCAACTGGCAATAAGCTATATCCTGCCCTACCAATTTAGTGTTGGTAGTTAGGATATTGCGTTGTTTTTTTGGTAATTTTGATAAGAATTCGCTTTTGTTGATTGAAAAATAGGGGGGGGTGGTAATGTTTTTTTTGGATATTAAATAATAATGTATATCTTTGCCCCAAAGTGAATTGTTATTAGTATGGTTTTAAGGAGATTATTTTTAACATTATGTGTTACTTGGATGGCATCGTGTTCGTTATCAACTGTTGAGTTTGATGATGAATTGGATGTTGAATCTTCTTTTGTATCTGGTAGCGAGGTGGCGTTTGATGCTATCCAGTCGAGTGATGTGTCTACTCGTACCGAGATAGGTGATGATATGACCACTACTATGTGGAGTCCAGATGATAAAATATATCTTTGGGCTTATGATGGGACTACAGCTGCTGTGTCTGGTCAAGAGTTTTCTTTAAAATATTATGGGTCAAACTATGACGAGGCTCTTTTTATAGGGAGTGTTGATGAGATGGATGAGGATGTGCAGTATCGCTATTATGCAGTATATCCTGAGCCTGTTTCTGTGAGTGGTGATAATGTGACATACAATATATCAAGCGTGCAGAGCGGCAAATACGACGAAAATAGTTGCGATATAATGGTTGCAGGTGCAGTTGTTTCAGATGCTTTTAAATTGGGGGAGAAGTCAGACTTAGAGCTTCCATTTCGCCATTTGCTTCATGCTATTAGAGTAGTAGTGCCAGAGGGGCGAAATTTTTTAGGCGATAGTATCTCACAGTTAGAGATAACTTTTCCTTCGAATGTTGTAGGTGATGTGAGTTTTGCTATTACTGGTTTAGATGCTAATGGTGACGCATTGACCGATCTACCTCAAACTACATTTACTAACGCTACAAATGTGTTGAATGTTGAGTTTGACCAGGCTATTGCAGAGGAGACTTATATTTGGATGTTTATATATCCTCAAACTATAAATGGGGAGATACGATTTAAGGCTTTTGATGAGTCGGGACGGCAGTCTCAATATATTTATGCTACTCTTAGCAATAGATCTATGGAGGCGGGAAAGGTAACACCTATTGATCTTACTATTCCTGAGGAGTTAGAGAGAACAATTTTAAAGCTTAATCTTACTGCCAATAATTTGGGTGAAGATCCAACAACCTTGACATTTACTGCTCCTGATGAAACACTCTATCGAAATGGTAAGAATGAGGTGAGTCAAAGTTATGAGCTTAATGGTGAGTATAGTTTGAGTTATTACACCGATCTTTATGGTCCGCTGTTTGAAAACACTGGAATTGTAATTACTTATGATTCGCCTAATGCGCTTGTTCAGAATACTCTTACTCTAACAAATTTGGTTGCTAATGAGACTAACTACTATGATATATCTGTGCCATACCTATTGGATGAGGATTTTAGCGGAGTATCTAGTAGCTTTGAGTACTACACAGACCCAGGAGGTTCAGTTAGTAGTAGTACTG
>JAWXTQ010000131.1:0-5866 GCA_044433405.1 Rikenellaceae bacterium
TTCAATACCATAATTACATCTTTTTTATTTGATGCAAAGGTCTGAAATTACTCAGATTGTGTCAAGACGTGATCGTGGAGACGGTTACAAAAAAAGAAGAATTGTGTTTAAGTTTTTTTAGAAAAAAAACCACGCGCTAGACTACTATGAGCCATTTTTTGCTTTTTGGCTATCGCCATTTCGCAAAAAAAGACTCCTAGCAGCCTATCGCTGGTAAAAAAACCTTCGTCGCTGATGCTCCTCGGGCTCACTTTCGTTCGCTGGGGATTCTCATGAAGGTGACGTATAGCTTCGCGATAGTCGAGCATAGGGATAATGATTAATGACTAAAGCATCACTATCTGCAACCGTGTCTCTGCAAGACCCGTCCCAGTTGCAAACCGCTAAGCAAAACTAAATTCAGTAAACTTTCCGCTATTAAGATCTACTGTCAATAATCTTTGGTATAATGGCGTTCCTATATGGGTGATAATCTTTACCACTTCTGAGGCTTGAATCGACCCAACAACCCCAACTATTGGAGATAAAGCACCTACTGCCTGACTATCTTCGACATGCTCTATACCATAGAAACTTTGGTATGTTGGCGTATTAGGCGCGTAGTTAAAGGTGGTTGCTTGCCCTTTGAATGACGCTATAGAGGCGTGTACTAACGGTTTTTTTGCACTTTGGCATATAGTGTCCATATCTATACGCACCGCAAAGTTATCGGTGCAATCTACTACTATATCATACCTATCTATCATTTCCATACCACTCTCTTTAGTGAATCTATAAGGATGTAGAGTGATTTTAACGTCAGGATTAAGAGCATTAAGTCTTTTTTTTGCGCACTCTGCCTTAGATTTGCCAATATCTGGCGTAGTGTATAAAATCTGACGATTTAGATTAGATAACGACACCTCGTCAAACTCAGCAATTCCTATGTGACCAACACCAATAGCAGCAAGGTGATGCAATACATAACTGCCTAAGCCTCCAGCTCCCACCACTAACACATGTGCCTTCGATAGGAGCAATTGAGATTGCTCACTGAAATTTTCAGATAATATATTACGTTGATATCGGCTCATAGTTATTTATCTTTTAAATAAACTTCTGTCCCAATCTTTCCACACTGCTTCGTAGCCAGCTTTTCGAATTGCCGCTTCAACCTCTAGGGGAGTACGCGAATCGTTAACCTCAAACTGTTCTAACTCTTTATTTGCTTTATAGTCAGAGTAGCCTCCTGGTGCTGTTTTTGAACCTGCACTCATGGTAGTTACACCTAACGTGATTACGTTGTCGCGGAAAAATGAAGATTCGCGAGTTGATATAGAGAGTTCAACATCCTCACTAAATAGTCGGTATGCGCAAATTAGCTGAAGCAAATTACGTTCATTCGCTGGGTAGTTGGCTTTGAAATCGCCTTCACCTGCAAAAGGTCGCAATCTAGGAAAAGCAATGCTATATTTTGTACGCCAATAGCGAGTCGATAGATAGTCTAAATGCAATGCTGTGAAAAATGCTTCTGTACGCCACTCTTCTAATCCAATAAGGTTTGCAATACCGCACTTATAAATTCCAGCCTCACCCAATCTATCGGGAGTCTCTAAACGATAACGAAAATCTTTTTTCTTGCCTGCAAGGTGATATTTAGGGTAATTCTCTTTGAAGTATGTCTCTTGATAGACATACACAGAGTGTAGACCCCTATCAATCAACAGTGAGTAATCATCTTTATCTAATGGCTGAGTCTCAATAGAAACCTGTTCAAACTGTTTTCCACACGTCTCAATAGCGTCACCAATATATTGCACATCCGCTTTACGAGGAGATTCACCTGTAACTAGCAAAATATGTTTAAACGGATCAGATTTTATTGAAGTTAGCTCAGTCTCGATTTGCTGAGTTGATAAAATAGCTCTATGAATCTTGTTTTTAGCGCTAAAGCCACAATAGACACAATTATTAGAACAGAAATTAGAGATATAGAGAGGAACATAAAGTTGCATAGTGTTGCCAAACCTACGTCGGGTAATCTCTTCACTATGCTGAGCCATGTTTTCGAGATACTTGTCGGCCGCAGGCGAAAGAAGTGCAATTAAGTTGTCAAGCCCCACATTGGGTGCAGATGCTAATGCTCTCTCAACATCAGCATCGCTACTAGCGTATATTCGAGATGTAATCTCATCTCTATTATAACGCTCAAGGATATCAAAATAGGTCATTGTTTTAGATTTCAAATTTATCTAAAAAAGATGTCAAAGGACTAGTTGCGCTAGCGTGCGAAGAGCTTACCGCCAACTTCGCCTCAAAAGCTAGACGTCCAGCCTCTACTGCCATTTTAAAAGCAATAGCCATCTTTACTGGATTGCTTGATGCAGCAATAGCTGTATTTACAAGCACCGCATCTGCTCCAAGCTCCATAGCTGCCGCAGCGTGAGAGGGAGCACCAATTCCAGCATCTACAACAACTGGCACCGTAGATTGCTCAATTATTATTTTCAAAAAATCAACTGTAGCTAATCCTTTATTTGAACCGATAGGCGAGCCAAGTGGCATCACACACGCTACACCACACTCCTCTAGTCGCTTGCAAAGCACTGGGTCAGCATGGATATAAGGCATTACAATAAATCCTTTTTTTGCCAACTCCTCAGCAGCTTTCAAGCTCTCAACTGCATCTGGCATTAAATAGCGAGGGTCAGGATGTATTTCAAGCTTTATGAAATTAGTTTCTAGAGCTTCACGCGCAAGTTCAGCCGCAAACACAGCCTCCTTTGCACTTCTTACACCTGAGGTGTTTGGAAGAAGATTGATGCGTGGGTGGTTAAGATGCGAAAGAATATCATCGTTGTTGATATCTAACTCAACTCTCTTTAAAGCTACGGTAACTAGCTCACTCTCGCTAGCCTCTAGAGCCTCTTTCATTAATTCTGATGACCCAAATTTACCTGTTCCAGTAAACAAACGCGAACTAAACGTTTTGCCACCGATATTTAAATTACTCATATTATTTGATAATTTGCTGTTTTATGAACCACAAAGTTATAAGAATAATTTTAAATAATGCAATAAATTTGGGTCAGATATTAAAACGTGTTGTAGTATAGTGTTTTAAATTATTTTATCTCTTAGTTCATACCTAGCGGTATTTACCAATCACAATAATATCATTGCCATTTGGGTTTATATTCTCTGATAGTTTTATAAGGCGTTCTTTAGTCTCATCGTCCTCAGCGTTTTCTATAGCTACTTCAAAATAGTCGGGATCTAGTATAGATATGTGATTTTCGCTTCCGCTACTTAGCGTATACGCTTGAACCTTTTCGCCTGCTAAAAAGTCATTTACAATAGTGCAACCACCTCCAGTTAAATCGTCCTTGTAGAGCATAAATGTCACTCCTCCTTGACCCTGATACATTCCATCACCTACTTTTACTGTTCCAGACACATTGAAAACATACATTGATGGGAGTTCGCATATCATATTCCATATAGTTTTGCTGTAATCACCATTAGTAGGTTTTAACTCTCTGATGTACATATTCACTGTAGGTGAAATTGTGTTTGTTTTGGCGTTGTAGTGGTAGAGTGTATCTGGTAGATTAGCTGCATTGATAAGTGAATAGATATACTCATCACCACTAACTCCTGAGGTTATTTCGTTAGAGAAATCGGGCTTGAGGTCGACAAAATGAGAATTGTTGTCGATTGAGTGTTTGATGTTTCCTAGTGTGTCTTGCACCCAGATTGGATGAATCTTGATGCTTTCGCTCTTGAAAGGTAGGGTCATTACAGTAATCTCATTTTGGGAGATGTTTGGGTGAATTTTACCTTTTGACACTCCGTAGGCAAGTGGAATATCACCAATATATTTTCCTTTTAGGTCGTATGTAAGAATCTTTTTAGCATTCCATGGTAAGATAAAGATTCTATTATCCTCCTCACTTATCTTGCTATCATATATCATTAGGTATTCACCTGGGCCATTGCCTTTCGCACCAACATTGGTTATGAATTTTCCTGTTTTTCTCTCAAACAGCTTGGGTTCTCTTCCAATTAATATATAGTTTTTAGAGACTTGAAACTGCCCTCTTTCAAACATCATATAACTGCTATCTCCCTCCAACTGTACAATCTCGATAGAAGAGACAATGTCTGATAGTTTGAGTTCGGTATTGCCTGAAACATTCATTAAATCAACAGTTAGCAAACCATCTTTCTGGCTAGCAATCACTGGAAATTCTTTTTTTACTGTTTGAGAGCTGCAAGCACCACATGCACATAGCCCTATTAATAGAGCCACTCTACTCATGTAAATTGAAATCTTTTTCATAGTTTGTAATATTATTAATTGTTTGCATTATTTAACCCCACAAAGATATGATATATATATCGCATGATTTATAATATAAATATAATATTTTTATAATATTTTTGGATAATACTTGTAATGCACTTGCATATTTATTACATTTGCTCTATAGAAATCGAGGATTATGAGAAAATTTTACATATTTTTTGTTGTGGCAACATTAGCAATATTTGCACTGCAAGCATTGCTTGTTAACAACTTATATCAAAATTATATTAGCTCGGAGGGTGAACATATCGAAAAAACGGTGAGTGAATCTATTAATCCTGACAACTATCTACAGCTATTCGACAATAAAAAACTATCTTATTCTTTTAAGTACACAGTGCAGCTTATTAGAGAGAATTTGAATTACAATATGCCAGAGGCATATGTTTCAAGAGGGGGTACGTATATGGATAGCGATGGAAACCTACAGCAGATGCTTCTTCAAGAGAGAGCGTTAGATAGTAAAAATAGGATAACGCTCGATGAATATTTCGAAAATGATATAGTTATAAACATTGATAGTTTAGATGTGCTCTTCCATAAAAATTTAAAGCGCGACTACCATTGTATTATCGAGATTCATAATAGTCACTATATTATGCATAATCTTGAGAATCACTACAACAATATAGAGTATAATTTTGTAATGGAGGATTATCCAGTTGGGCTAAAGGGGTATCAATCAATTAAGGTTTATGCTGCTATTCCAGTTTCTCACTTTATAAAAAAATATATTGTGATTTTGTTTAGTTCTATGCTTATAATGGTGTTGATATTGGGCATTTTGCTATATTTGATTGTGGTTATACGCTCAAAACAGAGACAGCTTAACATGCGTGAAAACAATCTGTATGGCATAATACACGACCTAAAGTCACCTCTGTCGGGCGTGGCAATGACGCTAGATTATGCAAAAGAGAAGGTAAACAACCCTCAAGTCGAAGATATATTCTCCCTAAATCAGTCCAAAATAAACCACATGATAAATGGGATAGACTCTCTCTTGACCCTCTCTGGAAACAAAAAACACACAGCAGTAACTGGTGTGACAAGAGAGCAGATAGATGAGTCAATCAAAATTATGGTTATGGATTTTAATAATATCTACATAAACAAACCTCACACTTTTGAGTTTGATATAGAATTTAACGACCCTAAAGGGTTGAATATTAGTTTGTCTAATTTAGAGAATATTATTAGGAATATTCTTGACAACTCTTTGAAGTATAGTGATGACGGAGTTAATGTGTCGTTGAAAATTAGAGAATACAGCGACTATGTAGAGTTTCAGATTGCCGACAATGGTTGGGGAATGGAGAAGAGGTATCACACCAAAGTGTTTAAGAACTTCTTTCAAATACCTAACAGCAAATCTATATATAATAGAGGCTATGGAGTTGGACTTAGTCACGCACACCAAATAATAAAGAGACAAGGAGGGTGCATAAAGCTCGAAAGTGAGAGCAATAAAGGTACTCTGATAACTTTCTCTATACCTATAAAACCAATAAAAAAACA
>JAWXTQ010000132.1:0-5852 GCA_044433405.1 Rikenellaceae bacterium
CCTCTACATGAGGGAATGCGCGGCCTACGGTTGTTGCGCGTATCTCTGGAGTATCGGTAACACGTGTAGCAGTCATACCTGGAGACGTCTCTGTCAGGCCATAAACACTAATTATGTCACGGCAATTCATACGCTCCATTACCTGCTTCATCGACTCAATCGGACATGGCGCACCTGCCATAATACCTGTACGAAGCGAACTTAAATCAAAAATATCAAACATTGGATGGTTAAGCTCCGCGATAAACATCGTTGGAACACCATAAACTGCGGTACACTTCTCTTTTGCAATTGAGGCCAACACAGCTAATGGGTCAAACTCTTCAACCATAACCATAGTGCCACCATGAGTAACTATTGCACATAGTGCCAACACTGCACCAAAACAGTGAAATAGTGGCACACACACTAGTAATCTGTCATTTTTAGTATATCCCAAACAATCACCTACAGTGTTTCCATTATTTAGAATATTGTGATGAGAAAGCATTACTCCCTTTGGGAATCCTGTTGTACCAGAGGTGTATTGCATATTAACAACATCGTGAGTATCAATGCTCTTTTCAACCTCATTAAGAGGTTCAGAAGATAAATTACTACCTAGTGATATCAACTCACTAGTTGTATACATTCCCTTTGTTTTTTGGTGTCCCATAAAAACAATATTCTTAAGACATGGGAATTTAGGATTTGAGAATGATTTGCGATCAACAATCTTCAACTCAGGCATCAAATCGTAAACCATTTGAACAAAGTTGCTATCTCTATACCCTTTTGAGATACAAAGCGTATGGATATCGGCATTTTGAAGAATGAACTCAAGCTCTGCCGATTTATAGTTTGTATTTACTGTAACCAACACTGCCCCAACCTTTGCAGTGGCAAACATATAGGTAAGCCAATCGGGAACATTCATAGCCCAAACTCCAACCTTAGAGTCTTTCTTTACTCCAATATGTATAAAAGCCTTAGCAATGTCATTAACTCTATCGTTAAATTGTGAGTAGGTTAAGCGTAGGTCTCTATCTGGATAGACTAAAAACTCCCTATCAGGGTCGTTAGCCACATTATATTCTAGAATTGAGCCTAGTGTATGATTAATTAATTCCATATTTATATTTTAAAATGTTAATAAAAAAATACGATACCCAACCTACCAAGGTGTATAGGTAACAATTAATATTTCTGATATTTCACTGATGGTTTTGTAGCTATGAGGCACAATTGCGTCATAATAGATAGAGTCACCAGTAGAGAGTTTATTAACTTGGTCTCCTAACGTCAATTCAACCTCTCCCCTTACAATATATGCAAACTTTTCTCCCTCGTGCGAACACGTTGCCGACTCACTACAAACCTCTCTTTTCATACTCACCATCACTGGCTCCATGCTTCTCATGGTCTTAACAGGTGCTAATGAACTAAAATGTATTCCAGGGGTTGCTGTTACTTCATCTCTAACTATTTCGGGACGCTCATCCTTGGTTATAATGGCAGCCGAAACTGCTTCGTTTCCGTCAACAAACAACTCAATAGGAACTTCTAATGCTCGACTTAATTTCATCAGTAGCGCACCACTTGGCTTTACTACACCATCTAATATCTGATTGACTTGCAACTGCGAAATACCGCTCTTGAGCGACAAGGAATCAATATCATGGCCCTTCTCCGCCATGAAATTTTTTATTACATAAGTTAACTTCATTTGACTTTTTATTTATTTGCATACAAATATGTATTTTTAAATTTAGCAGAGCAATATAAAAAACGAAGTTACTACTATATCCAAACCTATAAATAACAGATAATTTTAACCTTAAAAGAACAAAGAAGGAAAATATATTTGGAACTACATAGCATTTATTATATTTTTGTCACACACGCGATTAACCATATAAGGCAAATTTTCAAAACCATTACAATAATTATTAAAGCTATGAAAAACCTAACATTTCCAACAATCACACTAGCAGCAACACTAATTATCGCGGCTCTAATAGTGAGCAATGCAGCGGGAAAATTCTCCTCTCAGAATCGCTACGTATCAGTAAAAGGGTTATCACAAAAAGAGGTAGAGGCAGATAAAGTAATTTGGCCTATTCTATACAAGGAAGCAGGTAATTCACTTAACGAAATATCAATCTCTCTAGCTAAAAAAGAACAGATAATCAAGAAATTCCTCATTGAAAACGGAATCAAAGAGGAAGAAATAAGCAATTCTGCACCAGAAATCATTGACTACAAAACCGAAAGATATGCACCTGAAAGGAACGAAAATCGTTATAATGTCACCAATGTAATAACCGTCGTAACCTCACAAGTAGAACTTACAAGAGAACTGCTAACACGCACTAACGACCTATTAGCACAGGGTGTTGTGCTCTCTAGTGGAGATTATCGCTACAATATCAGTTATGAATACACTGCACTTAACGACATAAAAGTTGAGATGATAAAAGAGGCATCTGCAAATGCTAAAGCCTCTGCACTACAATTCGCAAATGATTCAAATAGCAAACTAGGTAAGATTAAAAATGCAACTCAAGGTCAAATAAGCATAAGCGATCTTAACCCCAACATGCCATACATCAAACGAATCCGCGTAGTCACATCAATATCTTATTTCTTAAACGACTAACCATTATTAGCGCAGCCAAAAATAGGGGTAGCTTTTTATTTCAGATATCGCGAAGCAAGAAATGGCCTACATGAGAATACCCAGCGAACGAAAGTGAGCCCGAGGAGCATCAGCGACGAAGTTTTTTTTACCAGCGATAGGCTACTAGGAGTCTTTTTTATCGAATTGGCGATAGCCAGGAAGATAAAAATGGCTCATAGTAGTCTAGCGCGTGGTTTTTTTCTAAAAAAAACTTAAACACAATTCTTTTTTTTTGATAGGCTCTGGTACGCTTCGGCTTTCACTTTTTGGCGCAGCCAAAAATAGGAATAGGTTTTTATTTCGTTACCATACCTTTAGGTATGAGTATAAGAAATAAAAACCTATTCCTACAGGGATGAGCTTCAGCTCATGCGGTGAAACCCGCTAGGAATTCACCTTAATCGATTATTTTACCTCCTCGAAAATAATTATATCTGAATATCAATATATTATAAATCTATGGTACAAATATGATGCAAAAATTTGCTAAGATAGTCATAAACATTGTTATATCGTGATAAATATCATATCAATGGTAGGTGCTCAATCTTTATCACTATTTGCCTCAGAAGTCATATACACTTCTCTCCACTCCTTTAATAACGCATCTTGCTTAAGTTCAATTTTCTCAAACTCGCAATACTCTTCGATAAAAGGATATAATACTTCGTTAAGAGATTCTAAAGCTTTTGTATACTTTTTCAAGGTCTTAACAACAAGTGTCCTATAATCAACTCTATCTATTGTTTCTCCCAAATTTGCGTAATAGAAATCTCCAGAACTTATAACCGAGCCATCCTCGTATGTGAAATATTTTACTATATTTTTAAGGGTGTCTATTGAGACTTCTATTTTAATGCGATTGATAATCTCAACATCTGATAACTCAAAGTATTCTTCTATAAAATTCATGATTATACTGTCACTGAAGTTTATTTTATCTTTGAGGATAGCCTTATAATAGTATGTATAAAAAAGCTTCAGATCCTTTAATGCTATGACCAACCAATACAAACTTGCTGTATTTGAATGCTTTGATTTCTGTTCTAACTGAACAAGCCATTTTATTTTTCGCTTTCTCGACTCTCTTTGTGCATTTTGCGGAAAATATCCAGAGAAGACTCCTGCAAAAATATGAAATTTACGCGACTCAATTAGGTTCTTTTCTGATAAAGCATCATACAGTTTTCTGATGCTCGATCTATCATTGGAATTCCAGAAATCCTTTACAGCTATATGATCTTCTCGAATTTGGTGCTGGTTATTAGGTCGGCTGTTTTTAGACCTTACAGCATTATTGAGTTTATTCCAAAATTTTTGGTATTCAGTTGACAAGTTGCAGTCATCCCATATAGTAGTTCTTATTTTCTGAATTTCACCTGAATTTCGTCTATCAAAGAAACGAAAGGCGACAGTGGTATATGGTGCAGTGGTAGATACTTGTTCTCTACTAACCATATCTATTTCGGTGTAAGGTTTGTTGTCTACCAAATCGTTGCAACCTAATAAAATAAATGTTGGTGCATTACTTTGAGCTTTTTTCATACGATATCGCAGATGTACTACTTGCTCTTTCATTGCTTCTATTTGAAGTTCTTTCTTCTCAATCTTCTTCTTGTGTTTTGCTTTTTCGCTATACCTTAAATTATCATATTCACTCTTAAACTTTTTAATTTGATTAGATAAGGTAGTAAGTTTTTCCTCTGTCTCTAATAGTAAAGTTTTTATCTCGACAACCTTATCTTCCTGCAATTTGGAATTATCAATCATTCCATAATCACTGTAGTAAAATGCTTTTGTACGAAAATATGGTTCAATAGAAAACATACATATATCCACAAGTATTTTTACATCTTCATTTCTTGAATTGTATCTAAGTATCTTGGATAAGATTATAGGTTTAGGAAACTGCATCTGTCCTAATGATGCAATTGCGTCATCCACAGCAATGAAAAACTCTTCAATTTTATCCAAAATTTCACTCCTCTCCATATTGTCAAGAGGGATAAAAAGCCTATGGCGACTTATATTTTTAGAAATTCCTACACTCATATGCAAAAATCATTCTTGTGTTTTTGGGCTTTAAACTAGATTGAGGCTGTTTTATATGCAAGCAACATATTGACCAATAGGCTGTTGCTAACAGTTTGAACTTTCTGTATTTTTACGTTTTTCCGCTTTTTCAGGGCATATCTTTGCAGTCAGAACTAAGGCTGTCATTAGCATGAGTATCTCTACCAACGCAAGTGCAAATGTACAACTTTATTTTTAAAACACAAGATACATAATATATATAAAACATTAAATGAAAAGAGCCTATGAAAAAGATTACATTCGACCAACTGCCAGATGCTGTAGCATCGCTTGATGAGAAACTCACAAGAATAGAGGATCTTATAAGTGAGCGTCTAATAGTGTCTATCACAAATGACTCGCCAGACCGATGGTTTAACGTAGAGGAGTTATGTGAATACCTACCAACTCACCCTGCGAAACAAACTATCTATGGCAAGGTAAGCAATAGAACTATACCATTCCATAAAAATGGTAAGAGGTTATCATTCTTGAAGTCAGAGATTGATGAATGGCTTATGTCCGACAAACAGAAGTGTATTCAGGAACTTGAAGCAGAGGCTATGGAGTACGCAAATGCTAGTAGCAAAAAGCGGCGAAGTGCTTAACTAGAATCCAAACAGTTCACAGAGCGTATGACTGAATGAATATAATCATGCTTCTGCGTCGGCTCTGGCAGAGGTCATAAATTTTTCAAATTAAAAGATGAGGAAAATTATTAGAATGATCCCAGATGGGTTATCAAGAAGAAAGATGTACAGCCTAACAGAGTTGATAGAGGCTGGCTACACAATTGCTCGACTACAAATCAATAGAGCAATCTCACCAACTACGGTAAACAAAAAAATTAAGAGTATCAAGAAGTGTGATGGAACTCTATTTCCATTACTGGCAGTAACCGCTGAAGCGTGTTTGGCTGATGGCTTAGAGGTGGTGACACTATCAGGCGAGGAGGTAACAATGGAAACAGAAGGACTAGATAAGATTCTGTGTTGTATAGAAGGAAATCATCGTCTCAATGCGATTTCCCTTCTAAATAGTCACCTTAAGCCGAGGGAGAGACCGTATGAGTGCTATTTCTTCTTCCCGATAGAATCTAATGCAAGTGTTACTACGATGC
>JAWXTQ010000133.1:0-5819 GCA_044433405.1 Rikenellaceae bacterium
GAGGATTTACTTCCACGTTCGCCTATCGTAACAGTTATGGGTCACGTTGACCATGGTAAAACATCACTTCTTGACTTTATCCGCAAAACTAACGTTATTGCTGGTGAAGCGGGTGGTATCACTCAACATATTGGTGCATATTCGGTGAATGTTAATGACGAGAAACGCATCACATTCCTAGATACTCCAGGTCACGAGGCATTTACTGCTATGCGTGCTCGTGGTGCTAAGGTTACTGACGTAGCTATTATTATTATTGCTGCTGACGATAGCGTAATGCCTCAAACAACTGAGGCTATCAACCATGCCGCTGCTGCTGGTGTTCCTATCATCTTTGCAATTAATAAAATTGATAAACCAGGTGCAAATCCTGACAAAATCAGAGAGCAACTATCTGCTATGAACTACCTAGTTGAAGACTGGGGTGGTAAATATCAGTGTCAAGAGATTGCTGCTAAATCGGGTTTAAATGTTGATGAACTTCTTGAAAAAGTTATTCTTGAAGCCGACATGCTTGAACTTAAAGCCAATCCTAACAAGAAAGCAAGCGGTGTAATCATCGAGTCTACTCTTGACAAAGGTAGAGGTTATGTTTCAACAATATTAGTACAAGAGGGTACTCTTCGCGTTGGTGATGTGATGTTATCAGGTGTTTACTCTGGTAGAGTAAAAGCGATGTTTAACGAGCGAGGCAAAAAGGTAAATGAAGCACCTCCTGCTTCTCCTGTATTGGTTCTAGGTTTAAATGGAGCGCCTCAAGCAGGTGACACATTCAACATCATGAACGACGATCGTCAAGCGCGCGAAATTGCAAACAAACGTGAACAGCTGCAACGTATACAAGGTCTTAAGACTCAAAAACATATTACTCTCGACGAGATTGGCCGTCGTATAGCAATTGGCAACTTCCAAGAGCTTAACGTTATTGTTAAAGGTGACGTAGATGGTTCAGTTGAGGCACTTACTGGCTCACTAATCAAGCAATCTAAAGAGGAGGTACAAGTTAACGTAATCCACAGAGCTGTAGGTCAGATTTCTGAAAGTGATGTTCTTTTAGCTGCTGCATCAAATGCTGTAATTATTGGTTTCCAAGTACGTCCTTCTGCAAGTGCTCGTAGATTAGCAGAGAAAGAGGAGATTGAAATTCGTCAATACTCTATCATCTATGATGCAATCAACGACATTAAGGATGCTATTGAAGGTATGCTTGCTCCACAATTCAAAGAGGAGATTGTTTGTTCAGTTGAGGTTATGGAGGTATTCAAAATCTCTAAAGTTGGAACAATTGCAGGATGTTTGGTTCGCGAAGGTAAAATCACTCGTAATACAAAAATCCGTATCATCCGCGATGGTATCGTAGTTCATACTGGCAAGCTAGGCTCACTTAAACGCTTCAAAGATGACGTTAAGGAGGTTGGAAACAACCTAGAGTGTGGTTTAAATATTGATGGCTACAACGATATCAAAGTTGGTGATATAGTTGAAGGATATGATAATGTTGAGATAAAAAGATCGTAACATTATAAATAAGTAAAACGAGGCTGTATCGAATCGATACAGCCTCGTTTTACTTATAATGATTAACGTCGATAACGCCGATAAAGACTAATCTAATAGAGATGCTCACAGAACATGTGCACAAGAGAAACGAAGTTTCTCCCAAGGGGGTCTCTGACCCCTGCCGTCCGCAAGGACAGTCCAGAGCTCCACATCGCCACCGCCCGTTAAAAGCATTTTTTGCGCAGCAAAAAGTGCTCTGTGGCGTGATGATAAAAAACTCAACCTTTAGCGACAGGTTGAGTTTTTTAATATATAACAATAGTGTTGATTATTAATGTAGAAAACACTACTTTTTCTAAAAAATAATTATTATATTTGTGAACGAAACAATTAAGATTGTGCGATTTATATATTTTTATATATAATTTTACTATCGCTTTAATTACACGAAACAAACTATATATTCAACCAAAGAACAATAATACACTACCTAGATTTTGTAAGGTGTTTAGTTACCCCAATCAACACTAGTGGAGCAATGACATTCAATCGAGCAATAGCATTAGTTTAAGAACTATTATTTTACTAAAATATTTAAAAAGTATGAAGAAATTATTTCTATTAATGAGTAGTATTATTCTTGTCTACTCATGTGCCAAAAGCACCGATACTAATGAAAGTCTTAATATCGAGACTTCAGAGGTTTCATTTAGTGGTTCTATTTCGCCAATTACGCGCGTAACATCTGACGTCTTTGAATCAGGTGATCAAATTTATGTTTCGGCTTATGAGAATGGTAGTATTTACTCTTCGCAGATGTCATACACCTACGATGGCTCACTATTCTCAAGCTCAGATCCTATTTACTTTAACACTAACACTCAGCAGCTCGCATTCACAGCTATCTATCCTGCAATTTCGGGATTTGATTCAAGCTTCACTTTTAGTGCTGGTACAGACCAAAGTGATAGCGACAATTATGAACTAAGCGACCTACTAATTTCGACTCACGAAGCAACTAGCGAAACCTGCCCTACACTATCGTTTTCACATGTAATGAGTAGTTTAATTGTTAACATTAGTGACTCTGACCTATCTGGAGGTACTCTCAAAATTTTTGCCCAAACAAGTGCTACTATTGATATTGTCTCTCAATCATACACTTCGACAGGTTCAACATCGGAGATTATCGCAGCTAACAATGGCGATATGAGTTATAAAGTAATCATTGCACCACAAACAATAAGTGCAGGCGAGACTATTGCAACCTATACAATTGGTGATAATACATATACTTGGAGTGCAAATAACAATATAGAGCTTGTATCAGGATATCGTTACACATACACTTGGAACATTGCTAATGATGAGATTAGCTATGATGGTAGTATTGAGGGGTGGAATGATTCAGATTTTACCGATAGTGAAGTTATTGAGTATACAGAAACCTCGTCATCGCTATATCTATCAGAAATATCTGCATATAGCTATCCAGCTTCTGAGACTTGGGAGATTTTGGATGTAACTGCAACAACTGCTGATTTTGAGGGATTAAGGAATGCTATTAACAAAATATCTACAGATGATAATTCTCGTCAAATATCAATAGATTTTATTAATCTAGAGATAATTCCAGAGAATGCAATGCACAATGAAATAAACACTACTGTATTAAAAACAGTATCTGGTAATAACGTCACAACTATTGAATCTACAGCCTTTAGAGACTGTAGTAATCTAAATTCTGTGTATTTCCCTTCTGCTGAATATTTAGGTTTTGGTGCTTTCTATTGTTGTGGATTAACAGAAATAGATTTTCCCTCAGTTACCACAATAAAATCGGAAGCATTCGATTATTGCAATATTTCTTCCGTGAATCTGCCTAATGCCACAACAATAGAGTGCAGAATGGGATTCCAAATGTCATACATAAGTCTACCTAAACTTGAAGTGATTAACGAATATCTTTTTAACAGCGGTGACTACGAAGTAATTGACATACCAGTTGCAAAAATAATTGGAGATATAGCCTTTGGAGGATGTAATTCATTAAAATCTATTGATTTATCAAATGTTACATCTATTGGTAATGGCATTTTTGCTGGATCTTCAGCTATTTCATCTGTTACGCTTAATGAAAATTATTACACCTTAGAGTCTGGTTTCATATACAATTCTTCTAAAACTGAAATTGTTGGTTCTCTTTGTGGCGTGGTTGGAGGTTATTTAAATGCAGAAGAAAGTGTTACTTCAATTAAAGATTATGCTCTATATGGATGCTATTCTCTGGTGACAGTTGATTTGCCAAACGTGGAGACAATAGGAAGTATAGGGTTTCAAGATTGCAAGTATCTTCAGATTGTCGATATGCCAAGTGTCGTAACAATTAAAGATGCTGCATTCGCTCATTGTAGCAACCTTACGACCATCAATATACCAAACGTTATCACAATTGACGATAAAGCTTTTTATTGTTGCACCTGTCTGGATGATGTATCCGCCCCATCTCTTACCTCTATTGGAATGCAGTCATTTATTGATTGTAAAAGTCTTACTTCTGTTGATATGCCTTTAGTTACAAGGATTGAATCTGAGGCATTTGCAAATTGTACATCTTTGACATCTTTAAAATTTGCAACTACAACAGGTGTATCTTTAAATAGTGTAGATCCTAATACTTTTTATGAAACAACAACAGAAAACATTCACCTAACATTAGGTGCTGAAAATTGGCCTTTTGTCGATGGAAATGTACTTTCAATAACTGGTGGTACTTGGACATTCAAATCAATCACATTGTTGAGTGAATAAAAGCAATTGTGATATTTATTAATCCATATAAATATAGGCATTTATACACTCTATTATTCTAAATTAGAGCCTCAACCTTTAGCTCGAAAGGTTGAGGCTTTTTTAACACTACGCCACCCTGCACTTTTTGCTGCGCAAAAAGTGCTTTTAACGGGCGGTGGCGAGGCTGAGCTCTGGACGCTCCTTGCGGAGGGCAGGGGTCATTGACCCCTTTGGGAGAAACTTTGTTTCTCCTGTGCACAGGCTCGGTGCGTTTCTCCTGTGCTCATGTTCGGTGAGTATAGTTAATAACCATTATCAATAAAGTTTCACCTCTACCAAGTGAACTGCTGGATTAGCACTGTTTTTTAGCATATTAACACGTACGTAGCGCGCTGAGATTTCAGTAAAGCTATCACTGTGTCCATGCTCTGTGGCGATTTCGGTATTTTGTGTACGATCGACAACCCTCGTCCAGTTATCTCCATCGCGAGATACTTCTACACTATATTGATAATATCTGCTTCCATCCCAGAATGGATATATCTTAGCTTTACTAAAAGTTTGGAGTTGACCCAAATCTAATATTAGAGCTGCTTTGCTGCCTGCACCCCAATAACAATTGATATCTACCATACCATCAACGGCATTAGAAGGGTGATCCTCTCCAAGTTGTGAATCGGTAGTGGCAAGTGCCCCAGTTGTCATGTTAGTCTCAATATTTCGTTGGTTATAACTACAAACATACTGTTTTCCAAATGGTTTACCGTTGAAGAAACATTGCGCCTTAACAGTTAGAGTTTTAGGGATTGAGATATTAGTGGTATAGATAGGTGAATCAATAGTTACATTGCTACCATCAAGAGTGTAACGTATCTCACTACCCTCTTTTAGATTATCAAAAGTTAAGGATATGATACCATCAAAAAGTTCAATAAAACGATCACTTTTACGATCTCGGTAATCGACAATAGCACCAGCGTTGTGTGCAACGATTGGATTAAGATAATACTCTTCACTCTTGTAACCAAGCTGTGTAGAGTGCTCATCAAAAATTGCATATTTAATAGTACAACTACTGCTCAACTCTATTTTACCCTCTAATCTGGCAGATTCAGTAGTTGGTTTCGAACCATCAGTGGTGTATGTAACATACATATTGTCAGAATGTGGCTCAACCCTGATATGAGCTACATCACCAAAATAGTTTGAAGCGAAGTTATCAAGTCCATAATCATTAATCTTATAAAAACCACTTTTAGTGACATACGCAGGAAAACACAACACACTAAACTTATCATCACAACTCTCGTAACGCTTTTTGAAATCGTCATAAGAGCTACGACGAGCATCATTCCAAAGGGTTTCGCTAAATGCAGGTAGACGATCATGTAAACTTGAGATTTTATAAGCATCATTCATCTCCCATGCACACATCTGACCCCCTTGGATGCCAGTGTTATCAGGAAGATTGATGGGATTTTTATAAGATGGGGTTACATTCCAGTGATTCTCCCAACGTCGTACAT
>JAWXTQ010000134.1:0-5771 GCA_044433405.1 Rikenellaceae bacterium
TGCGTAGCAATATAACGCCCCTTAACATCTGCTCCTAAGATTAGTTTGTCTCCTCCAAAGCGCGATATCCACTCCTTGAATAATGGCTTATCTTGCACAGCAACGCTTCCACATATAGCCCAATTAGCACCACTATTAAATACGGACTCTACACCGAGAGTTGTTTTGATACCACCACCATACTCTATTTTAAGAGCAGTATTAGAGGCGATTGCCTCTAATACTGCTAAATTTTTAGGTTCTGTACTTTTTGCACCATCTAAATCAACAAGATGTAATCGAGTAACTCCTAAATCCTCGAAACTCTTTGCTACATCAAGTGGAGAATCACTATATTGAGTTACCCTATCATAATCTCCCTGTTTTAAACGGACACACTTGCCATCTATTAAGTCGATGGCTGGAATTATTTCAATTGCCATTATTTTCTTTTAGCATTATTTTTTGCCATCTCTTGTTGTTGACGCATTAGTTCGTCATAACGAGCCTGCCATTTACTCTTTTTCTTAGGTTTCTTAGAATTAGCCTTCATCTGCTCGTGAAGTTTGTTATCGTCAACAAACATACGAATTACATAGGTTTGAATCATTGTAATGATATTTGAAAGCAGATAATAGAACGACAAAGCACAAGAGTAGCTATTAAACCAAACCACAAGCATTACTGGCATTAGGTAGGTTGTCATAAACTGCATACCTGGCATTTGTTGTGAATTCTGCGGATTTTGTGACATGCTAATCTTAGTTGAGAAGAACATCGACACACCCATTAAAAGAGCAAACAAACTCACATGATTACCATAAAAAGGTATAGTAAATGGCAAATCTAAAATCGAATCGTAAGTAGATAAATCGTTAGCCCATAAGAAACTTTCTCCACGCAACTCAATAGATGCAGGGAAGAATCTAAACATTGCAATCAACACAGGGAACTGAAACAACATTGGCAAACAACCACCCATAGGGTTTGCTCCAGCTTTGTTATAAAGAGCCATTGTCTCTTGCTGTTTTTTCAATGCATCTTCTTGCTTAGGATATTTCTCGTTAATTTTGTCTACCTCTGGCTTAAGAAGTCGCATCTTAGCCATTGAGATATAAGATTTGTAGGTGAATGGGAAAATTATTAGCTTAATAATTACAGTAAGAACTAAAATAATCCATCCATAACTAGAGATATATTTTCCTAAGAAGTCAAATATAGGAATAACCAAAAATCTATTAATCCAACCAAATATACCCCAACCAAGAGGAATTAGTTTTTGGAACTCCATATCATAACTCTTCATCTCAGGGTAACTATTTGGGCCAAAATAAAAATTAAAGCCGTAAGTGTCAACACTTGGTGAGTAGTCAAATGATAGATTAGAGTTGTATGCCATAATATCACCTGTTCCCTCTTTCATAGAGCGGTAAGTAATCTCAGCATTTGTGAAGTTGTCTTTAGCAATAAAAATAGATGAGAAGAATTGCTGTTTAAAGGCAACCCATTCTACTTTTGAATTAACAATCTCCTCTTTAGAGTCAGCGTTTGCTGTTAACTCTTCGATATTATCATCGCCTGGGAAGTGATAAGCAGCAGTCACATATTGACGTTCGTACTTATACCCTTTTTCTTGCTGAGGAGCAATGTTAGCCCAAGTTAAATCAATTGTACGTTGACTAGATTGAATATGATTAGCCATACCAACCATATTAACATTAAAATCAACCATATATTCACCTGGATTCAACACATAATTAAACTCAATATATGAAGCAGAATCCGCATAAAGTCTTAACGCAGCATTTGCATCACCAATATTGGCAACTTTAAAACCATACTGCGAAGTGCTAATATGATTTTTAAGGTATAAGCTCATATCGAATTTCGACCCTTTTTCATTAAAAAGCATTAGCTTATCACCCTTGTAGTTAGAGTAATCTTTAAGCTCGACAGCCACAATAGCACCACCCATATTAGAGATGGTAACAATCATCTTGTCATTCTCAATTGTATAAAACTCTTCTTTTGCGCTCTTAGCTTCAGCTAACTCTTTACCGTAGCTTGCAACCATCTGCACACTCTGCAATGAGTCATTTACAGCCACTACTGAGGCCGACTCTTTATCATATTGAAGTTCATCAATTTTTGGAGCGTTAGCTCTTGCAATTGAATCTATACGCGCATTCTCTTTTCTTACCTCTTCTTGTTGTTTCTGACCATACCAACTGAAGCCAAATAGTATAGCACCAATTAGTACAAGCCCGATTAAGGAATTTTTATCCATTATCTATCTCTTATTTTTCATTTTTAAATTTCAACGCAGCCTTCACAAAATCCATAAACAACGGATGTGGATTTAAGGCTGTACTTTTGTACTCTGGGTGATACTGCACACCAACAAACCAACGATGATCTGCAATCTCTACAACCTCTACCAAGTTGGTATCAGGGTTTATACCTACTGGAGTCATTCCTCCGTTTCTGAAATCTTCAATAAAACGATTGTTAAACTCGTAGCGGTGACGGTGACGTTCTGAAATGTCAATAGCGTTATACGCTTTGTAAACATTACTACCCTCCGTTAAGCGACAAGGATATGCACCAAGGCGCATTGTACCCCCTTTTTCTGTGATTCCTTTTTGCTCTTCCATTAAGTCAATAACTGGATATTTGCTAGGACACATCTCTGTAGATGTTGCACCTTCAAATCCAAGCACATTACGCGCAAACTCGATTACTGCACATTGCATGCCAAGACAAATTCCAAAGAATGGGATATTGTTCTCTCTGACATATCTTACAGTCTCAATTTTACCTTCAGTACCTCTATCTCCAAACCCTGGAGCAACCAACACTCCATCAATACCACTCAAAACTTGAGCTGCATTATTATAGTTTATTGTTTCAGAGCTGATATATTTTAATCTGACTTTTGTTTCGTTATAAGCACCTGCATGAATAAAGGCCTCTGAAATAGACTTATATGCATCTGGCAACTCTGTATACTTACCAACTAACGCTATATTCACTTCGTTTTTAGGATTCTTAACTTTACTTACAAAATCAGCCCACTTGTCTAGCTTAATGTCAGTATAGTTCAAACCCAATTTTCGGATAGCTACTTTATCTAAATCTTGCTCTAACATTTTTAGAGGCACTTCGTATATTGTTGAAACGTCAATCGACTCAACTACAGCATCGCTATCAACATTACAGAAGATAGCAACTTTACGTTTTACATCTTCGGTTAGTTGTTTTTCTGTTCTAAGAACTAATATATCTGGCTGAACACCAGCCTCTAACAACGCTTTAACAGAGTGTTGAGTTGGTTTAGTTTTCAACTCACCTGAAGCTGACATATAAGGAATTAGAGTAAGATGTACAACAAGAGCATTTTGATGACCAAACTCGTAACGTAGCTGACGTACAGATTCGATGTATGGTAAAGACTCAATATCACCTACAGTACCACCAATCTCAGTTATTACAACATCATATTTGTTTTTAGTACCTAGAATCTTGATTCTTCTCTTAATCTCGTCTGTGATATGAGGAATCACCTGAACTGTTTTACCTAGAAATTCGCCGCGACGCTCTTTCTCAATTACGCTACGATAGATTCTTCCTGTAGTAACATTGTTACCTTGAGAGGTAGGCGCGTTAAGAAAACGCTCATAGTGTCCTAAATCTAAATCTGTCTCCGCTCCATCCTCAGTCACGTAGCACTCACCGTGCTCATAAGGGTTCAAAGTCCCTGGATCAACATTTAGATATGGGTCTAACTTTTGAATTGTCACATTATAACCTCTTGCTTGAAGCAACTTGGCTAACGATGCAGAGATTATTCCCTTACCTAATGAAGAGGCTACTCCGCCTGTAACAAACACATATTTAGTCTGTTTTTGTGTATTATCCACCATTTTTATATATTCTTTATTCTTTCTTCTATTTTATAATTCGTCTATAACTGACAATTTCTCTCTCAACTTAGCAATATCCTCTTTTGCCTTAGCTATTTTATGCTGAACATCATCAATCAATTTCTGAGAGTTTTTACCACCTGCAAAGAAGCCAATATTGTTCTCCCATACAACGATGTCTGACTCTATATTTTTGATTTTAGTATAGATTCTATCTTTTTCGCTATCAATCTTTCTGCTATTACCTTCACTTTTAATTGATGATATTTTGCTTTTGAATCTATCTAAATTCCTACGATTATCACTACCTCTAAGAGCATTAAATTTAGAATCAATCAACTCTTTATACTCTTTTTGCAATACATCCTTCTCTTTGATTGGCACAAAACCTATCTCAATCCATTGATGTTGGAACTCTTTTAGTTTAGCAAACCCCTCTTCGATTGTAGGCGCTTCATACTCTTTGATAAGCTCAATAAGTGCCTTTTTAGCTCGTAGATTATCATCATATTTTTTATCTACTGTTTCGAAGTGCTCACCTTTCTTCTCAAAGAACAAATCACATGCAGTTCTAAAACGCTTCCAAATCAAATCTGATTGCTTACGTGGCACAATTCCTATTGTTTTCCACTCTTTTTGAAGTGCTATAAGGTCGGCTGTTCCTTTTTTCCAATCATCAGTTTGAGAGATAGCCTCTGCTTGCACACAAATAGCCACTTTCTTTTGAAGGTTTTCCTCCATTTCATTTTTAAGAGACAAGAAGTGGTCACGCTTTTTCTCAAAGAACAAATCACAAGCAGTTCTAAAACGGCTATAAATTTTGTTATTGTCACGCTTAGGTGCAAAGCCTATAGTTTTCCACACTTTCTGAATCTCGATCAACTCATTTGAAGCATCATCCCACTCTTTCTTATTTTGATATTCAACCTGCGACAAATCTTCACACTTCTGACAAAGTTCTGTTTTAAGAGCAAGATTTGCAATCTGCTCCTGCTTCAAACCCTCAAAATAATCTTGATGAATTTTATTGATTTTAGTACTAGCCTCTTTGAAACGCTCCCAAAGCTGCTCCTTGAACTCTAAGGCTACTGGCCCAATCTCTCTCCAACCATCATGCAGTTTTTGCAATCTATTAAATGCAACAACTACCGACTCCTCTAGAAGCAACGCCTCAGCTTGATCGCATATTTCAAGTTTCATTTCGTAATTTTTCTTCAAATCTAAATCACGAAGCTCTTTATTAATCTTAACGAAGTTATAGAAGTTCTCCACGTGCATGTGGTAGCTTTCCCATAAATCCTTAATGTTATTCTTAGGTACAATTCCAGAATCTTTCCAACGTTGTTGCAATTCTCTGAATGTTGCAAACGTAACGTTAATCTTCTCGTTACTGTTAATCAACTCTTTTAACTCCTCAATAATTTGGAGTTTAGCTTTTAGGTTGTTATCTTTCTGTTGCTCTATGTCAACTAGATAAGCATCTCTCTTTTGACGATAAACAGCAAAAAGCTCTTTTAAACGAATTTCTAATTCATCTTTCTCTGATACAAACTCTTCTAAAACTCCTCCATTATCTACAAACGCTTTACGACGCTCTTCATACTCAGCTCTAGACAGTTTGTAGAAGGTGATTTTGATAAGTTCTAAATCTTTTCTTAGCGCAAGAACTGGCTTAGTTGAGATTAATTGAGAAGCAATTTCTAACAACTCCTCACGCGATTTCTCAGCCACATCTTCAACAGTTAAAGCCTCAATAGAAGATGCAAGCTCTGTATCTTCTTCTAGTTCTGTTTCTAATTCGAGCCCAGACTCATCTACTTCTACAGCAGCATCTTCATCTGTAAAATCTACATCCTGAACCAAAGCTAC
>JAWXTQ010000135.1:0-5713 GCA_044433405.1 Rikenellaceae bacterium
CATCCCACATAGGAGCTGTGCGAGACAATATATTCTCTAAACGTTTGCCTCCAACTGGCTCTTTGTCTAGCTCATAACCTATTTGTTCAAGCAAAACAGTTGTGTCAGAAGTTCGTCTAGGGTGTTGCCCTGTAGCCTTTAGAGATTCGAAAATCTCACCAACATTTGTAAGATTAAAATTGCCACATAGAGCAAAGGTGTTGTGACGATAGTTTTGACGACGCAATACTGGGTGTACATACGAGATACCTGATCTACCAGTTGTGCTATAGCGAAGATGCCCCATGTAACACTCTCCTAAGAAAGGAATTGCAGCAGGATCTTTTTCTTCTGCTATCTGCTTGTGGATATCTGAAAACATATCAGTAATTGCACTTTTACCCTCTTTACGCTCTCTAAACATAAACTCCTCGCCTGCACATGAGGTTAATTTAACGCAAGCCATACCTGCACCCTCTTGTCCGCGATTGTGTTGTTTTTCCATTAACAAATATAGTTTGTTAAGGCCATACTTAGATGTACCGTACTTCTCTTTATAATACTCTAATGGTTTTTTGAGGCGGATTAAAACTACGCCACACTCATGCTTCAACTGTTCCATTATTTCAAAAACTTATTTATTGATTTAGCTGCTGCACGGCCAGAAGCAATAGCTCTAACTACAAGGCTTGCACCTGTTGTAACATCACCAGCCACAAACACGTTTGTCGCTGAACTTTTTTGAGCTGCATCTGCTGCAACATTTTTGCGTTGATCTAATTCTACGTTCAAACTCTCAATTAACCCCTCTTGTTCTGGGTGCAAGAAACCCATAGCAAGAAGAACTAAGTCGGCTTTAATAATCTTAACCTCACCACTCTCTACATTCTTTACCTCTACGGCAGTTACTTTGCCATTTTCACCAATAAATTTATTGGTTGCTAAGCTCCATTCACGCTTACAACCCTCTTTATGAGAGCTTGATGTTTTAAGAATGTTTGGATAATAGGGCCATGGTGTGGCTGGATTATTTAACTCAGGTGGTTTAGGCATAATCTCTATCTGAGTAACAGATAAAGCTCCTTGGCGGATTGATGTTCCCACACAATCCGAGCCAGTGTCGCCACCTCCAATAACTAAAACATGTTTGTTGTTGGCTGAGAGCTCATCTAAGTCGTCTACCACTTTTAGGGATGCAACCGCTCTATTTTGTCTCTTCAAAAACTGAAGTGCAAAATAGATTCCTTTTAAATCGCGCCCTTCGGCTGGTAAGTCGCGAGCAACACCCGCACCAATAGCCAAACATACTGCATCATAGTTAGAGGCAATCTCAGTAATATCACTGCCAACATTAGAGTTGCATTTAAACTCAACTCCTTGTTGTTTCATTATATTGATTCTGCGATCTATAACCTTTTTGTTTAACTTGAAGTCAGGAATGCCAAATCGAAGCAACCCTCCAGGTGCCTTGTCACGTTCATACACAGTAACGCTATGACCTTTCATGCTCAATTGGTTTGCACAGCTTAGTCCCGCAGGACCTGAGCCAATAATAGCCACTCTCTTGCCTGTTTTTATCTCAGCTATATGAGGTTTAACGTACCCCTCTTCAAAAGCTTTTTCGATAATTGCTACCTCGTTTTCACGGATAGTAACAGGTTCGTTAGTGCGATTCAATACGCATCCTTTTTCGCATAATGCAGGGCAAACTCTACCTGTAAACTCAGGAAAGTCGTCAGTTAATTGAAGATTTTCGTAAGCCTCGCGCCATTTGCCTTTATAAACCAAATCTTGCCACTCTGATTGGTGATTGCCTAGAGGGCAACTCCAGTGACAAAACGGCACACCGCAATCCATGCAACGTGATGCTTGTAACTTTCTGTCGCTCTCACAAAGTGTTTGTTCTACCTCTCCAAAGTCAGTTATCCTTTCGTGGACTGGACGATATCCAGCCTCTTTTCTATCAATTGTTAGGAATGCTTTGTAATTTCCCATAATATTTACCTTTTTTAATAGTCGCGTTCAACCTCAGAAATTCTCTGCTGCAAAAGACGCATTTGGTTTTCGTAAAGCACTTTTTTATACTCAATAGGAGTTACCTTGATAAATTCGCGAATCAACTCTGGATTATCAATTAGTTTGCGTGCTTGTTGGCTTTCAGTGTGAATGTAGTGATCTTTCACAATCGACATAAGTTCTTCTTTGTCAGACTCATTGTCTACTAGTGATAGCTCCAACATCTCCATGTTACATTTAGTGTCGAAATTTCTCTCTTTATCCCAAACATAAGCAACTCCACCGCTCATACCTGCACCAAAGTTGCGACCAGTGTAACCCAATACTACGATACAACCTCCAGTCATATACTCAGCACAGTGTTCGCCTGCTCCTTCAACTACCGCAGTTACTCCACTATTTCTAACGCAGAAACGCTCTCCAACTTTGCCGTTGATATACACCTCTCCGCTGGTAGCACCATATAGAAGTGTGTTTCCTGCAATTGTGTTGGTGCTTGCGTCAAAAAGTGAGCCGTCAGCTGGTTTTACAACAATGCGTCCACCCGATAAGCCTTTACCAAGGTAATCGTTTGCTTCACCCTTCAACACAAAGGTTAGTCCTTTTGTTAAAAATGCACCAAAACTTTGTCCAGCTGAGCCTTTAAAGGTAGCAGTCAAGGTGTTGTCAGCCAATCCTTGTTCACCATATTTAAGAGCTAGTTCACCTGAAAGCATAGCTCCAACCGAACGATCAGTATTGGTGATAGTGTACTCCTTGCTATATTTTGAAGATGAACCTTCGATTATGCTAGCTAACTCTAATAAATCTTTATTTAATTGACCAACCTCAAGAGGCTCTTGCTTGATTTTGTTTCTAAGCTCTTCGCTTCCTACAAAATTAGCTCCAGCTAATAGGCGACTAAAGTCAACTTTGTCGATTTTAGGGTTGTTGGTGGCACTTTTAACCTCGATTAAATCGGCACGTCCAATGATATCATTCATGCTCTTGTATCCCATTTGAGCAAGTATCTCCCTAACCTCTTGTGCCATAAATGTAAAGAAGTTAACAAGATAGTCTGCGCTGCCAGTAAAACGACCTCGCAATTTTGCATCTTGCGTAGCAACGCCTACAGGACAGGTGTTAAGGTGGCATTTACGCATCATTACACATCCAAGTACAATTAATGCACTTGTTGCAAATCCAAACTCTTCAGCTCCTAGAAGTGCCTCTATGACAATGTCACGGCCAGTTTTAAGTTGACCATCAGCTTGTAGCACAACTCTCGAACGGAGCTTGTTTAGAACTAAGGTTTGTTGCACCTCAGCGAGTCCTATTTCAGAAGAGATGCCAGTGTAACGAATAGAACTCATAGGGCTTGCGCCAGTTCCTCCTTCGCATCCACTAACAATAATTGCATCAGCTTTAGCTTTTGCAACACCTGCTGCGATTGTTCCAATTCCACTTTCAGCAACAAGTTTTACGCTTACTCGTGCTCTAGGATTTACGTTCTTAAGATCGAAAATTAGCTGAGCTAAATCCTCAATAGAGTAGATATCGTGGTGTGGAGGTGGTGAAATCAACGATATGCCAGGTATAGAGTGACGAGTTTTAGCAATAACTTCGTCAACTTTAAATCCTGGTAGCTGACCACCTTCGCCAGGTTTAGCTCCTTGGGCAATCTTAATTTGTATCTCGTCGGCATTAATCAAATAGTTGGCAGTTACACCAAAACGACCTGAGGCTACCTGTTTGATTGCACTTCTCACCGATGAACCATCCTCACGTGGAGCAAAACGCTCAGGACTCTCACCTCCCTCGCCAGTGTTGCTTTTACCACCAAGTCTATTCATCGCCTCAGCAAGAGCCTCATGAGCCTCTTTGCTGATAGAACCAAACGACATTGCACCAGTAACAAAACGACGTGTAATGTCGTCAACTGATTCAACCTCAGAGATATCTATAGCTTTGCCACTTTTGTAGTTTAACCTATCTCTTAAAAAGATTGTTTCAGGTTTGTTATTAACAATATCGCTATACTCCTTGAATTTCTCGTAGCTTCCTACGCGTGTAGAAATCTGAAGTTTAGCTATAGTTTCAGGATTCCAAGCGTGTTTCTCTCCGCTCTTTCTAAAACTATATTGACCTAAATCGCCTAGCTCCCCTTCGCCAAATGCTGCTTCGTGGAAACGTAGGATGTCGCTGGCTATATCCTCCATATCGGCACCTCCAATTGAAGATGAAGTTCCTTTGAAGTAGGTTGAGATTATCTCGTCTGACAAGCCTACCGCCTCAAAGAGTTGAGCTCCACGGTAGCTAGCCATTGTTGAGATTCCCATCTTTGACATCACTTTAAGCAATCCTTTGCCGATAGCTTTGATATAGTTTTTCTCTGCATTCTCATAAGGCAGAGAAAGAGTGTTGTTGCTAACCATCTTATCTATTATAGCAAAAGCCATATATGGATTAACAGCACTAGCACCATAACCCAATAAAAGAGCAAAATGCATCACTTCGCGAACCTGACCACTCTCTACAATTAGCGCAGTTTGTACACGCTTGCGTTGTGAGATTAGGTGGTGGTGAACAGCCGATACGGCCATGATTGATGGAATTATCGCTCTAGTCTGGCTAACAGCTCTATCAGAAAGAATGATGTAGTTGCATTTTTGTGCCACTGCATTCTCCGCCTGCTCGCAAAGAGCCTTAATACCATCTTCTATTCCCTTTTTACCTTCGCTTACAGGGAATGTCATATCTAAAGTCTTTGTTCTAAATCCTTTGTAGTCGATATGTCGTAGGATGTCAATATCTCTGTTTGTTAAAACGGGTTGTTTAACATGAACCATTTTGCAAATTTCGCTACTTGGTTCTAGAAGATTTTTGTCAATAGCACCAATAAAACCCTCTAGCGACATCACCAATTCTTCACGAATAGGGTCGATAGGTGGATTTGTAACCTGTGCAAATTGTTGACGGAAGTAGTTGAATAATAGCTGAGGTTTTTCAGAGAATAGAGCAATAGGTGTGTCGTTACCCATCGAATTAATAGGTTCGTAACCACCATTTGCCATAGGTACAACTATGCGTTCAATCTCTTCATTAAAATAGCCAAATGCAGAGCGCAATTGGTCGTAATTTTCAACTTTAGGGGTTATCTTACGTCCAGAAAGTATCTCGTCAAGGTGAATTCGGTTTTTGCGTAGCCACTCACCATAAGGCAGTGCGTCAGCAAGTTTCTCTTTTATTTCACCATCTTTATATATTTGACCTGTCTGTGTGTCGACAATAAATATCTTACCTGGTTGGAATCTTCCCTTTTCAACAATATTGCTAGCCTCGATAGGTAGAACACCTGACTCAGATGCAACCACCATCATACCATCTTTGGTTATGGTGTAGCGTGCTGGGCGCAATCCATTTCTGTCAAGCATACCACCAGCATATCTACCATCAGAGAATAGTAGGGTAGCAGGGCCATCCCAAGGCTCCATAACTATACTGTGATACTCATAAAACGCCTTTAACTCACGTGAGATAGGGTTTTTGTCATTAAAACTTTGAGGCACTAACATAGCTAAAGCATGAGGTAGAGACATTCCACTCATTACAAAGAACTCCAACATATTGTCGAGTGATGCACTATCACTCATGTCAGGCACAACAACAGGATTGATAACATTTGTATCTCCTAGATTATTGCTGTGTAACACACTCTCACGCGCTTTACTCCACAATC
>JAWXTQ010000136.1:0-5560 GCA_044433405.1 Rikenellaceae bacterium
TTTAAACGTAAATATCTTACATATATATCAGAAGGAATATACACTCCTGCTAAATGACCAATATGGACAGGTCCATTAGCGTAAGGCAACGCTGAAGTCACCAAATGTCGCTTAAATTTACTCATTATATTGTTGTTATATTAATCTTTATCACCATTGAGGATAGAAAAACTTTGGCATATACTCTATAGAAGAGTCGCCTTGCTCATCAAAGGTAACTACTATCAAATCAAAAAATATCTCATCTACATCAGTTAACCTAAAGGTAGATAGATATAGTGCAGCTCCTTTAACTAAGGAGCGCAGTTTATTATCATTTAAAGAGGCTGTTACACTCTCTTTGTTGGATTCCATTCGGCTTTTAATCTCAACTATTCGCAGACAGTTATCTTTGATGGCGATTATATCAATCTCCTTGCTCTGTTTACGCCAGTTGCGCTCAATAATTTGCATCCCTAACTCATTTGTAATGTAGTTAGCAGCTATATCTTCACCAACTCGCCCAACACGGTTATTATGCGAAAGCTTAGCCATTTAAAGCAAGCAAGAAATCAAGACTATCGCTCGATGTGTAGTCTGTAGTCTCTGAGCCATATTTAAACACTCTCAATGACCCATCACCTATTAATTTAATAGTTGCATCTTCAACTAGCAACATACATCCCTCTCTTAAACCTACTACGGTTGTCTGTTTATTAGCGGCTAGATACTCTGCTAATCGCTGATCTCTAGTCTCCCCTGCATGACCTTTTGGGTGGAAGTCTGTGTAGTGAGGATTTATTTGAAATGGAATAATATTCATCGTATTGAACGACAAAGGCTCTACGATTGGCATGTCGTTAGTGGTTGAAAGCGTTGGGCAAGTAACATTACTACCTGCACTCCAACCAACATAAGCAAGTGAATCCTCTTTTACTCTATAAGCAATGGCATCCATAATGCCGCTCATCTGCATCATTTGAACAAGTTGGAAAGTATTGCCACCTCCTACAACTACTGCCTCAGCCTCTAACACTGCTTTCACCATGTTTTCAGCATTATGAACAGATTCTACCTCAATTCCAATCTCAGTAAATCGCTCTGCAACTTTGAGCAAATATTCATCAAAACTAAACGTTACTGCCGCAAAGGGAACAAATAACACTTTTTTAACACCACGTTTTGATAAAAAATCTTTAATTTGATTTTTAGGATAATCTAGATACGCCTCACCTGCATTGGTAGAGTTACTTATAAGAAGCAAATTCATAACTTACTAAGATATTAAATTAAGGTTAACAACTGAACGCATATTATCAAAAAGACCATTGCTATTGGATAAACTGTAGCATAAGCAATACTAGGAGCACTGCTAGAGGTCATTGAATCGGCAGCTGCAAGACCTGGAGTACTAGTCATACCTCCTGTTATCACACCAACCAAATCAAGGATATTTAATTTTAATACGTATTTCGAAATAAGTGCAGCTACAATCATTGGAATCAGAGTTATTAGAATACCAGATACAAACATTGATAAACCATTATTCATAAAGCTCTCTACCATAGTTGTTCCTGCCGAAGTACCGACACCTGCCAAGAACAAAAGCAATCCTAGCTGGCGTAATAGCTGCGTTGAACCTACCGACATTGTCCATATTATACTACCTGTCTTACCTCTAGCACTAAGCATTAGAGAGGTTAGAAGAATACCTCCAGTAAGTCCTAAAGAGAAGTTAAATCCGCTACCAAAATTGAGCGAAAGTTTACCTATTAGCACACCTAGAACTATACCTAACGCAACTGGTAAGAAATCGGTGTCAGATAGCTGTTTTTTGTCATTACCTAGATATTTCAACACCTCTTCCATGTCGTTCTTTGGACCTACCATTGTCAGCTTATCACCATATTTTAGGGTTAAGTCGGGAGTTGGAGCAATATCAATACTACTACGTCTAACTCTGGTAATTGTCGAAGAGAAGTTTTGCTGAAGATTTAGCTCAACAATCGAAACATTCACAACTTTTTTGTTTGTAACTAAACCTGTAAATTGCTCCATAAAAGCACCCATTGGAACCTCTTCATCTACTTTCTCACCAAGTAAGATAGCAATTTTATCAAGTGCAGACTCTGTACCTACTGCTCTAACTAAGTCATCTAAATTTAAGATGGTGTTGGCAGTTGGAAGAAACTGTTTGTCACCATTACTAACTCGCGAAACTACTGCACCAGTCATCACTCGCACACGAAGCTCTGCTAGAGTTGAACCCGCAACATTTTGGTTGGTTACTCTGAATGTGCCAGTCTTGACTTTAGGAAACTTATCGTATGTTGCCTTTTCGTTGTCTTTCTCAACTTTTACCATGTCGATTTTCAGGATACGTGGTAGTAGCTTAACAAATAAAATCACTCCAATCACTCCAAAAGGATAGGCGATACCATAAGCAACAGCAGTTGCATCACCAGTAAGCTCTTTAGCTGTAGCAAGACCTGGAGTACTTGTTAAAGCTCCCGTCAAAAGACCCGCAACCTCAGCTGTAGTAAACCCAAATATTTGTTTCACTCCTATCGCTACCAAGGTAGCTGAAGCAACAATTGCAAGTGCAAGAAGCACTAGTTTTTTACCTTTTGATTGAAATGAGTCGATAAATCCAGGACCTGCCTGCATTCCTATCGTAAAAATAAATATCACCATACCAAAATCACTCAATGTAGATGGAATAACCACTCCATAGTGACCGAAAAGTAGTGCGATAAAAATAACGGCTGAAACATCAAGGGAAACTCCTTTGACATTAACCTTTCCTAACATAAATCCTAATGCAATTATAACAAATAACGCAAAATAGGGGGACCCAAAAAGTACTTCTAACATAATAAATTTTATAAACAATGCCACAAAAGTACACAAAAAATTGTTGTTGTACAATAAAAAAATTGGGGCAAATTGAATTTCTTTGAGCTAAACTCTATTTTTTAGCTCTGCGTGTCATAGGTGTCACGCTGTAATCAACAAACTTACCTTGTTGATATTTAAAATAACCACTTACGGCAATCATCGCAGCATTATCGGTAGTGAATTTACGCTGAGGCAAAAAGACTTTCCATCCTTTTTTTGCTCCATATGCTGACAATGCATCTCTAAGCCCACTATTGGCCGAAACGCCTCCGCCTATAGCCACTGTAGTTATACCTGTCTGCTTAACTGCTTTTTTTAGCTTAGTCATCAATATTTTGATAATTGTATGCTGCAATGAGGCACATAAATCGGCTTTATTTTCCTCAATAAAATTTGGATTCTCAGCAACTTTATCTCTCAAAAAGTAGAGAAATGATGTTTTTAACCCACTGAAACTATAGTTTAAATCGTCGACATTAGGTCGTGCAAATTTAAAAGCACCTGCATCTCCATCACTAGCTAGCTTGTCAATAACTGGACCGCCAGGATAAGGTAAACTCATAATCTTTGCACACTTATCAAACGCCTCTCCTGCTGCATCGTCAATAGTCTCGCCTATGATTTCGATGGTTGATTTATCTTTCACTAGAACAATCTGAGTATGACCACCCGAAACAAGTAGTGTCAAAAATGGAAACTCTGGATGCTCATGCTCTTGACCTGGTTCATCAATGAAATGGACTAAAATATGACCTAGAAGGTGATCGCACTCAATCATTGGAATATCTCGAGTCAAAGAGAGCCCTTTAGCAAATGATATACCCACAAGCAACGAACCCATAAGCCCAGGGCCTCGCGTAAATGCTATCGCATCAATTTCATCAACAGTTATACCTGCATCTTTAATCGCTTTATCAACAACTGGAACTATATTTTGCTCATGCGCACGCGAAGCAAGTTCTGGCACTACACCACCCCATTTTTCATGCACACTCTGCGATGCAATCACATTTGATAGAAGTGTTGTACCTCTTACAACCGCAGCTGATGTATCGTCACACGACGACTCTATGCCTAAAACTATTATATTCTCACTCATAAAATTAATCCATCTTTAAAACTGCTAAAAATGCCTCTTGTGGAACTTCTACATTACCAACTTGACGCATTCTCTTTTTACCTTTTTTCTGTTTCTCTAACAATTTTCTCTTACGCGATATATCACCACCATAACACTTCGCAGTAACATCTTTACGCAATGCCTTAACGGTTTCGCGCGCAATAATTTTAGCTCCAATAGCAGCTTGAATTGCAATGTCGAATTGCTGGCGTGGGATTAACTCTTTAAGTTTTTCACACATTTTTCGACCAAAGTCGTAAGCTCTATCACGATGAATTAGCGACGATAATGCATCAACACCCTCTCCATTTAATAAGATATCTAGTTTTGCCAATACAGAATCACGATAACCTATTTGGTGGTAGTCAAACGATGCGTAGCCGCGCGAAATACTCTTAAGTTTGTCATAAAAATCAAACACAATCTCGGCAAGTGGCATCTCAAACACAACCTCTACCCTATCGGTAGTTATGAAAGATTGATTTAGAAGAGTACCTCTCTTGTCGATACATAGTTTCATTACTGCACCTAAATAGTCGCTCTTTGTGATTACTTGTGCTGAAATATATGGTTCCTGAAGATAGTCGATAAGAGTTGGTTCTGGAAGCCCAGAAGGATTATGAACATCTAACTCTTCGCCCTTTGTGGTAAATACTTTATATGACACATTGGGAACGGTAGTGATAACATCCATATTAAACTCGCGATATAGTCGCTCTTGGATAATCTCCATATGAAGTAGACCCAAAAATCCACATCTAAAACCGAAACCTAGAGCCAAAGATGATTCAGGTTCAAATGTTAAAGAGGCATCATTGAGTTGAAGTTTCTCAAGTGAAGTGCGCAAATCCTCATAATCGTCAGAATCCACTGGATACAAACCTGCAAACACCATTGGTTTTACATCCTCAAATCCAGCAATTGCCTTGTCACAAGGAGCTGAAACATGGGTGATTGTATCTCCTACCTTAACATCAAAAGATGATTTTATTCCTGAGATAATATAACCTACATCACCCGATTTAATCTCACTCTTAGGCATCATTTTGAGACGTAAGATTCCGATTTCATCGGCATCATATTCGCTGCCAGCATTGAAAAACTTAACCTTATCGCCCTTTTTCATAGTTCCGTTAATCACCCTAAAATAGGCGATGATTCCACGAAATGGATTAAATATAGAGTCAAAGATAAGAGCTTGTAAAGGGGCATTATCATCACCTTTAGGAGCAGGTATGCGGTCAATAATCTCATCCAAAATTTGAGGAACACCCTCACCAGTTTTGCCCGAAGCGGCCAGAATCTCCTCGTGTTTACACCCAAGTAGATCAACAATTTGATCTTTAACCTCATCTACCATGGCTGCTGCCATGTCAATTTTATTTAGAATAGGAATAATCTCCAAATCGTGTTCTAAAGCTAGGTAGAGATTTGAGATTGTTTGCGCCTGAATACCTTGCGTTGCATCAACAATAAGGAGAGCACCCTCACAAGAGGCGATAGCGCGCGACACCTCATACGAGAAATCGACGTGTCCTGGGGTGTCAATTAAATTAAGAATAT
>JAWXTQ010000137.1:0-5547 GCA_044433405.1 Rikenellaceae bacterium
AACTCATTTTAGTGCAAAATCAAACGACATACCAAATTTGGGCGGAGGTTAAAGTAAAGTTTATTTTTGTAAGCCCCCTGTTTCGAGTTTTTATATAATTTGTTGATATTTAAATAATTATATTAATATATCATTTTTTAATCGGACACCAATAAATTAAATACTATTTCTACTAGGCATGAGCTTTTAGCTTATGTAAGTGAAAGTCGCTAAACAAAATAGCTAAAAGCGTATCACTGAATTTTTAGATTGCTTCCAGATAAGCAATTATTCATTGCTACTCATCATATACTCGATAGCCTTAAGAAGTTGTTCGTCTTGGCCATTAAGTGATTTTTCAGGTGAGTTGTAGATTAATATATCAGGTTGAAGCTCGTTGTTCTCAGCATATTGGCCTCTGTTGTCAACAATCCCCACTTGTGGAATGCCAAATAGAAGCGATGAATCAATAAGTCGTTTCCACCATACTGCGGTCATAGTTCCTGGAACTGGTGTGCCAATAAGCTTTCCAACCTCTAGCTCTTTGTAGAGCCATGGTGTGCCATGAGCGTTGCTGTAGTTATCCTCACATACCAACATACATGATGGTTTTACCCACTTGTTGTAAGGATCGTGACCTATAAATTGACCATGTGCTACGAAATCTTGATATTTTTCGCCGCTAAGAAGCGTGATAACATCATCGTGTAGCCAGCCACCTCCATTGTGGCGAGTATCTATAATTACGGCCTCTCTATTGCGGAATTTACCTAGTAGTTCGCTGTAAAGTTCGCGGTAGCTATTGCTATCCATCGCCTTGATATGAACATAGCCAAGTGTGCCATTTGATATTGAATCTACAATGTCAAAGCGGCTCTTAACCCAACGTTTATAGAGTAGTGTGCTAACGGCACTCTGTGAGATTAGTTTTACCTGCTGTTCGTATCCCTTTTTATGACCTTTGCCACTCACTGTAAGAGTTACATTTTTGTTAACTTTACCCTCAAGAAGTGGGAAATAGTCCATGCCTTTTGTAATCTCTATGCCATCAATTTTTTCGATGATATCGCCAACCTTAACATCAGTTTTGGTGATGTCAAGAGGGCTACCTGCGATAATTTCAGCAATCTTTAGACCATCGCCATTGTAGCTCTCATCAAAGAATACCCCTAAAGATGCGGTGGGTAGCGAAGAGTTTGATGGGTAGTATCTAGCACCAGTGTGAGAGGCGTTTAATTCGCCCAGTAGTTCGCTCAGTAGTTCAGCAAAGTCGCTATTGTTGTTAATGTGGCTAAGCATTTGCGCATAGTTGTCGCGGTACGACTCCCAATCTACCCCATGTAGCTCTTCAACATAGAATTTGTCGTTTATCTGCTGCCATACATGGTTGAACATATACTCTCTCTCCTGCTCTGGTCGATGAGTAAATGTAGATTCAAACGATATATTAGTGGTTTTATTTGAGTTGAGATCAATTTTCTTGATTCCTCCACTGTTCATATATATATCTGTACCATTTTTTGCTACAATTAGGCCTCCACCTCCAACATTCTTCATGCGTAGAGTTGTGCTACCTGTTGCAAATTCGCGCATCCATAAATCGTAACCTCCTTCGAAAGAGGCTAGGTAGTATAGCTTAGTGCCATCTTTAGAGAGTACTGCATCGGCAATGTTTGCCGAGTTGCCAGTTAGGCGAACAATTCTGTTTTTGACATTTTCAAGGTCAAACTCCAAATCTTCTACCTTTTTATCTTTCTCTTTGCCCTCCTCTTGGTCGGCCTCCTCTTTTTCTTTATCTTTTTTCGACTCTTTAGTGTTCTCTTTCTCCTTTTCGGCTAGCAGAGCAAGTTCCTCTTTGTTCATCTTGAACTTCTCATAGGCTTCAGCAGTGAAAAACATAGCATACACATCTGTTTGTGCGCCCCAGCTGCCGTGGCTTCTGTAGCCAGCTCTGTCGCTAAACCAGATTATAGCTTCGCCATCGAGAACCCATTTTGCTCGATTGTCAGAGTAGCCGCTCTCTGTAAGATTGTGAATCTCACCGCTGCCATCAGCTTTAATAAGGGCAATATCTCCGCTGTTCCAGCCGCCAATGCCATTGTAACCACTTAGAATCCATTTGCTATCTGGACTCCAACTGTATGATTGGTCGCCATCACTGTATGAATATTCGTAGCATTTATTCATCACCTCTCTAACCTTTTTGCTCTTTAGATTTAAAACCTTGATTGCAGTTCGCTCCTCTAGAAAAGCCACCTCTTTGCCATCAGGGCTGTATAGAGGTTGTATTGAGGTGATATTTGAGTTTGTAAGTTGCTCCTCTTCAATTTCAGTTGCGTAGGCAAACGATTGATCCTCTTTTCGAGTGATTGAAGTTTGGAATATCTGCCAGTTACCATCTCTTTCGGCACAATATACTAGTGATCTGCCGTCGGGTGAGAAGCTAACATTTCGCTCTTCACATGTGGTGTTTGTAATCTGTTTAGTTGTTGAGTACTCGGTAGATGTTACGTATATATCGCCATGATAGATAAATGCAATCTCCTTTTGATTTGGCGATAGAGCAATTTGTCCACTTCCAGAGCGTATAACAGATTTTATTTCACCCTTGTCTGAGGTGTCAGTTAAGATGTTTACTGCTAGCTTTTGTGGCTTTGAACTCTGCTTAGTTGCATCTAAAGTGTATAGCTCACCATTCCAAGAGTAACATAAGATATCATTATTTGATATTGATAGCGATCTAACTGGGTGCTCTTTGTGGAATGTGATTTGTGATGTTTTGTTGTTTGATAGATCCATCTTATACACATTTATTGTGCTGTCCATCTCGCTAGTGTAGTAGAGAATGCTTTGGTTAGAACCTATCACTGGTGTTCTGTCCTCACCTCTAAATGATGTTAGTTGGATATAGTTAGAAATTTTCCCATCGCTAATATCGGCACTCCATACATCTCTTGTAATTGAAGATATGTGGTGCTTGCGGAAAGAGTCCTCATACCCTTTCTTGTCGTGGTAATATATCTTATCTCCATTGCTATTAAAGCTGATTGCCTCCATTGGCATTGATGAGAACATCTTTGCGCGGCCACCGTTGATTGATACCTCATAAACTTGGCTATATGTAGAACTTGGAAACTGTACATCGCTAATTGAAGGCATCACATTTGCTTTAAATAGTAGGGTAGTATCATCTTTGAAAGCAATCGGTATCTCCGAGTCAGAGTGGGTTGTTAGCCTTTTTGCTACGCCACCCTCCTTGTTGACGATATAAACATCTGTGCCCCCTCGGTATCTGTCAGATGAGAATGCGATTTTAGAGCCATCATTGCTCCATATTGGGTTGGAATCGTAGGCAGCATTGGTTGTAAGTTGTCGTGCTGTATCGCCATTAATGCCAATAATAAATATATCACCTTTATAGGTGAAACAGACTTCCTTTCCTGATGGAGAGATTTGAGAGTTACGCATCCAAAGTGGTGAGTCGCTTTGTTGTGCGTAAAGCCCACTTAGACAACATGTCATAATTAGGCTTAGGATAGTTTTTTTCATTGATTGATTGGTTAGAGATTTGTATAAATGAGACTGCCTTGAATCAGTAGAATATTCTAAGATTCAAGGCAGTTTAGTTTTTAATTTCTTTGCAATTCAAGTATATTTATACTTGATGTGTGGTGTGTGTTACTCTGTGTAACCTAAAGCTGCGTAGTTAGGCACAGCATCTCTATCAACACCTAATCTCTCTTTTACAATAGGAGTGATATCCATAGAGTTCTCTTCGTCAACATACATGATGTTGTTGCCTTGAGTAAGGTCAACTACCATCAATAAACCATTCTCTTTAGAAACTGTTTGAATCATATCAGCAACTTTTTTAAGAATAGGTTGAGTTAACTTCATTTGAATGCTTTCAATGTCTGATTGAGCTGCTTGAGTGTAGTTTTGATAACGAGTTTGGATCTCAATCAACTCTTTTTGTTTTTGTTCCGAAATGGCAGGAGTGTAGTTCTCTTTGTTTGTTTCGAAATCACTAGCTTTGTTGTTGAATTCAACTCTCATAGCTTCAAGATCGGCTTCAAGTTCTTGTGCTTTTTTTTGGATTTGTGACTGCACAGAGTCTGTCTCTGGAAGTACTAACATTATCTCTTGGAACAAAACAGTTCCGATTTTTTGGGCATTTGCCACGTTACAGTTTGCTGCGATAAGGGCAAACATTAAAAACAAAATTTTACGCATAATTATTTTTTATTAATTTATTTTCTAGTTTGTTGCGTTAGTCGATATTTTATCTGCGACCATCTCAATTACTTTTTGAGTGTAGTCAAGATCTGGATTTTTATATAGGGCTATTTTTGCTACTGATAGGTCGAGTATCATGTCAAATCCCTCGCTCTTTGCAATCTGCTCAACAGCCTTAAGCACTTTATCTTCTAATGGAGACATTAATTCGTCACGCTTAGTAGTCATTGGGCCGCCTTCTTCAAAAAACTGCTCCTCGTAAGAGTTGGCCTCTTGCTCAAGTTTCACAATTTCGGCACGCATTGTGCTGCGCATAGCATCCGACATTGTACCCTCTAATCGTTTATACTCAGCAAACTTAACTTGCACATTCTTTAGCTTAGCTTCGGCTGTGATTTGTGCGTTACGTGCATATTGATCAAGAGTCTCTACAGCCTTTTGATATTCAGGCATCGCATTAAACACCTGTTCGCTATAGATGTATGCTAACTTTTGTTGAGCAAATGAAGCAGATATCGTAAACAGTGAAACTACTACCAGTAAAAAAAACTTTCTCATAATATAATCGTTAAAATTTGTAAAACATTTAATTAAAAACGAGACTCAAATGTAAAGCTTTTTTAATTATTATCCAAATCTTTTTAGCAATACTTAGAAACTTTGTCCAAGTGAGAAGTGAAATTGTCCACCACTGCGGCTTGAACTACCAGGTACGCTGTCAAAGCCATAACCCCAGTCAATACCAAATAATCCAATAATTGGAAGGTATAATCTAAGTCCTAAACCTAAGGATTTTTTTAGATTGAAAGGATTAAATGTGTCCCAGCTATAAAACGCATTACCTGCTTCTGCAAATACCGCACCATAAACTGATGATTCAGGAGCTAATGCTATTGGGTATCTCAATTCTAAGATATATTTTACATATCCACTTGCCTGCTCGCCATAACTAGCATAAGGAGTAAGTGCACCATCTTCATAACCTCTAAGGCCAATAGTTTCAATACCATATAGGCTATATCCAGAGATTCCATCACCACCGACAGTGTAACCCTCAAAAGGAGAAGGATTGTTTTCGTTGTAAGCTCCTAGATATCCAAACTCTGCGCTACTCATAAGCACTAGGTCGTTGTTAACTAGAGGTGTGTAGAATTTAGCTCCACCTGAAACTTTATAATACTCAATCCACTTGTATCTCTCTTGATCGGTCATTGTTTCGTCAGAATAATCTTTACCGTTAAGGTATGACCATGGAGGAGTTACAGTACCAGTAATAGATAATTCAGAACCTCTACGTGGGTAGAATCCTTGGTCAGTAGAGGTACGTGAAAG
>JAWXTQ010000138.1:0-5517 GCA_044433405.1 Rikenellaceae bacterium
CAATCTGCACCAACACCATAAGTAACTGTACCTACTGCGCTGAATGAGATAGTCTCAGAATCTAGAGCAGCTGCGCCATAAGTGTAAGATGTAGTACCAATCGAGATAGATGGCATATCAACACCTACTTGGTAAACAGTGATTGTAGTAGTCTCGACAACAGTTCCATCCTCCGATGTAGCAGTGATAGTTACAGTTGCAGCGTCACGGCTCGAAGTCAATGTGTTAGCATCAGCTGTAAGAGTAAGAGTCTCACCGCTAATAGTAGGTGTACACCAAGTTTGGTTAGATGTTGCAGAGTAAGTCACACCCGAGATATTTGAACTCAGTGTTGCATCATAACTCAAATCAGTAGCAGCAGCAAATGTGTACTCCGAGATAGAAGCAGTAACATAAGCTGGGTTGCGACCCTCTTGTGTCAATGTGAATGTATTAGATACTGGGTTAGAGTAGTCACTACCATCAACAACGATGTAAACAGTGATAACTGCCTCTCTAGACTCCTCGCTTGTGTTCTCTGCAACCTCAACCTTAACGTTACCATTATCGAAAGTTACAGTAGCCCAACTAGCAGATGAGTTAATCGACAAGTTAGATGAGTCTACGCTCGAAAGAAGTGAAACAGTAAATGTTGATGCCTCATAGCCAACAGTTGCAGCATCTGGATAGAATACAATGTAGTCATCCGACTTGCCTTGAGCAACTAAGAACTCATAGCTTGCTGCGCCATAAGTAAATGTCACAATAGCAAAACGAGAGAGGTCGCCATCCTCCATACCATAGGTGGCGTCGCTTGCACTATATATATATAGCTCAAGAGATTTATCAGAGTCATAAGTCTCGCACTTATCGCGTTGTGCTACACACCACGCCGCAGAGCTTACAACAGACCAAGTATCAGTCGATGGATAAACGGTGTATTTACCACCGTCAGCCGACACTGACAATACCGAAATAGCATCTCCTCCTTCAGTAGCCGAAACGCTACCTACGGTGATTGCATCTGGATCTTGCTCGCTACACCCCACCAAAAATGCAAACATTGGCACGAGTAGGAGTTGAGCAGATCGCTTTAAAATTAAACGAATGTTCATATTCTTATATTGATTTTTATTTTACAATATCATTATATGCCTCCATATCGCGGAGTGGCATAAACTCAACTTGACACTTAGCAAGATTTTTGTAGGTTGCATCCAAACTACAAGCTTGACGCAATGTGAAGAGTGTCAAATCAGCATCTTGAGTGTAGCTGTATGCGATAGCACGCAAATACAACGCCTTAGGATCTGAATAACCGCTAGCACGAGTAAGCTCAATCGCACGGTCGTAGTTTCCAGCGTCGATGTTAGCAACGATTGCATTGTGGCAATCACAATCACCAAATGTCTTGATAGCTGCTGCTGTGTCGTCTGCCAACATATACATCAATGCTACGTTATAGTTTTGGCACTCCAACTCCTTAACTTGCTCGAAGTAGTACTTAGCCATTGGGAAATCGCCCAAGAATGACAACAATACAGCTTTGTTATTGATAATCTCTGGCTTGTTAAGAGTGATCTTCTTGCAAACCTCGAATGCCTCTACATACTTACCCTTCTTCATCAAACCAACCATTTGGTTGTTAAGTTTGTATTGGTCGCCCTTAGTCTTAACATCCTCTGGTTTAGCAGAGCTATTTCTCACGCAACATACTTTGAATCCAGCCTTATTAACAAAAGGCTTAACAACTGTGTAAACAACTGTGATTAAGCAGTTACGGTTCTCGATACAAACCTCAATAACCTCACGACGGAAGTCTGAGCTACGAAGCATCTTCTCCTTAACGTCTGGCTCCTCTTTACTCTCTACGATGTCGCGGATTTCGTCATAAAAGCCCTTCGCCTTAGCATCCTCTACGAACGACTCCCAATTCTCTGCTACGTTTGTGTATTTGATAGCACGTGGTCTAAGCTCTGGGAACTTATCCTCCATGATAGCCTTAATAGCCTCCTCACGCTTCGCTGCCAACTCCTCATTCTTCTCGAATGGACCATCCAACGATGCAGATACTGCTACATCAACCTTACGTACATAGATATCGTCTGCCAAAAGTTTCTCTACATTGTCTACCAATGTTTGGAACTTAGTGCAGAACGCATCCTTTTGGATTTTGTCAGATGAAATTTTGAATACCGACTTATTGTCGAAATCCTCTGTAAGCATCTTGTTAGTGTATACGAATAGAGTTTGGTCGTAAACCTCAAGGTGCGAGAAATCTACAACACCCAACTGTACAACCTCGATATCCTCCAACTCGCCAGCCTCTTTCTTCCACCAAGCTTTGCCATCTTTTAGACCTCTATTGTAATCCTTATCCTCTAGCTCCAAGATTAGCTTTGCGCCACGCATCTCGGGTGAGAATTTCACGTCATACTCATAAGCAGCATCAAGGCTCTTAGCCATTGGCTTAGTATAGCTTATGTAATACTCGGTAGTGTCCACATCATCCTCTTTGAATGTTACCTCGTCAGCAGTCACTACTTTGTAGCTACTACCCTTAACAATCATAGCTGGAAGCTCTTGACGCCACTCTCCGTTTACAAGTACTGGAGTGTAAACACGTGCATTGTCAAACGACAAATCACTGTTTGACACAGTCACAACAAATGAGATTGGAACAATACAACCCTCACGCTTAAGGTTTGTAGTCTCTACTGGCTCGTCGAAACGCTCATAAATAGCTACATTCTCAGCCGACGCTGTCTCCAATACTCCACACAACAACAATCCCATTGCTGCTGCGGTAATTTTATTATATAATGTATTCATACTCTAAATGCAATTATCGGATAATAAATTGAATACTAATCTCCGCCTTTGTGATACTAAAGGAGTTTCTAACCGCACCATCATAATATGTGATGTTAGAGTCTGTGTATTGGGGTAGTCCACTCTTAGAGTAGTCGCGATGCAACCATCCAGCTCCAATACCCACGCCTGCTCTCCATCTCTCGGCAAACGGCAATGAGTAACCCACGCCAACACCTACGCCAGTCATCCAACCGTCGTAGCGATACTTATTCACTCCCCAGTCATAGCTAGCGTAGAGTGAATTGATGCCTAAGTAAGCACCCGAAAACTTAGTCTTCAACCAATAGCGAAGTTCTGGCTGAACCCCCCACATTTTTGTAGACTTACCCTCATCTCCTGGAGTGTATGGATTGTAATATCCATCCACAGCAAAAGTCAGGTACGGTGTCAACGCTGGCTCAACACCTGCGTTTATTGTTCCAAAAGCTGCCCATCCAGCAAGGTTGGTTTTCACACCCACCTTCTGCGCTTGTGCAGTAGCTAAAAAGAACAAACAACACCCAATAAGTAAAATTAATTTCCTCATAATGTTTTGATTTGTTTGTGATTATTTGTGATTATTTGTGTAAATTATTTATATTATTCATGCTTAACTATCTGTATTACAGTCTAATACGAGGGGGGGGAGATTACACTCTTTCCACTTCACTGGCGAAATAAGCTCTTGTCGCGTAAATGCTCGAGTGAAAGTTGCAGAGGAGGAGAAACCGACCATTTGAGCCACCACGGCTACTGTCAATTTGGGTTGCTCCGTCATAATCTGTTTGGCGTATATCACTCTCAGCGATATAATCCAATCCCTAAATGGCAATCTATACACCTTATTAATATACTGCGACAAATATGTTCTATTTGTGCATGCCACCGATGCCAATGATTTGATTGACACCTCCGCTTCTACATAACCTCTATTTTCAATCCATTTATCTATTTCGGCCTTTATCTGCTGCGACACCTCGGGCTTCAACACATTATCGCTATCTTCGTGAGGTATCAACCCCACATCATCGACCAAACCATCACGCTCCTTGATTACCGTAAAGCGCACCATAACATTGATGTAATTCACAAATACATAGATAAATACGGACATTGTGAACAATATATTCATCACTATCAATAGCTTGTGCGAGAATGCAGTAAATAGAGAGGTAATACACACTGCAAGAAACATATATGCAGATTTTTTAACCCATTTTATTATCGGTTCTATATTCTCAGAGTGATAATTTTGCGACCTTTCAATTGCTTTTTCATAGACCTTTATGACACGCAAAAACACCTCAAAAGCCTTTGCAAACAACGAGATAGCTGCAATCACAAGAGCAACATTAGCCGCTACACCCCCAACCTTCAATACAAAGAACGCCAGAACCGACGCATATACATACCACAGAATCAACTCACGCGCAACCTTAGCACGCGACATGGTCGCCTCCTCATCAAGCAGACGAATATATGCAGAGGATACAAAAAGGACAAAAATGTAATATGTTATCAAATTCAACATTGAGCTCAGCGCAACATCGCTTTCTCGAATATCGAACACCGCAAATGCAATTATCTCCATCGCAAGCCACACAAATGCCAAACCTGTAGCTTTACGAGACCACGAGTACGATGATCTCTTCAACTCCTCTGGGCACACCCCAAAGAAGAGATAAATTCCCATAAAGAGAAGCAGCGCGACAAACACAACCAGCGTCAATATATAAAATTCATGAATCACCATAAACAAAATTGCAGTTCAATTTAACCTACATTTACAATTTTTAAAATAATATTTTATCTAAAATCCGCCTAAAGAATATAAATTATAATTACTGCGACAAAGATAGTAAAATCAAACAATAACATACTATTACAAATAACAATATATCGTTATAATTGAACAAAAAGTTGATTGCATATCGACAAAATGATTGCATATCGACAAATTTGACGATATGCAAATCTAATATAGCGACATAATAGTCAAATATTAATTATTTCTTGTTTTTGAAACTACTCCGCAAGCGACCAAAAACCACCCTCGTGCATCCACCCTCTAAGCCTACACATGAGGTCATACTCTTTCTCCAAAATACGATACTGTCTATCACTCTCCCTATCAGCGCACCAGTAATCATACTTACGTTTAATCTTCTTGAGATAATTCACAGATCCCAAATCTACATAATGATGCACCACGATTCGATAAATCCTCTCAGGTCTCGTCGCAGGCACATACCCAACATACCTAACATCCACACCACTGCGCCACTCATAATAGACCGACCACCTCAAAGCCTCCATATAGCACCGTCCAACAGCTCGTACACACCCAGCCTCCTTCATCAAAGCAGCCAATTTCAAATAATAGACATCCAACTGACGACAGTCATTGTAATACCACTCCTGCAATCTAAAGCAAGAACCATAAACTCTTGCATCGCCTAATGTCATAGCACCATAGCTATCTTCTCTTGATTTTATTTTCATATTAATTATTTTTTTTTAAAAAGTTCATAAGTAGGGTAAAATAATTATTGGTGTGTTTTTAAGCTTGAATTCAACTTGTAAATGCAACTGAGGAATTTGAATGTTGCAGGGAATAGGATAAAATATTTTTTCAGAGAGGAAAGAGAGAAAAAACTCTCCTTCGCTCTGCTGAATGGAATAAAA
>JAWXTQ010000139.1:0-5480 GCA_044433405.1 Rikenellaceae bacterium
ACAACTTTGAGCTAATAGATACACTCGCAATGACCCCTACTATATTCACTAAGACAGAGGTTGAGAAGTTGCAAAAGTTGCAAAGTGTTTTTGCTGAAAATATTGCAACGCTCTCAGATAATGCTCGCAAGAAAGAGATGGATCGTTTGGGTGTCGATTTGAGTTGGAAATCATCTCAGATTGAGGGCAATACCTACTCTCTACTCGAAACAGAACGTCTATTAATGGAGAAAGAGACAGCAGAGGGTAAGACCAAAGATGAAGCGGTGATGCTTCTCAACCATAAAGATGCTTTGGACTTCATTATTGATAATCCCGATTACCTTAGCGACTTATCTGTTGCAAGAGTGGAGAATATTCACTCCATACTCACCAAAGAGCTTGATGTGGATAGGAGTATTCGTAATCGTCGTGTTGGTATTACAGGTACTAATTACCGACCTTTAGATAACGAGTTCCAGATACGGGAGGCACTTGAGATTACTTGTAATTTGGTTAATAGTCGAGACAACATATTTGAGAAAGCACTATTATTGTTGCTCTTAATATCGTATATCCAACCCTTTAACGATGGTAATAAACGCACTGCACGTATAACGAGCAATGCTATTCTGATAGCTAACAACTACTGCCCTGTATCGTTCCGTAGCGTTGATTCTATCGACTACAAAAAGGCTATGTTAATATTTTATGAGCAGAATAATATCTCAGCATTCAAACGAATATTCTGTGAGCAGTTCGAGTTTGCAGTAAAGACTTATTTTTAATTTTTTAAGTGAGATATATTTAAACTATCAGGCATAAGCTCAGCATTTGGAGGGTATCATGGGAAAACAACACAAAGGACAAATGAACACCCCAAAGCACCTTTAGGTTTAGCGTTAAGAACCTAAAAAGTGCAAGTTCTTTGTTTCTTTCTTCAAAGAAAGAAAATCAAAAGAGATGAAATTAAAAGTCATAAAGATACAAAACCAAACCTCACCAATAGCAACCCTATTATTCTACATTAAAAAACTCAATCTATCGCCTAAAGGTTGAGTTTTTTATCATCACGCCACCCTGCATTTTTGCGAGCAAAAATGCTTTTAACGGGCGGTGGCGATGTGGAGCTCTGGACTCTCACGCGGAGGGCAGGGGTCGTAACTACCCCTTTGGGAGAAACTAACGTTTCTCCTGCGCACAAGTTCGGTGAGTATCCCCATTAATCATTAATCTTTATCGGCGTTAATCATTAATTAAAACTCATCACTTTTGATTTCGAAGTATGCTTGTGGATGAGCACAAACTGGACACATTTCAGGTGCTTCAGTTCCGAAATGTTCGTGACCACACTCTCTACAACGCCATGTTAACTCTTCAGCTTTATTGAATACAGTTTGTGCTTCTACTGTATTTAACAATGCTGTGAAACGCTCTTCGTGAGCTTTTTCGATCGCTGCGATGTTTGTGAATTTTGCTGCAACAGCAGGGAAGCCCTCCTCTTCTGCAATTCTTGCAAATTCTGGATACAACTCGCTCCACTCTTCGTTTTCGCCACCAGCAGCAGCTCTTAGGTTTTCAGCTGTAGTAGATGTAATACCTGCTGGATAAGATGCCGTGATTTCTACCATGCCACCCTCTAGGAAAGCAAAAAATAGTTTTGCGTGTTGACGCTCATTTTCGGCAGTCTCCTCGAAGTATTTAGCAATTACTTGATACCCCTCTTTGCGAGCTACTTTTGCGTAAAATCCGTAACGGTTACGAGCTTGTGACTCACCTGCAAAAGCTTTTAATAGATTCGCTTCTGTTTTTGTTCCTTTTAATGATTTAGTTTCCATTTGTATTAGTTTTATTATATTATTAAACGACAAAAGAATTAAGCTCCTATTGCCAATAAAATCATTATTTGCGCTGTCAATACCCTTAAAAACATTGTCAAAGGGTAAACTGTAGAGTATGCTACTGCGGCTCTATCAGTTGACGAGATGTTGTTTGCATAAGCAAGAGCAGGAGGGTCGGTAGTACTACCTGCTAGAAGCCCCATTAGAGAGCAAAAATCTAGCTTTTGAACCCAAATTGCGTAAGTTCCTACAATTAGCAGAGGAAGTAGCGTGATTATTACACCATATAAAACCCACCAATAACCACCATTCATTATAGTAGAGACAAAATTTTCGCCTGCACCTAAACCCACACACGCTAAGAATAGCGAGATACCAATCTCTCGTAGCATCATATTTGCACTTGTCGTAGTATAAGTCACCATTTTATAATAAGGACCAAATCGCGACACAAGGATAGCAATAATTAGTGGCCCACCTGCTAAGCCCAACTTAATTGGTTGAGGTATTCCAGGAATCATAAATGGGATAGAACCAAACAATACACCTATAAATATTCCGATAAAGATAGGAAAAAGATTTGGATGATCAAGTTTTTTCATTGAATTTCCTAAAATTGCGGCAACTTTTTCGATATCTTTCTCTTTACCTACTACTTTTAAGCGGTCACCTAACAATAGTCTCAAATCAAACAATGCTGCTAAATCGACACCTGCACGAGTAACGCGCGTAATATTAACTCCATACTGACTACGGATATTTAGCTCACCAATTTTGTGACCATTTAGACTAGGCTTAGTAACAACAATTTTACGCGACACTAGATCAGTTACACTACGCTCCTCTGGGATATTTACTGTATCAATTTTTTCGCCTAAGAACGAAATTACGGTATCTTCAAACTCAATACTCGTAACTATGCGAACAATATCACCCTCTTCGACAATTGTATCACCAGCTGCGATACCAGTTTCATGCGAACTTTTTAGGATGCGTGAAACCACAAATTTCACAGGGATAAGCTGATTTATCTCTTTTAAAGTTTTATTAAAAATAGCAGGATTTGACACTTTTAAGTCAAAAGTGTGCAGACTATGAACATCGGTCGCCTGCTCCATGCTATCGTCAATAGCTTTAACTTTCTTTTTAAAGATGTTTTTAAGAATTATCATAGAGAAGATAATACCAACAACACCTAGAGGATAAGCAACTGCATAACCCATAGCAATAGGACTTGGGTCGCCACCAGTTGTATCAATAAAAGTTTGCTGTGCAGCTCCTAGTCCTGGTGTGTTTGTCACCGCACCATAGAGAATACCAACCATAGTTGACATATTCGCCCCTGTAATTAGGTGTATAACGTAAGTTGTAACACATCCTAACAAAACAATCGATGTTGCCATTAGGTTAAGCGTTAAACCACCATGCTTAAGCGAAGCAAAAAAACCTGGTCCAACTTGCAGACCAATCGAATAGACAAAAAGAATCAAACCGAACTCTTTAGCAAAATGCTCAACTTCGGGTGATAGGGTCATTCCAAAATGCGAAAGGAATAGGCCAGTAAAAAGAATCCACGCTATACCTAACGAAATTCCTTTAAAACTAATTTTACTTAACATTACCCCAATAGCCACAGTCAATGCTAAAATCATTATTGAGTGAGCTGTTGAGGATGTAAAGAATAGATTGTTTAACCAATCAATACTTAATACCATAATTATATTTTTTTCATTTGTGTTAACGTCTAAAAAGCGCACAAAGGTAAAAAAAATTCAGTAGCGTTGTTCTGTTTTTTGCATATTTTTTTTCGCAACTAAACTAGCAAATTACAACCTCGGATATCGCTACCATCAATACGTCCTTCTACTGTAAACATTCCACCGCTCATTAACTGACCTTTATCTTGAGTTTGAATAAACGAACACGAATTATAATTGGCTAAATCTATAATATTTATTCCTCCTCTAAACCCACTATCTAAGTAACGAAATGGATCACCCAGTGAGCGAATCATCACTTTTTGCCATGGTGGTGAGGTAAAAATCCCTGCTCCGTCGGAGTAAGATTGCGACAAACACTCACACATTCCATACTCCGAATGAATAGTATCTACTCCCAAACCTGAAGTTAGTATGTGGTGAAGTTTATCTCGTGGCATCTCCTCTCTACGCCCTTTCATTCCGCCAGTCTCCATAACAACAACATTTTTACCTAGCGAGATATCATACTGCTCAACCAAATCAAGCAAGGCAAAGGTGACACCAAAAAGAAATGTTAACTTCGATTTATCACGCTTTCTTAATCTCTCAATCAAAGCATCATAATTGTTTAAGAAGAAATCACCATCATACGACTTTTCAATCAATTTTTGCATCATATAAATCAGAGACGATCCCTCTCTTTCGAGATATGAGGGAAGTAGTGCATAGATATTACACTCTTCAGGCCTACCATAAAAAAGCGAAAAACCCTTTTCGAACGACTCCTCATATAAAGATACATCTTTAACATAATGGTGGCTTTGCAACGATGAAGTAGTTCCTGAACTTGTAAAAACCACATCATTTACCACGCTAGAGGTTATCTTATGGCTTTTAAATAACTCTATTGGTAAAAATGGAATTTGCTCTAAGTATTTAACACTGTGTACATCAACACCTATTAGACGGAGATATTCACTATAAGGCTCAACATTTAAAGCTTGATATATAAAGGTGTCAAGTGCTACATTTTGAAACTGCTCGCTAGAGCTTATTGAAAAAATATTTGTCATTTATTAAAAAAATTTTTCAAAAGTAATTTTTTATTTTCACAATTTCAATAACTTTGCAAAAATAATTTACATTAAAATAATATGCAAGAATACAACAACGACCCACGCACAGTGCTTACACTAGATGCAGGAGGAACAAATTTCGTGTTTTCGGCAATTAAAGGTTGCCGTGAGGTGATTACACCAATTACAATCCCAGCAAACGCAGATAACCTAGAACTTAGCCTTAAAGGCATGATCGAAGGTTTTCACAAGGCAAAAGAGCTACTTAACGAAGAACCAGTGGCTATCAGCTTTGCATTTCCTGGACCTGCCGACTACCCTAAAGGTATAATCGGAGATTTAGGCAACCTTCCTGCTTACAGAGGTGGAGTTGCAATGGGAACAATGCTCGAAAAAGAGTTTAATCTCCCTATTTTTGTAAATAACGACGGCAATCTATATGCGCTAGGTGAAGCAGCAAACGGATTTTTGCCCTTCGTTAATGAGTGCTTATCGAAAAATGGCAGCAGCAAACGTTTTAAAAATATAGTTGGATTTACTCTTGGAACTGGATTTGGCGGTGGCATTGTCACTGATGGTAGATTATTCTTAGGTGACAACTCTGACTCTACCGAGCTGTGGACTATGAGCAACCACACTAAACCTGACGAAAACATTGAGAGTTTAATCAGCATAAAAGCTGTAGTAAATAGCTACAAGTCGATTACTAACACTACTCAAGAGATAACACCTAAAGATGTATTCGAAATTGCTACTGGCAAAAAAGAGGGCGACAAAGAGGCCGCATTAAAGTGTTACGAAAAAATGGGACGCGCGCTTGGTGATGCACTTGCCAATATGCTAACTATTGTTGATGGTGTTGCTGTTATTGGTGGTGGTATCTC
>JAWXTQ010000140.1:0-5371 GCA_044433405.1 Rikenellaceae bacterium
GCTCTGCAAATCCTGCATCAACTGCCGCCCTAGAGGCTGCAACTTCACCACCAAGGAGTGCTGCAAGCTCGTGAAGTTTGTCGAAATTCTCTTTCGAACCTACTCCATATCCACCTGCGATAATGATTGGTGCTCCTTTAATGTTGATTTTGCTCTCTGAGATGTGTCTATCTATGATTGTGACTGCAAAATCGCTAGGTTTAACTATGTCTTTGTAATCTATTTTCTTAACTTCAAACTCAACTTTGCCTTGACGAGGTTCCATCTTCATTACACCCTCTCTAACTGTAGCCATTTGTGGACGATGGTTAGGATTGATGATAGTTGCAATGATATTACCACCAAATGCTGGGCGAATTTGGTATAGTAAGTTTGTGTACTCTTTGCCAGTTTTAGCCTCTTTGTGATCACCAATCTCTAGTGATGTACAGTCGGCAGTTAAACCGCTATGAAGTTTTGACGATACACGAGGTGCCAAATCGCGACCTAATGTGCTTGCGCCAAACAGTGCAATTTGAGGCTGTTCTTGCTTGAAAAGGTGGCAAACAATCGCAGTGTGAGGGAGTGTGCGGTATGGGTATAACTCTTCTCCGTCAGCTACATGTATAATGTCAGCACCATATTGTGCTACTATCTCGATAGTCTCTTTTTTTAGATTGTTTCCAATTACTATTGCTTCGGTTTTACATCCTAGTTCTAAGGCTAATTGTGAAGCTTTAGTAAGAAGTTCTTTACTTACATCAGCTACTTTACCTTCAGCTATCTCGCAATATACAAATATGTTATTCATAAAAAATGTTTTTTGTTATTAGTTATTCGAAATTAACCGATAGTGTGGTTAGCTATTAATTCTTGCACTAACGATTCAATGTCGCTATCAGTTGAGTTTAATTGTTTAGCCTCTTTAGCGGTAAAAACAACATTTTCGATTTTTTTCACTTTAGTAGGTGAACCCGATAGGCCAAGGTGTTCTGCTTCTGCTTCTATAAAGTCAGCTCCCCACTCTTTAATGTTAAGATATGGTCGTTGCTCTCTAATGTCAGCATAATAATCTTCAGCCATGTTTTGAAGCTCAGTAGTGGTGACTGCATGTTTGTATTTCATCACTAACTTAGCGTTACGAGGGCGACAGTCAGGAGCTGAAGCGTTTACTGTAATAACTAATGGTAGCGCACCTTTTACCTGCTCGATGCCATTTTCTAGTCTACGCGTAATGATGATTTCATTATTTTCTATAGAATCAACACTTTCGCAATATGTGATTTGTGGAAGATCTAGCTTCTCTGCAACCTGAGGTCCAACTTGTGCTGTATCACCATCAATTGCCTGACGACCTGCAATAATTAGGTCATATTCCATTTTTTTAATGGTTGTTGATAAAGCGTATGAAGTGGCAAGTGTGTCAGAGCCAGCAAATTTTCTATCTGAAAGCAATACGCCATCATCGGCACCTCTAAAAAGCCCCTCTCTGATAATGTCGGCAGCTTTTGATGGGCCCATTGTTAAAATAGTAATCTTGCTAGGGTATCTCTCTTTAATTGAGAGTGCAACCTCAAGAGCGTTTAAATCTTCAGGGTTGAAGATTGTCTCTAAAGCACCACGGTTGACAGTTCCGTCAGCCTTCATTGCATCTTTCCCTACATTTTTTGTGTCAGGTACCTGTTTAGCTAGTACCACGATATTCAACGGTTTACTCATGAAAAGAAATATTTAATTTATTTAGTTAATTTGTTTTTTCTACTCTTTAATGGGCTAACTATGTTTTGTAGTTAGATACAAAAAAGATAGGCCAAAGTTATAAATAATAATTTATAAATCAAATTTTTTTGAATATTTTTCTTTAGTTTCTCTTTATGAAATGTTATATGGAAGTAGTGTGATAAACACATAAATGTGGCCTTGTTTTTGTAATAATCTCAAAAAGTTAATAATATAAAATTTAACTATTATGGTGTTGATTTGTGTGTCAATGGTGTTTCTGTTTCTTAGCTGTAGTAGTGTTTCGGTTGCAGTGATGAGTGATTTCGAAATAGATAAATATATGGGTGAGTGGTATGAAATTGCTCGATATGATCATTTTTTTGAGCGCAATTTGTCAAATGTAACGGCAAAATATGTGTTACGCGATGATGGCAAGGTAGGTGTGACTAACAGTGGATTCAACACCAAAAAACAGCAGTGGAGTAGTGTTGATGCAGTAGCTGTAAGAACAAAAAAGCCCAATTATTTAAGGCTCTATTTTGTTCCTATTTTTGGATCAAGCTATCGAGTAGCCTACATAGATGAACATTACACTACCGCACTAGTGACAGGCAGGGGAAAGCGATATTTATGGTTTCTCTCTCGCACCCCACAGCTTACCGCTGCCCAGAAAGAGGAGTTAATTGAACAAGCGAAAATTTTAGGTTTTGATACCTCTAAATTGTTGTATGTAGATCATTGATGAGTAGTTTACTATAATGGTTAGCGAAAAGCTAAGCGTTTAAAAATGGTTCAGGGATGTCACATGCGAGCTATATACCCTCCACCAACAACCCTATCGCCAATATAAAATACTACAGGTTGGCCAGCAGTTAGCGCCCATGCTTTGTCGGATAATAGCCTTACAAATATTTGAGTTTTTGATAATATCTCAATAGTGCAATACCCTGTTGGATTGTCTCCAATTCCCCTTACCTTTACTGTTAATTCTCTGCTGTATATCGCCTCATCTATAGCTACAAAGCTGTAGTCTCTTATAAAGAAAGAGTCGCTATATAGCTCATCTCTCTCTCCAACGACAATCAAATTTTCGTTGCGGTTAATCTCAACAACGCATAGTGGTTTGTTGATTGGCAAGCCTTTGCGCTGAGCAAGTGTGTAGAATGGATATCCTTCGTGGTGTCCTAATATGTTAGAGTTTCGGTCAACAATCAACCCTCCGTTTAGTTTTGAAACATCGGGATATTCGTTTTTTAGTAGCTCTTTGTAGCCACCTTTACCCAAAAAACAGACTCCCATGCTCTCGCTCTTCGAGGTGAGGTAGTCAATGTTGCTTTGGCTTACCATTTTTATTATATCTCTCTTTGTGCTGCCTCCCAGTGGCATAACACACCCTTTTAGGGTCTCTTGTGAGAGTTTCCAGAGATAGTATGACTGATCTTTGAGTTCATCCACCCCCTTAGTGATGTAGAGTAGCGAATCAATCTTTGTTATTTGTGCATAGTGGCCAGTAGCCCAATGAGTGGCGTTGTGGCTGAGCGCGTGATTTTTAATCACCTCCCATTTTATGCTACAGTTGCATTCCACACATGGCGATGGAGTTAATCCCTCTATATAAGCATTGCAAAAAGGATCTATAATAGCCTCTTTAAAATGGGTTGAAATGTCAACTTCTTCTATTTCAATGCCCAGTTTCTCGGCTAGTATAGAGCTGCTATCATGTGTGGTGTCACTCAGCGTTTTAAAAGTGACACCCTTAATATCGTAACCTCTGTTTTTTAATATTAATACTGTTGCAGCGCTGTCAATTCCGCCACTTACCCCAACCGAAATAGTGCTCATATATCATTAAATTTATGCCGCAATATAGTAAAATATCTTTAAAGACAAAACTGTTTTAGAGCATACCTATCGCCAACCATCCAAAAATATTAGGCCTAAAATCTCTATTTAACGGTAAATTCGAATTCGTAAGTGCCGAATAATCCGTTGCCGTCTGTACACTCAATAGTTCCTATATAGTCGGCCTCAGTGTCTGAGGTGAAGAACCAAAATCTTCGATTGCCACTATCCGTAGTCGTTGCATCAGGTCTCCAAAATAGGTCGGTTGTTAGTATAGGTGTTTGGTCTAACGTCCTTTCTACGTCAGGTGTATAGAAAGTTTTGTTTTTATAAAAACTTTTGGCTCTTGTAATGTTGTAGACGCTAAGTAAAAAGTCGTCAGGAAAATGTTCGCGCGTGAGTTACTATTTTCCCCTCTGAATCCCCAACTCTGTATTTCATGCCAAAAATAGGAGTTATTCTCTCTCCGAAATAGAAAGGATCATCAGGATCTTCAGGGTGGTGGGTGACTCCTAGTTCGTAGTCGTTTATTATTGGTAATCCTCCTGATTTTAAATGACAATCACACACCCATGCTTTTTGTTGAACCGCTTGTTCAATGCTGTCTAGGTTTAGCATAAACGCATCACGATTTAGTAATCTTCTTTGCTCGCTATTCATAACCAGGATTTTGTTTAAGAAAATAGGGTAGAGATCACAAAGTACCGCTTGTGAATACTTCATCGAGTCTTGACGTGTTACTGAGTTGAACGATTCATACAAAGAGAGCCCCTTTCTTAGAGAGTCGATAACAGAGAAAGACTCTTCAACGCTAACTTTTGCCCTGCTTGATCTTCCAAGCATAGGTTTTATGTAGATGTATTCGCCTCTATGTTGGTTTATCATAGGAGCGGTAATTTCGAAATAATGGCCAGATGAGTCGGTATGAATGATATCTTTGTTATTCTCAGAACCTGCAATGTTTAACACGTGCATTGACTCTGAAATGCCTAAAATATCGCTGTAAAACGACTGTTCATCGCTGTTTTGAGCCTTTGTTCTTCTTCTATCTGTCATTGTTATTTCGCCAGGTATGCTCTCTAATATAAAGGGCACTTCATCTTTTAAGGCTTCATTTAGATTCCAATCATATTTACACCAACCTTGTGTTAATAGTAGTAAATCCATATCGTCAAGCCTATCCTTGTTTGATTTGTCAAAATAGCTTGCAGGGTTGTGTATTCTTCCTCTGATTTGTGAGGTCAAATGATTATGGCTAAGTATGTTATTTGTGTTTTCGACATCTTTTGATAGTTTGTTAACTACCGATATTGCCATTGAAGCCTTGACTGGGTCACCTTTATCATCTGTTATTTTTATATTCATAATAACTTGATTGCGCTTTCCATATCTATTTCTCACCTGCTGAAGAGAAATATTGAGGTTTTGATTAGAATTCAGATAAACTAACCTCTCCGAAACAGGCATTAAGTCGCTATCAAAAAGTGTAAACTCAGTAATCCCTTGATATTTAAATTCTGATAAAGGCACAACACTTTATGCTTTTGTATGATGAAAACATTTTGTCTTTCTTGTTAATCATCAAAATATCGGTAGAATCTCTATAGAAACTCCCCTTGCTAAATAATTCAAGTTTATATGCCCCCTCTGCAATCTCAAGATCTAACTCTAGATTACCAGCTACATGGCCATGAATGATAGGATACCACTCCTGCATAACGCTCCTACCTAGACTGTCGCTTAGTGTCACATACAACGCCTTGCTCTCGGTAGATATAGCTTGGTTAGTGCGGTAAAATTGACTAGCTTTAAACCAGATTGTCTCCCC
>JAWXTQ010000141.1:0-5364 GCA_044433405.1 Rikenellaceae bacterium
CCAATTACGCTATCACTTGATGCAGAGTTGCTCAACACTAATGCTGACACTGTAGCGCAAACAATCGCTGTAGGCATGTCGTCAAATTATGACGTAGAGCTAATCTATTGTTTCGAGAAAAAGGGTGTTTTGATGAGTATTGAGGATGAAGATTCGGTTATTACTCACATCACTTCAGAGAGTTTTGCTGATTTAAAGGCTGCAAATATTGTAGCAGACGGAATGTTGCCAAAGCTAGAAAATGCCTTTATAGCATTAAATAGCGGAGTGAAAAAAGTGGTAATCAGAAGTAGTAAAGATCTTGCAAACGGAATCGAAACCTCTATAACTGCGTTTTGATACAATAGTCTTTAACTATAAATAGCATAGTAGTGCGTTAGCTTTTTTTATCCATGACAGAAAGCTAACGCATTTTTAAAATCTTATCATTGATCTTATATGAGAAACATTAAACTAAAAATTGTAGTAAACACTATTCTTCTTGCACTTGCTACCTCTAGCTTACATGCTCAATATGTGCCTGATATGCTAGGTGATGGATATGAGTCGCTTACTCTTGAAATGAAGGATGATTCAAAGGGTGAGGTTATCGCAACTTTAGTGCGTAGATATCAGCCTGAGCAAACAAAAAGGGCAATTTTGTATATTCATGGCTATAACGACTACTTTTTCCAGAAAGAGATGGGTGATAGATTTAGCGACTCTTTGTGGAATTTCTATGCGTTAGATCTACGTAGGTATGGTCGGTCAATGCTAGACTCTAGAGAGCCATTTGAGATAACTGATTTGTCGGAATATTTTGAGGATATAGATGCTGCGTTGTCGCAAATAATATTCGAAGGTAGCTGCGAGATAGTGTTGATGGGTCACTCCACTGGAGGTTTGATAACGTCGCTATATTGTAACGAAACTGACAAACAGATAGATGGATTAATTATTAATAGTCCATTCTTTGATATGAACATGAGTTGGTTTGAGGAGAGTGTAGCTGTGCCGTTAATCTCGATTGCAGCTAGATGGTTTGGCGATATTACAGTGCAATCGCCATCTGATGTTGTTGGAAACTATGCAAAAAGTATCCATTCTCAGTTTTATGGAGAGTGGAACTTTGATACATCTTTAAAGAGCCTTTCTGATAAACGAATTACCTCAGGATGGATGCGTGCTATTCATACTGGTCACACAACTATCCAAAGTGGAATGGATATTAAATGTCCTGTGCTGTTGCTATATTCTGACAAGAGTATCAAAGGTGGTGTTTGGAGTGAGGATTTTCAGTGTGCTGATGCTGTTTTGGATGTCGAAGATATCAAAAAATATGGGGATAACATAGGTGAGAATGTTGAAAAAGTTGAGATTAAGGATGGATTGCACGACCTGGTTCTCTCTAAGCTAGATGTTAGGGAGAATGCGTATTTCCAAATATTTAAATGGTTGTCAGAGATTGGTTTGTAGCTTCAATGTGGCAGAGGGTAGGGTGTTGTCTTATAAGATTAAAGTAAAAAAGATGTTTTTCTTACACTATATTTGGCAGTCTCGTGGTTTTTTGTTAAATTGCGCACTATTTAAGTGTTTAAATGAATGTTAACCATGAATCCTGCTAATATTACTCATGTGGGGTTCTACAAATTATTAATAAATTATGAAACGTAAAAGTATTTTCTTTTTACTGTTGTTCTTCCTGTTAGGGAGTGTGCTGAGTGCACAAGATTTTAACAAGGAGTCGTTCTATAAGATTTACAACAACAATGGAGAGGTCGTGTCTAATGGTGGGTCTTTTGATAATGGTCCTCAGCTTATATTAAATAAGCCTCAAAAGGGATTAGCGGGCGAGATGTTCCGTATTGTGACAACCTCAACTGGTGAGTTGTGTTTGCAACTGATAGCTTTTGATAAATCTTTAGATTATACTGGCTTTGCCAAAGAGGGGGTGTTGATTTATCAATACGACTCTAGCCTTGAAAACCAAAATCAACAATGGATTTTAACACCTACTGAAACACCAGATGCCTATGTGTTAACTCCAAAACTATACAAAGATTTAGCTCTTGGCTATCGTCAAGATGGTAAAGTTCAGTTAGTGAAAAAAGATGTAACTGACCCAGAACAACATTGGATATTTAAGGTCACAAATGAGCCTCTTCCAGAGGTGGTTTATATTACAGGTGATGTAGAGTGGGAGCAAGAGCACGTGTTTGCTATCAATAAAGAGGATGGTAAAAATACATTCTTCACTTTCTTCTCAGAAGATGAATTACTTAGCGATCCATCATTCTCAAAACCTTGGGAGTTTCCTGTTACTAAGAATTTTATGCTACTTAGCGGAGCGTGGAAATTTAATTGGGTAGCCTCTCCTGATGAGCGTCCAGTTGATTTTTATAAAGAGGATTACGATGTTTCATCATGGAACAATATAACTGTGCCATCGTCATGGGAGTTAGAGGGTTATGGTACGCCTATCTATACAAATGTTACATATCCACACAAAAATCAACCTCCTTTTATTCGCACAGTTGATGGTTGGACAATCGAGAACGAACCTAATGCAGTTGGCTCATATCGTAGAGAGTTTATTTTGGGAGATGATTGGCAAGGTAAAGAGGTGTTTTTGCACTTTGATGGTTGCTACAGTGCAATGTACGTCTGGATAAATGGTAAAAAAGTTGGTTATTCTCAAGGTGCAAACAACGATGCCGAATTTAACATTACCAAATATGTTAGAGAGGGCAAAAACACCATCTCTTGTGAGGTGTATCGTTGGAGTGATGGTTCTTATTTAGAGGATCAAGATATGTTCCGTTTGAGTGGTATTCACCGTAATGTCTATTTGTACGCTACTAACAAGGTGCGTGTAAGTGATTTCCATATTAAGGACAATCTAAGTTCTGATTTAAAAACAGTTGCTTACGAGGTTGAGGCTGACGTTAAATCATTCGATAAACGATATAAAAACTTGCAGCTAGAGGTTACAGTGTTAGATGACAAAAACAACAAAGTGTCAGAAAATAGTACCACAATATCAAGTGTAAGCAAAAATACCCCTCAAAAGGTGACTGTTAGTGGCGAGATTTCTGAAAATTTAAAATTGTGGAGTGCTGAGATTCCAAATCTTTACACTTTTATTGTAACTTTAAAAGATGCAAGTGGTGCAATAATCGAGTGTACCTCTAATAAATATGGTTTCCGTAAGATCGAGACAAAAAATAATAAAATCTATATCAATAACGAGTTAGTTCTCTTTAAAGGAGTGAATCGCCACGATACCCACCCTATTTTAGGTAAAGCTATACCTGTAGAGTCAATGGTCGAGGATATCGTATTGATGAAATTAAATAATGTTAATACAGTTCGTACATCACACTATCCTAATGATGCTCGCATGTATGCTCTTTATGACTATTATGGTTTGTATGTTATGGATGAGGCTGATGTAGAGTGTCATGGAAACACCTCAATCTCAGGTATGAAAAACTGGATTCCAGCCATGGTAGATCGTATGGTGAGAATGGTTGAGAGAGACAAGAACCACCCATCTATCATTTTCTGGTCTATGGGTAACGAGTGTGGTGGTGGCGACAACTTTATCGCCATGTATGATGCAGCAAGGGAGATAGATTCTTCTCGTCCAATACATTACGAGGGTAAAAACAATACAGCTGATATGGATTCCCAAATGTATCCTTCAGTTAGCAATATGATTTCTAGAGATAAGGATGGCAGCAACAAGCCATACTTCCTTTGTGAATATGCACATGCTATGGGTAACTCAATTGGTAATCTTGAAGAGTATTGGGATTATATCGAGAACCACTCACAACGCATGATTGGTGGTTGTATTTGGGATTGGGTAGACCAAGGTATGACAATGACGGGTCGCCCTCAAACTGAGTTTTATTATGGAAATGACTTTGGTGATATGCCACACTCTTCTGATTTCTGTGCAAATGGTGTTGTTACCTCTGATAGAAAAGAGACTCCAAAATTGATGGAGGTTAAGAAGGTGTACCAATATATAGAAGTTTCAAGCTCGTCGAAAGATAAGAGTGTAATTGTTAAAAACAAATATGACTTCTTGCCACTCGATGCATTCCGTATGAATTGGGCTCTATTGAAAGATGGTCATATTGTAGAACAAGGTGAGGTAGAGTTGCCAACTGCCCATTCTGGTGAGAGTGTAGAGGTTGCTATCCCATACGAAACAGCTATCGATAGCGATGCAGAGTATGCTTTGAATACCTACTTTGTTAAGAAAAAGGCTGAAAGTTATGTTCCTGTTGGTCATGCTTTCGCAAGCGAGCAGATTCTTCTAACAGAACCAGTTCTTAGTAAGCCATGCACAAAAGGTAAAACAGCTTCTGCTCTTGAAATAGATGAAACAGAGGAGTCTATAAGCATAACTGGAGCAGAATTTTCATCAAAATTCGATAAGCTGACAGCAACTATCACTTCGCTAGTTTACAATGGTAAAGAGCTAATTTACGAAGGTGAAGGTTTTGCGTTTAACTGGTATCGCAGTATTAATAACGACAACCGCCGATACAAAAAAGAAGAGATTGAGATTAAATCTTGCCAGAGCGAAATGGTAAATAGTTCTTATAAAATAACAGTAAGTGCTGTAGCTACATTAAAGCATGAGAGAAGAGCTGTTTATCCTTTCGAGATAACATACACATTTACTCCATGTGGCAAGGTTAAGGTAGATGGTGAATTTACGCTTGAGGAAAACTCTTATATGCCAGCAAGAGTTGGCTTACGCGCAAGTTTTGTTAACTCTATGGAGCATGTAACCTATTATGGTCGTGGCCCTTGGGAGAATTATGTTGACCGTAAAAGTTCTTCATTCTTAGGAGTATACAACAACACCGTTACAGGTTTTGAAGAGGAGTATATGCGTTCTCAAAGCATGGGTAATCGTGAGGATGTGCGTTGGATGCGTTTAACTGACGATGGAGGCCGTGGTATTATGATTAAAGCTGGTGAGACCTTTAACTTCTCTGCTCTACACTTCACTGACGAGCAGCTATGGAACGATATGTCGCACGGTTTTGAGCGTGATGCCAACCGTTTATCGCAAACAGTTTTAAATATAGACGCAGTTCAACGAGGCATTGGTAATCAAAGTTGTGGCCCAGGTCCATTATCGCAATACGAAATGACACCAGGAGTTTACAAATGCAGCTTTACTTTGTTACCATGTGACAACCTAATATATTAAGAGTCATTAATGTCCGTTAAACTCTTGGGGAAATTTGCTCTGCCGCCTGCTTTTACCCTAAAATGAGATTCTAAAGTACAAGGAGTACTCCGCGAACTCATTTTAGTGCAAAATCAAACGACATACCAAATTTGGGCGGAGGTTAAAGT
>JAWXTQ010000142.1:0-5275 GCA_044433405.1 Rikenellaceae bacterium
TATCGCTTGCGTTAAATTTATGCTCACAATCAAATATCGCCCCCTCATCACTATAGAGGGTTTTCCAATACTCCATTTTAGCATCCCACTCCGCACCTTTTGGGGCAAAGGGTTTATCTTTAAGGTAAGCAAATGTTGTCTGGTCTGGAGCAATCATACCACCACGAGCACCACACTCGATACTCATATTACAAACGGTCAATCGTCCATCCATCGACAACGAGCGAATTGCACTTCCTGCAAACTCAATAAAATATCCTGTGCCTCCTGAAGCCGATATCTTTGAAATTACGTATAAAATCAAATCTTTAGCCGAAACATTCTCAGCTAGCTCGCCTTCAATGGTTATTCTCATCTTCTTAGGCTTAGGTTGCAGAATGGTTTGAGAGGCAAACACCATCTCAACCTCTGAAGTGCCAACACCAAAGGCTACTGCACCCATTGCTCCATGGGTAGAGGTGTGACTATCACCACACACTATTGTGATTCCAGGCTGTGTCAAACCTTGCTCTGGGCCAATCACATGAATAATACCGTGTTTTGGGTGGTTTAACCCCCAAAGTTCAACTCCATTCTCTTTGCAGTTGTTAACAAGCGACGAAACTTGCTGTGCCGATTGCGGCTCATCAATTGGCAAGTGTTGATTAAGCGTTGGGATATTGTGGTCAGGTGCGGCAGATGTTTGATCTGGTCGAAACACCTTTAATCCACGGTTTTTCAACCCTAAAAACGCCACTGGCGATGTTACCTCGTGAATATAATGACGATCAATATATAAAATATCGCGTCCTCCATCTAAACTCTCAACTATGTGAGCATCCCAAACCTTATCAAATAATGTTTTTGCTACCATTGTATTTTTTATTATTAAAATAGTGTAAACCTCTTAGATAAGCTTATTTACACCATCCAAAAACGCTTCAAGCGAAGCTGAAACTATATCTGTATTTGCTGAGAAACCGTGTGCTGTACGGCCTCCACTTGCAATTTGCATATGTACTCTACCAACATCATTGCTACCTTTGTTCATTGATTGAATCAATACCTCTTGTAAAATAAATTCGTCTTTTAGAATCTGTTTTACAGCCTTGATTGCTGCATCTATTGGACCATTGCCTGTGTCGGTTAGGGTGAATTCTTTATCTCCAATCTCTAAAACTACAGTTGCAGTTGGAAGAAGCGTTCCTGAAAGAACTTGGAAATATTTCAAACCTACTGTACGAGACTTTTGAGGTTTCTCTCCCCCTACTAACGAAATAATATCATCATCACTAAGATTTTTCTTGCTATCAGCAAGCTTCAAAAACTCGATATATAATGAGTCAATTCTCTCTTGTTCAAAATCAAAACCCAAACGCTCAAGATGATGTTTCAAAGCAGCTCTACCACTTCTTGCTGTAAGCACAATCTCTGAGTTGTTAATACCAACATCTTTAGGGTCGATAATCTCGTAACTCTCACGCGATTTCAACACACCATCTTGGTGGATACCTGAAGAGTGAGCAAAAGCATTGCGACCTACAATCGCCTTATTAGCTTGCACTGGCATGTTCATCAAGCTAGAAACCATATTTGAAGCCTGCATAATGATTTGAGAGTTGATATTTGTGTCATAACCCAAACCTTTGTGACAACGAAGTGCCATAACTACCTCTTCAAGTGAAGTATTACCTGCTCTCTCACCAATACCATTGATTGTAACCTCTACCTGACGAGCTCCATTCAGCACTCCACTTAGAGAGTTGGCAGTTGCCATTCCTAAATCGTTATGGCAATGAGTAGAGAGGATTGCTTTATCAACATTAGAAACATTATCAATCAAAAACTTGATTTTCTCACCATATTGATAAGGCATACAGTAGCCTGTAGTATCAGGAATATTAATCACTGTTGCACCCGCTTTAATCACCTCCTCTACAACTTTTGCTAAAAACTCTGGCTCTGCACGCCCTGCATCCTCAGCATAAAACTCTACATCTTCAACGAAAGTTTTTGCATACTTCACTGCTGCAATAGCTCTCTCGATAATATCGTCTGGATTTGAGCGCAATTTGTCGTATATATGCGAATGAGAAACACCAATACCTGTATGAATACGACCACGCTTAGCGTAACGTAAAGCATCTGCTGCAACTTCGATATCTTTCTTTACAGCACGTGTCAAAGCACAAATTGTTGGCTGTGATACAGCTTTTGATATCTCAATAACTGAGTTAAAATCTCCAGGACTAGAGATAGGGAAACCTGCCTCAATAACATCGACACCTAGCGATTCAAGGGTACGTGCTACTTCAATTTTTTCGATTGTGTTAAGTTGACAACCTGGGACCTGCTCTCCATCTCTTAGGGTTGTATCAAAAATATAGACTCTTTGTGACATAATATTATTTTATTTTTTTAATTTTATAATTTTGGGCACTTTTCTTTTGCTAGCTATCTAAACTACATGTAAATCAGCACTAATATAACTAATAAAGAGAGTAATGCTCTTTTGTAGATACAAACTTATAAAAAAGTTTACAACACTGCTCATCTAGCCTAAGAGAATATACGATATTCAAGCTACAAACTAAAAACCAACACTCTCAAAAACAAGGGGATTATATCTATTTTAACTCTTCATCTAAACTCAATATCAAGCATTAAAAAAGAGAGCTTTTAGATATTTTCAGCCACCACTTCATCCTTTTCGCAAGTGTCGGTAACACACGAAGAACAACTACCTGAACAAACCGACGAAACATCTACACTATCACCAAAGATAGCCCTCTCCTCCTCAAGAATTGTACGTGAAGTACAGTTTATTCCGCGCTCCTTCATGTGAGGATTATCTCCTATCTCACTCTGTATGTGATGCCCTTTACGAAGATATGTAATCAGTAGAGCAAAAACCATAAACCCAACAAAGATTATCGAAATGGCCATGGTTAGCAACATTGTTGTATTCATTTTTTTCTTTTTTTATCGCTTTTATATGATAGATACACTAAAACTAAGAGGCAGATTGAAAACAGGACGGTTAGTCGTAAAAAATACAACACCAACGTAAAACATATTAACGCTAAAACCATCAATCTTCGCCTCATCATAGCAAACCTATTAAAGTAAATTAACACATGACTTCAAAACAGTCAATCTCTCCATAAGCTCATCTAACCTTGATAGCGCCAACATATTAGCCCCATCAGAAAGTGCTTTAGATGGCTCAGGATGAGTCTCTATAAACAACCCATCACAACCTACTGCAATAGCGGCACGCGCAATTGTCTCTATAAGCTCTGGTCGGCCGCCAGTGACCCCTGACGTTTGATTTGGCTGCTGTAGTGAATGGGTGACATCCATCACAACAGGACAATTATTCTGCTGCATTGCAGGGATAGCTCTATAATCAACAACTAAATCGCCATAACCAAAGGTAGTACCCCTCTCAGTAAGCATTATTTTTTCACATCCCGCTTCACGCAACTTCTCAGCCACAAATCTCATAGATTCTGGCGACAAGAACTGCCCTTTTTTGACATTTACAACCTTACCTGTTTGCGCTGCCGAAAGCAGAATATCGCTTTGACGACACAGAAAAGCTGGTATCTGCAAAACATCTACATACTCCGCAGCAACTATCGCCTCGCTAGCAGAGTGGATATCAGTAACGGTTGGCACTAACAATGTTTTTCCAACTTTTTGGATTATCTCCAACCCAAGCTCATCACCTAAACCACTAAAAGAGGCTGCACTAGAGCGATTTGCTTTGCGATACGAGGCCTTAAACACATAAGGTATATCATATTTATCACACACCTCTTTGCAATGACCTGCAATATCCATTGCCATCTGCTCACCCTCAACAACACAAGGACCTGCAAGCAAGAAGAAATTCTCACTAGAATAGTTCTCTATATTAGGAATTAATTTTAAAAGCTCTTTTGTATTCATTATTTTATTATTATAACTGACAAAAATAATATAAAAAAGTTATATATAAAAATAGTAGTCACATAACAGCCTACTTGCTCTCTAATTTCATACTCTTGATGCTTTTAAATCCTCCACCTGTAGCTAACAACTTAAGCTTTGAAGCATCGTTAGTCTGAACAATAAAACTTGCTATTCCAGCCTCTAAACTCATACTCTCTGCTCCCACTACTCGACCACCACTCAAAACTGTAAGCTCAATCTTGGTTTCATTATCCAAAACATTCAAAGTGCCATTTTTGTCAATCAACGACACATATATTATCAAAACATCTTCTTTTTGCGCTTTACATCCGCTCTCAAAATAAGAGATACTCAACTCTTTAGCCTCTAATGGGGTTGAGACACTGCTCTTAACAACCCTTTTTCCATCTACATAACCAACAGCTTCAATATAGCCACTACTCCACTCAATATTGCTGAATGTAAATGGCGATTGAGATAAATTCTCGCAATTGCCTCCATCAAACGAATCGCCACCAGTGTACCAACCGTTGCTATCTGCTGAATAATCAGTTGTTGCACCACTATCTTTGAATTGACGTGCAACACTTACACCATTAACCTTAAGCTCTACTTGATCAACATTACCATAAACCACAACTTTATTATCCTCCGCAGGACGCTCAGTCCAGTAATTGGCAATAAATAGATAAGGGTGTTGATATCCACTTGGCAATAAATCACCTATGTTTTGCTGGCTCTTAAAGAAGTTTAGTGAGAATTTTGGCAACCTAAAAATATCCGCTACTCCACTTCTACATATATTATCACAACACCCTCTATTATAATCATACATACTCCAAACGGCATCACCCATGGTCCATGGATATTGCGAACGATAACGATTGTGCGACCATTGAGCATTCCAACTACTTCCTAGAAGTGCCTGCTCTCCATCACCCCTAGATTTGCGAGTTGTACTATAATGCCCACCAAACTCATAGTCATAATATTCACGAATAAAACTAGGCTTAGAGGTGTTGTTTGCACGGTTAAAACCCTCTGACCAGTCGTTATAACAAACATCATAACCATCATAGCCATAACTATCACCCGAAGCAAAACATTGATTACCAGGATACTCTTCATGTGCTATGGCAATTGCACCATCTTTCCAATCATTTGGAGGCCATGACTCATTTAAGATAGTCTCCCACATAATAATGGATGGATGATTACGATCACGACGAATCATATCACGAATATCGCGGTAAGTAAGATTTACAAATAGGGTATCAGCATTAAAATATTGCCACCCTGGCATTGGTTCAATCACCAACACCCCCAACTCATCACACGC
>JAWXTQ010000143.1:0-5233 GCA_044433405.1 Rikenellaceae bacterium
TTGTGTTAAGAGCACACCATAAGGTATATTCTCTTTAACTATAAAGGCGGTTGGGAAGTGAGGTAGTAACTTTCCCCAGATTGCTACCGCCTCAACATGAGTGATAAAATCGCCTGCTGTTACTTTAAAATATGGAGGTTCGTACTCTAAGTAGGTATTCATATAGGGATAGATAGAGTTAAATGCCTTGATTGCATCTCCAGCATCCGAACGAGAACCCTGCTTATTGTCAAAAAATATTCTCACACGAAACCCCTCAACCTCTTTATCCACATCTAAACTAGATAGCTCAATAAAGCTATCGCTATTTATAGATACCGTTGCATTATCATACGATGGTTGAGCTAATCTCTCAATCACATCTTTCTGAGATATTAAATCTAAGTTATAAAGATTATTGTAATATAGTGAATCTTGATTCAATTCTTGGGCTACTGCCGACACCGACAAAATCATAGTGGCAAATAGCAGCATAAAAACTCTTCTCATATATATTATAGTGTATTAAAAGTTCAATAATTCCTTTTTTATATCCACACCTAGCAGTTTGTTTAGCTCAGCTAGGGGTATTTGTTTATATTCTACATTGGCTGAGGCTAAAGAAGTGCCTCCTTTTATTTGCACATCGACCTTAAGTTGATCAATCTTACGATATAGCGAAACCATTCCGAGCAAACCCGACTTGTAGACAAGTTTTATTTTTATTGGTAATAAAAATTGATTTTCGCCTCTCTTTATCTTTATGGGAGTATCATCGAGCTCTATCTCAAACACCTTATCTTCGCCTAGGTATGCTGTTGCAGTAGCCTCTTTAATCTTAGCTGCTCTGTTTCCATTATATAGAGACATCACAACATTAACTGCGATATTCTCAACACCCACTTTAGTATCTACCTTCTCGATTTGAACATCTTCGATTTTTGTAGCGTCGAAACTGCACGATGACAGTCCAATAACAAAAATCACACCCATTAAAAATCTATTCATTGTAGTATAAATTATTTATAACCATAATATATAGTTGCTATTCCCAAACTTAATTTCTGCATAGCACACTGCTTGTACCCAACCTTATCCATTAACGACAAAAAATCGTTACCACAAACAAACCCAGCTACCGACATAGGCAGATAGGTGTATGCAAACTGACTTTTGGAGGTTAAACGACCAATAGTTGGAAGTATCTTCATAAAATATAGTTTATAAAACCACCTTACTACCCCACTCTCAGGCATTGACAGCTCAATAATAACCACCTTACCACCATCTCTAGTGACCCTTAACATCTCTGACAATCCGAGCTCCAAATTTTCAAAATTACGAACTCCGAAAGCTACAGTCACTGCATCAAAGCTCTTATCGCTATATTTTAAATCTAGGGCATTGCCATTTTCAAACATTATCCTATCAGATAGAGCCAACTTCAAACACTTCTGACGTGCAATATCGAGCATATTTTCTGAGATATCTGCACCGATTACAGAGGCTGTTTTGATACCCTTGGCTAAAGCAATTGATAAATCGCCCGTACCAGCTGCAATATCAAGTATCTCCGAAGGGTTCTGTTTTTGCACCAATTTAACCACTTTTTTGCGCCACAACTTATCAATACCTAAAGATAAAGTGTGGTTAAGTTGGTCATATTTAAAGGCAATTTCATCAAACATTGCCGCTATTGTCTCTTTACTCTTATTCATTAACTATATTTTATACTATCGTGTGGTGACATCTTTGAAATCACTCTTACAGGCAAGGTTTGCAACAATAAAAGCGCAACAACGCTATACACCATAACTGCACAAAGATAGATATAATTTATCTCAATTGGAACATAATCTATAAAATAACCATCTGCTGGCAGTGTTAAAACCTTAAATCTGTCTTGAATGAGGCATAACACTAGTGCCAAAGATGCACCTGTCACTACCCCTTTAACTATTATAAATGAAGAACGCCACAAAAAGAGCCTCTGCAAGGTAGAGTTATTCATCCCCATACTTTTTAAAATACCAATCATTGAACTCTTGTCTAACAAGATTATAAGCATCATGGCAATCATACTAAAAGCCGACACAAACACCATCACAACAAGCACAATCCAGATATTAGTGTTTTGCAGTGATAGCCAGTCAAAAATGGCGATATAATCTTCAGTTATAGGCACAATACACACTGGCTCATCGTCGCTCACAAACTCAAAAACAACATCTTCAACCTGAGCATGATAACTATCTAACTTCGAAAAATCATCTATAATAATCTCAAAACGCTCAACCTCTCCCTCACTAAAGCCGCTTACTCTCGATGCTACTTTTATATCACCTATTACAGACACTTCGTCAAACTCCGCTAAAGAAGTTGAGTATATCCCAACAACCTCTAACCTATCGCGATATACTTGCGTACCTGAGATAAACATCATCTCAAATTTATCCCCTAATGATATCTTCATATCGCTAGATATCCTCTGAGATATCAGCACCTCCTTACTCTTTTGGTCAGAGAGAATGTTTGGTAAACGCCCCTCAACTAGCGAACTGTAAAGAAATTCAAAGTTATAATCTTTAGTAACCCCTTTTAAAACTGCGCCTCGTACGCCTTGTTGATTTTTTATAATGCCAGTTTTGTTAGTTACAGGCTCTATTGACTCCACAAAATCGAGCTTTTTAACCTCATTGACATACAACGCATCTGCACTAAGAGGCAATATATCTTTGCCACTGAGCGATGTAATGCTTAAGTGATTAGCAAAACCTACGACTTTAGATGTTATCTCGTTCTGAAAACCTGTAATTACAAATAGCGAAACAACCATTACAGCTACACTAACCGCTATAGTAGACATAGCAATCCGAACCATTACACGCCCCGAACCACTACCCACTAACGAAGATATTCTGTTAGCCAAAAAAAAGATAACTCTATTTCCAATCATAGCTACAAAAGTATGTATTTTTTTTAATATACACCCAAAAATTTATTATTAACAAAAAGTTTGCATATATTTGTAAAAATTATTTTTTAACAAACATGAACAAATCAGCAATAATCACTGGTGCAACATCTGGAATAGGTGAAGCTATAGCCATTGAGTTAGCATCGCTAGGCTACGACTGCATCATCACTGGCAGACGCAACGATAGATTAGCCAAATTAAAGACTCAAATAGAAAAAGAACATGGAGTTAAGGTGACACCTCTAACTTTTGATATCCGCTCAATGGAGCAAACTAAAGAGGCTCTAACATCGCTACCTAGTGAGCTACTAGGTGTCGATATATTAGTCAACAACGCTGGGCTAGCCTCTGGACTAGAACACATATATGAGGGCAATTTAGATGATTGGAACGCAATGATTGACACGAATATAAAAGGAGTACTCCATATTACTCGACTCATTGCACCTCACATGATAAGCAACAAACATGGACACATTATTAACCTAGGCTCAATAGCAGGTGTAGAGACTTACGAGAATGGAGGTGTATATTGCGCCTCAAAACACGCTCTTCACGCTCTTAGCAAAAGCATGCGCATAGATATGCTACGCTATGGTATTAAGGTAACCGAAATTCGCCCAGGTATGGTCGATACAGAGTTCTCACAAGTTAGATTTCACGGAGACACTGATAAAGCAAAGTCGGTCTACAAGGGATTAACACCTCTATATGCAAAAGACATAGCATCAGTAGTTAGGTATGTTGTCACACTTGCCGACCACGTAAACATCAACGAAATAGAGGTAATGCCAACATCACAGGCCAACAGCTACCTAACCTACAGAGGTGAATAGACAATAAAAAGCTCTATTATCAGTTAATAAATTAAAAAAATAAAGATATATGTTTAATTCAGGATTTCTTTTAATCATCGCCATTGCAGCAGTGGGGATGGTGGTTCAAATGCGACTTAAGAGTGTATTTGAAAAATATTCGAAAATTGCATTTCCTCGCAACCTTACTGGTCGTGAAGTTGCAGAGAAGATGTTGCGCGAAAATGGCATCTACGACGTCAAAGTAATAAGCACACCTGGCCAACTTACCGACCATTTTAACCCAACAAACAAAACGGTCAACCTTAGTGAAAGCGTTTATAACTCAATTTCTGTTTCGGCAGCTGCCGTAGCGGCGCACGAGTGCGGCCACGCCGTTCAACATGCACAACACTACGCTCCATTAAAAATGCGTAGCACCCTAGTGCCAGTTGTTCAATTCTCATCTATGTGGTCACAGATAACCATCATGGTAGGAGCAGTTGCGCTATACTCATTTCCGTCACTCTCTTGGGTGTTCTGGCTAGGTATTGCAATGTTTGTAATGGTACTACTCTTTAGCGTTATCACACTACCAGTTGAATATGACGCTTCACGTCGAGCACTTGCATGGTTAAAAAACTCAGGAACAGTACAAGGACGAGAGTACAATCAGGCAAAAGAGGCCTTAACTTGGGCTGCACGAACATATCTAGTTGCTGCGCTATCGGCATTGGCAACACTTATATATTATTTAGGATTCGCACGTAATAACGATTAAAAAATGACACCTACATCTTTCACTATTGACCACACAAAACTACTTCCAGGCATCTACCTACAAGCAGAGCCTGGTAAAGTATACACTTACGATCTAAGATTCAAAGCTCCTAAAGGCTCAATCGAAAGCGCAATATCACAAGGGGTGATGCACACTTTCGAACACTGCCTAGCCTCTTTCCTAAGAGAACACTCATCATTTAAAGAGAATATCTTATATGTTGGACCAATGGGATGCTGCACTGGATTCTACCTTCTTATGAACAAAGAGGTTGAAACCGCAGAGATTGCACACTACCTATGCGGAGCGTTTAATTACATTATTGAACTTGACGAGATTCCTGCTGCTAATGCACAGCAGTGCGGCAACTATCTATTAAACGACCTTAATGGAGCGAAGGAGCTATCAAAAGAGCTAATAACAATATTTAGCGGCACAGTAAACGACGTTTACCCTGTTCTGTAACCATAATCACCTTTGCTTCTGGGTGAGTTGTCCTGAAATAGCTTTACACATTTCGACCCAGCCAAGTCCCTGCAAGACCCTAGACACGTCTCTGTTACAAACTTCGAAGCCACACTACCCTACTCGAGAATCCCCAGCGAACCAAAGTGAGCCCGAGGAGCGAAAGCGACGAAGGTTTTTTTACCAGCGATAGGCTGCTAGGAGCCTTTTTTAGCGAATTGGCTTAAAGCCAAGAAG
>JAWXTQ010000144.1:0-5158 GCA_044433405.1 Rikenellaceae bacterium
CTGCGTGATTATCATCGCTATGTGACCAACGTGGTGCGTATACTTGACGTGCAGGAAGTCCAATGGCTCTGAGTGCAGCAACGGTGAATACAGACTCCTCTCCACAGCGTCCAAAGCCACTTTTGATGCTTTGAAGTGGTGATGAGGTTCTTGCATCGCTTGAACCATAAATTACATTCTCTTGACACCAGTAGTTTACTTCAAGTGCGGCTTGCTGCATCGACATGTTTGCTACGCGTGCTTTGAGTGTCTCGTAGTATTGTGATCTAAAAGAGTCGAGAGGTTCGTTGTTTACCCTAATAGGGAGTACGAAGTGCAGAAACATCTCGTTTGATATTGAGTCGCCCCATGCCATCTCTTCTCTCGCTTTAAGTGATGTGCGAACATGATTTAACATCAAGTCGTGATCGACATTCATGTCAGAATTGGGTGCATAAGCATACAAGAATTGTAATGATTGATACTCATTGGTAGTTAATTCTTTGTTGAAAATCGAAAAAATTGGAGAATCTTCTCCATACTCAATTTTTTTGGAGTTAAAAGTATTTTCGGTGAGGCTCTTGTATTCACTGTTTGGGAATATTCCATCGTGTGTACAAGATGTTAAAAAAATAATGGTAATTGCTAAAAAATTTCGTATCATATCAATGTGTTTATTTTATTATTAAAAAATCGTAGAATTGAGTGTAAATATTGTTGTTAGGTTGCCAATATGTGTAATTTGATTTAAAATCAAGCGTTAGATTAAATCGCTTTAGCATGTTGTTGCCAATCATACCATCGCATTCTGATGAGTTGAGAAGTCCAAATTGAACCTCAGACCAGCCTCCTGCAACCTTATACAACACAAGGCTTGAGAAGTTTACCATGTCAAAGTAGACATTGTTTATACGCCCAGAGTTGCCGTCCGAGCTGGTTATTGTTGATATTGCGTAGGGAGCATCAAAATGATTTGATAGATTGTGCTTTGCGATATATGTAGTCGATAAATCTATTACTCTATCAGAGCCGCTATCTATCTCAACCATTGCGCTCAAGACTCTATCTTTAGTTTTTATTTTTAGCTCAACAAATGGCACATTGTGTCTAAATTCCATCTTTAATTTGTTAGGATTTTCGTTTTTGTAGTTCTCTTTGTCGTATAGAAAAATGTGCATCTTGTCGTAGTTTATCTCTACGGTGTAGTTTTTTAATATGCTTAGCCCTAAAACGCCATCCCATCGCTCATTTGGATAGGGTATTGATATAAAAGAGACATCATGGTGAGTAGTGTTTCCCCAGTGAAATGTGTTGTTGCTGCTTTTGGGTATTATTGACTCTCCTGTGCTTCCTAGATTTGTTACTTTATCGCCCCATATCATCTCCACTTTAGAGAGCTTGTTAGAGTTGATAACCATATCACTAGCACCTGTGTCTATCAAAAAATATAGCGAATCGCTCTGGTTAACCTTGCACCATGTATATATACGATTGTCTCCCTCAAGCCTGAACGGAATCGAGTCTATCTTGATGTTATCTTTGCTGAAAGAGCAAAAATAATTACATACGAAAAATAAAATAAGAATAAATTTCTTCATATAATCACAAGGTTACCTTTTGTAACGCTGCAAAGATAGTTAATTTTCATGATATTCAAAATTGCAAATATTAAAAAAAAGAAGTAACTTTGGAGTTTTAAAGTTTAAAATTATATGTTGCCTAAAATTAAGAAAATAGATAAGGTTGACTTGCTCCATCCTGAGGTTTTTTACTCAAAAAAGGGTGTTGAAATAGACTCAATATATGCACCCTCTGGTGATGTGGTGAGAATATCTTTAGTGTTTTGTGCAGGTGTTAAATACCAATCTGCTCCATTTATTGCCTCTGCTACTGCTAATTTGCTCTCAGAAGGATGTGGAGAGTATAGTGCAATGCAGGTTGCCGAGATTCTCGATTTTTATGGCATCTACTATGATGTTAGCATTGACCGAGATTATCAGGTGATTACTATCTGTTCCTTGGGAAGATTTTGCGATAAAGCTCTCTCTTTATTAGAAAATATAGTTATTCGCCCTAAGTTTTTAGAGAGTGAGTGTGATGTATATACATCAAAGCGTAAAGAGTATTTGAAAATCGAAAAGGAGAAGATGAGTGTACGTTCACGCGAGGAGTTTGTGCGTACTATCTTCGGTCAGGGGCATGATTATGGAAAATTTGCTAAACCTGACGATTATGACAATATTAATGTAGGGCTTTTAAAGGATTTTTATTCAGCTTATTATAACCGTTCAAATCTGTTTGTCGCAATTAGCGGAAATGTAAATAGAGAGATTATTGATGCAGTTGGTGAGATTGTAGATATGTTGCCTAAAGGTGAAAATAGTCGACGCGAGACACCCCAGCCCGAGTTTCAAGCAGCCACAAAGAGAGTAGAGAATCCCCAAAGTGTGCAGTCGTCAATAAATATAGGTAGAGTGTTGTTTTCACGTAATCACCCCGATTTTGTTCCAATGCAGGTTTTATCAACCATATTAGGAGGCTACTTTTCGTCACGTTTGATGCAAAATATTCGTGAAGATAAGGGGTATACATACGGAGTGCATGCAGCGACAATAAATCTTCAAGATAGCGGCTACTTTATCATCTCTACAGAGGTGGTTAAGGAGTTTACACAGAGTGCGGAGAGCGAAATTTTCAAAGAGTTAGAGATTCTTCAAAACGAATTGGTTTCGCACGAGGAGCTAGAAATGGTTAAGAGAGTGATTATAGGCGAGATGATTAGGGTGTTGGATGGTCCATTTGGAATATGTGATGTGACAATCGAGAATATCCAAAATGGAGTAACCAATCACCAAACCGAGCAGATGATAAAACGTATTGGAGAGATAACCCCGCAGGATATTTTACGAATTGCCAATACCTACCTCAGAAAAGAGGATTTAACCAGTGTAGTTTATTGTTAAGTGATGAAAAGTAGACTATTATCTCAAGTTGTTGACGAGCTGTCAAAACTTCCATCCGTAAGCGAGAAGAGTGCACTTCGATTGGCGCTTCATTTATTGCGCCAACCAGAGGTTGTCTCTGTGAATCTAGCTAAGTCTATAGAGAATTTTAGAATAAACATCAAGCAGTGTTCTGTATGCAACAATATCTCTGATACGCCAATATGTCCAATTTGTTCAGATTGCAGCCGTGATAAGAGTGTTGTGTGCGTTGTTGAGCATGTTAAAGATCTGTTTTCGATAGAGTCTACAGGCAGCTATAATGGCTTATACCATGTTTTAGGGGGAGTAATTTCGCCTATGCAGGGTGTTTCGCCATCAATGTTAAAGATTGAGCTTTTGGAGCAAAATATTGATTCTAATAATATTCAAGAGGTGATAATTGCTCTTCCATCTTCGATTGAGGGCGACACTACTGCTTTCTACATCAGGAAGCGATTAGAGTCGAAAAACATAAAAATCTCAGCAATTGCTAAGGGTATTGGCGTAGGTGAGGGGATAGATTTAACTGACGAGATTACACTTGTTCATGCAATCAATAATCGTATCTCAATTTAATATAGAACTGTAACATTAAATTTAATAGTATAAAATGATAGAAATAGAGGATAAAATTGTAAGTGACGAGCTTTTTGAGGAGTATTTTTGTTGTGACCTTGCAAAATGTAAAGGAATATGTTGCGTAGAGGGTGATAGTGGTGCGCCTCTAGAAATAGAGGATATCGAGCAGATAGAGGAGAACCTTGAAGTAATAAAAAAATATATGACTGAGCAAGGTGTTGAGACAATCGAAGCAGATGGTATATTTGAGATTGATGGTGATGGTGATTACACCACAACTTTAATCAATCGCCAGGAGTGTGCTTTTGTTGTAGAGGAGAATGGTGTTACGCTTTGTGCTATCGAAAAGGCGTGCAGAGCAGGCGAGATAGAGTACAAAAAGCCAATTTCATGCCATCTATATCCCATAAGGGTTACGAATTTTGCAAACGGAATGTGTGGTTTGAACTATCACCGTTGGCAGGTTTGTGAGGGTGCTATAGAGTGTGGTAAAAAGCATGGTATCAAAGTATACCAAGGTTTGAAAGAGCCCATAATAAGAGCATTTGGAGAGACGTTTTATAGATATCTAACCGAAGTAGATGAGATTATCGAAAAAGGAGAGATTGAAGAGGAGTAAATTTTAAGTAGATTTTTAATAAAAGTATAATATATGAAGAAGATAGTAATAACATTAATAGCTTTTGTTTGTGCGCTCCCCTTGCTAGCGCAGCAAGACTACTCATCCCTAGTAGTCAATAATTTCATGAGTAGTTCAACAAAAAGCAAGGAGATTAAAATTGCCTATGCTGGTGGTAAGGCTACTTCCAAATCGGAGTGGCAAGCACAATTAAATGACTATTTAGGTTCAAAATATAGCTCCCCTATCACAACGGTTGATGTGTCAGATCTCTTTTTGGGTAGTGTAGGTTTTGCATTTACTTTGGGTGAGAGGCTCTACTCTAAGATGGTTCCAGATGTTCTGCTTTTGGAGACAGCAGCCGAAGATATTACTAACAACTGCTCTGTGGAGCATCAGAGATTAGCTATCGAGGGTGTGATTAGGGCTGCTCTCAAGCAAAATTCCAATATGGACATAATCATGATTTCTTCGCCTAGCGAGAAGATGATAGCCCAATATAAGAGTGGTGTAACCCCAAAAACTATCGAGTTGCAAAAGGAGTTTGCATCTTACTATGGAGTGCACTACATTGATGTTTCAAAAGAGGTTTTTGATGCTATAGAGGCAGGAGATATAGATAGTAGCGACTATTTTGCGGCAGAATCTCAGTTGGCTACAAAATTTCATTACAACGCGCTGAAAAACGCATTTGAGGAGTTTTTCTCTGCTGACTCTAAACTATCAAAACGCCTTAGCACACCAAAAGCCAAGAACAAAAGATGTTTTGAGAATGGTTACCTAGCTGAGATAAAGAGTGCCGATAGCGGTCCATTATTTGGATATAAAGAGAGTTACACACCTAAAGATGAAGCTATCACATATGAGGGTTATACAGGCGTGCCAATGCTTGTTGCTGAAAAATATGACTGTTCTCTCATACGTAGAATTAAAGGTAATGCCATAGGTATTATTGTTATTAGTGGTCCTGATGTTGGCGTTGTAGAGTATGTTGTAG
>JAWXTQ010000145.1:0-5141 GCA_044433405.1 Rikenellaceae bacterium
AGCCAGGTACTTCTACAGAGGCTGTATTTAAAGAGTTGAAATATGTTGAGGGGCAGATTAAGATAGCCGATTCGTTACTTGCGAAAGAGTATAATGAGCCCCTATTTATCGAGACCTATAATATTCAAACAGGTTCGTCTTTCTCAGGAAATGAGTCGGGTGAGCATGCAGGTTTGATACGAGTATTCTTGCGCACCTTAGATGATAGTAAGGTGAGTTCAGAGGTTGTTAAGCAGGCTATTGCACGACAAATCACTGATGTTCCTAACGCCTACAAGTTTGCAATTGGTGCAAGTTCTCGTTTTGGTGCTCCAGTATCTATTAGTCTGTTCAGTAGAGATAACGATGTTCTACTTGCAGCGTGTGAAGACTTAAAGACTGAATTGTCAACAATGGCCTCTTTGTATAATGTTATGGATAACAATCAGTTAGGTGCTCGTGAAGTTTATCTAAAATTGAAGCCGATCGCTTATTCGTTAGGCCTTACGCCACAGTCGATTATGACACAAGTTAGATCGGCATTCTACGGTACTTTAGTGCAGCGTATTCAAGAGGGACGAAATGAAATATGGTTCTATGTGCGCTACCCAGAGTCAAATAGTCAAAATATTGGCGACTTAGAGAGTTTGAGAATCCGCACAACAAGTGGCGAGTATCCTCTTCAAGAGCTTTGTGAATTTGGTATGGCTAGAGGTGTTACAAAGATAAATCACTTCAATGGTCGTAAAGAGATTAGGGTTGAGGCGTTTATGTTAGATCCAAACGATTCAGTGTTGCCTATCTTAGAGGATGTTTCACAGAATGTAATGCCAGGGTTGCTAGAAAAATATCCAGGACTAAGTTATATGCACCAAGGACAGGTGAAAGATAGTTCAGAAAGTATGGATAATATCACTATAATGTTTTGTATTGCTTTCGCAGTGATGATGCTTATTTTGATTATCTACTTCCGTTCATTCTTGCAAGGTATTCTAATTATTGCAATTGTGCCACTATCGTTTATGGCTGCAATTTGGGGACACCTTATAGAGGGAGTAATTTTGTCTATGATGAGTATTTGGGGTATGGTTGCACTTTCGGGAACTATTATCAACAATGCTGTGGTCTTTATGTCAAGGTATAATGGTTTGTTGGTTTCGGGCATGACGGTAGTTGATGCGTTAATAGAGACAGGTCGTTCGCGTTTCCGTCCAATAGTGCTTACCTCTATCACCACAATTATGGGGCTCTTCCCTCTTATTAAGGAGACTAGTAGCGACGCTACATTTGTTAAGCCAATGGCGATATCATTAGGTTATGGTATCTTAATAGGAACAATATTTATCCTAGCTCTTTTCCCTGCTTTAGTGAAGTGTGCAAACACATTCTCTCTTTATAAGGCGCGTCTATTTGGTGATAAAAATGCTACACCTGAGAGTGTAGAAAATGCTGTGATCGATGCTAAAATTGAGAAGATAGTCTCTAGAGATTTAGAAGAGGCATTTGATAATGATGTTAAATAGATTAAATTATGACTTGTAAAAAAATATTTTATGTAGTGTTGGCCATTGTAGCACCTGTTGCTGCAATGGCGCAGCAGCATCTCACACTTAGCGATGCTATCAAGGTTGGTCTTGAAAATAACTACGGAATTCAAATAATTCAAAAATCAACCGAGGTTGCCTCTTTGCGTAATAGCTGGGCAATGGCGGGAGCAGTTCCTACAATCTCATTGAGTGGAGCTGCTGAAGTTGATTACGAGACAGTTGCTTCAGCCTCTACTGTTTCGGCCTATGTTAGTGCAGGTTTATCGTGGACGCTTTTTGACGGTTTCCAGATTAAAGCTACCAAGGCGATACTTGACAATAATGAGGAGTTGGCGCAAGGAGAAGAGATGTTGTATATCGAGAATACCATCCAATCGATTATCGACTCATACTATTATGTGTTGCTACAGCAGGAGATGCTAAATATCAATAAAACTCTTATGGATATCTCGTATGACCGTTATATTCAGCAGGAGAATGCAAAAGATATAGGTTCAGGCGGTACTTACGAATACACCTTAGCTAAAAGCGACTACCTTACTGACCGTAGTAGCTATCTAAATCAAGAGTTGGTGTTAAGAGATGCAGTTCGCTCGCTTAATCTTTTGCTTTCGGCAGAGGTTGAGACTCAGTGGGTGTTAAGTGAGGAGATTGTTACTCCATCTAAAGATTACCAATTTGATAACATGAAAGAGTTGATGTTTAGTGATAATCGCACATTAAACAACCAATACATCAATGTAAAAACTAAAGAGTTAGAGATTAAACAGCAAAAATCGTCTCGTTATCCTACTATCGCGCTCTATGCATCTGCTACACCAGGAGTTTCAAGAGCATCTGGGGTTAACACTAGTTATTTCTCTAATAAGGTGGGTTTGTCGTTAAGTTATACGCTCTTTAATGGTGGTCAAATATCGCGAAATATCGACATTGCCGAGGTGAGCAGTGAGGCTGAAAAGCTAAATACTGAGCAAATAAAGCTAACATTAGAGGTAGAATTAGCTAATCAATACGACACTTATAATGTTTACAAAGAGCTAGTAAAGATAGATACAGAGCAGTTTGAACTATCTGAAATATTGCTTAAAATGTCTGAGGAGAGATACAAAGAGGGGGTAATTACCTCTTTTGATTTCAGAGAGGTTCAAATCTCATATTTGCAAAGTGCCATTTCACGCTTAAACTCGACATTCAATTTGATTGTATCAAATAGCCAATTGTTAAGATTAACGGGAGGTATATTGTCGTATTAATTTTGGCGTAGCCAAAAATAGTGATAGCTTTTCATTTCGTTACCATGCCGTTAGGTATGATTATAAGAAATGAAAAGCTATTGTTGTTAGGTGTGAGCTTTAGCTCATGTAAGTGAAAGCCGCTTAAAATCGCCTAAAACCGACAAATAATTAAATTTGTAGAGTATTGTAGTGAGATTTAAGTATCTTAGTGTTAATGTTATAGTAGTGATTATGTCGTGATATAAACGTTTTTAAACCACGGAATTTTTGTATCTCGGAATAGTTTATGTATATTTGCAGTTAAAGCAAGAGGGCTCTATCGCTGCATATTTTTATATGGAGAGGAAAGTCCGAGCAACATAGAGCACCATTCTTTTTAACTAAAAGAACTCCGTGAGGGGATAGTAGTGTAGAAGAAAATAACCGCCTTAGATGCATTTTTAAGGTAAGGGTGAGAAGGTGAGGTAAGAGCTCACCGAGCTGGCAGTGATGTTAGTTGCAGTGCACCTAATGGGTTGCAAGACCAAATATACCAATGTTTGAGGGCTGCTCGCCTGAGTTGGAGGGTAGGTTGCTAGAGGTTGTAGGTGACTACAACAGTAGATAGATGATAGGGGATTGGCTTGCCAATTACAGAACTCGGCTTATACCTTTTGCTTTTATTTTAATTATAATAATAGTCTATATTAACTACTTAAGTTATGTTTGTAAAGAGTCAAAAACCAAGGCAGTTTAACTATAAGCCTCGTTTTTATGATCCAGCAAAAGAGGATCTAGATTTGAAAAAGAAGGCGTATGGCATAGAGTCAGATCCAGAGGCTGAGAAGAAGGCGTACGTTCCTGGTAGTTTCATCAAAGAGGGTCGCATGCGACGAATGACTAATAACGAGGAGGAGCAGCAAGCAGAGAAGAAACGTAGAGTTACTTTGCGTGCCGTAATATTCTTGATGATTTTAATATTTATCTCTTATGTAATTGTAAAATTCAAGGGTATCGAGGTTATGTTGGAGTATTTTTATGGTATTCAATAGCCATTGAAATATAAAAAATATTCTCTATTAAAGTTGAAGTATGTCTGGAATAATAAATCGTTTATCTAATCTTTTAGCCAATCAAATTGCTGCTGGTGAGGTCGTACAGTCGCCTGCCTCAGCAATAAAAGAGCTTGTGGAGAATAGTATTGATGCAGGAGCTAGTTATGTAATAGTAAGCATAAAGGAGGGCGGAAAGAAGTCTATACAAGTTATAGATGATGGAAAAGGCATGTCGTCAGATGATGCTTTGATGGCTTTTGAGCGTCACGCTACTAGCAAGATATCCACTGTTGAAGATCTTTTTGCAATCAACACATTTGGTTTTAGAGGAGAGGCATTAGCTTCTATAGCCTCAGTTGCGGAGGTTGAGCTTCAAACACGTCGCGAGGAGGACGAAATAGGTATTATGGTATCCATAAATGGAGGTACATTTGTCTCATCAGAGCCAGTTGCATACCCTTCGTGTGGTTCGCAGTTTGTTGTTAAAAATCTTTTTTATAATATTCCAGCGCGTAAGAAGTCATTAAAGACCGACTTTGCCGAGACAAAAAAGGTCATTAAAGAGTTTGAAAAAATAGCGTTATGCTACCCCAAAGTTGCATTTTCGCTCTATGCAGATGATAAGCTGCTCTATATGTTGCCATCTACTAACAATATTCGTCAGCGCATCTTGTCGTTGTCTGGAAAAAGTATAGGTAAGGCGTTAGTAGAGCTATACGTAAACACCTCTATGGTAGAGGTAAAAGGGTATATTGGAAAGCCTGAGATTGCAAAAAAGCGTCCAGATACTTTTCTTTTTGTAAATGGGCGTTATTTTGACTCTCCCTATTTTTTTAAGGCGGTCCAGAATGGGTACGATAAGTTAATTCCAGATGGAAGTTATGTTCCATTTTTTCTCTATCTAAATGTTGATTCTCAAAGTATAGATGTCAATATCTCACCCACTAAAACGGCAGTAAAATTTGACGAGGAGCAGGCTATTTGGCAGATTATCAATGCCGCAGTTCGCGAATCTTTAGGTAAAAATGGTATCATTCCGATGATTGATTTTGATTCAAACACAAACGATGCCGATATGGCTGCTTCACCAGTCTATTTATCTACAGTTAGCAAGGAGTTTACAGCCTATTCCGAGAAGTTGCAATCATCGCCAACCACCACCTACAACCCTTTTAATGATAGTTTTTCATTCTCTAAGGCGGTGTCAGGTAAGACGGATAGTTTTCGAGATTTATCGCAAGACGATAAGGTTGTGCTCACTGACGAGCTAGTAGATTCGTTTGATACTAGTGGTGATATTGGTTTAGAGTTAGACTCTGAGAGTTTTACATCAATGTCAGAGGTTT
>JAWXTQ010000146.1:0-5122 GCA_044433405.1 Rikenellaceae bacterium
TTACGAATTATGAATTTATTACGTTTTGAGGTGATATACCTTGGGCGATACCCTCTAGCTTGTAGCTTCATTATACCATGTTCACCATACTTATCATTTAGGGAGAATGTTTGCCACACCAGCAGTGCAGCAGCTACAACTCCAATAGATATGCAGATTACTTGTGATACTCCTATCATATATAGAATGACAAAGAGGATAAAAACACTTAGCAGACCACCAGCAAATATGAATAGGTATTGAGCTTTCAAACCTTTAAACTCAACCGACTTTCCGATTCCTTTGTTGATTTGATAATCTGCCATTTAAGAATTATAAATTGTGAATTATGAATTATAAAATACTAGTGATGCGTTAACTTTTTTTTAATCGCTGTAACTGATTGAAATACGAATAGATACAGACGTTCTTTGACTAAATGATTTGAAATGGTTTGTAACTTTGTCCTTTCTAAAGGATTTAGTTATGAATACAGGTAAATATGTTTTTGCACAGTTATTATCACTGATTAATCACAACGAATTTAATCGATGTGTTGATCGCTATAATGGCGATTATCGCTATCGAGATTTTAACAGTTGGAATCATTTTGCACAGCTGCTTTTTGGGCAAATCACCTCACTTAAATCTCTGAGAGATATATGTTTATGTCTTAATGTTCACAGCTCAAAATTATACCATCTAGGTATGAAACAGAGTGTAAATCAGTCGACTCTATCTCGTGCAAACGAGAGGAGAGATTGGCGAATTTTCGCAGATTATGCTTACTATCTTATCTCAATTGTGAGACCGATGTATGATAAAACAACTATTGAAAACGTTGAGGTTGACAATGCTATTTTTGCGCTTGATTCCACAACTATATCATTAAGTATAAAGCTTGCAGCATGGGCTGAGGGCAAATATTCGAAAGGTGCTGCTAAAGCTCATACTCTTTTAGATTTGCGAGGTAATATCCCTGTATTCATACATGTTACTCACGGTAAGTAGCATGATAGCAATATGTTAGATATGATAGCCTTTCAGCCAAATGAATTTTACATAATGGATAGAGCCTATTTTGATACGATTGCACTTTATCGAATGGAGCAAGCAGGAACTTTTTATGTAACTCGTCCTCGTTCAACATTTGCCTATATAATAAATAGCTCTGCAATAAAAATAGATGAAGATCTAGGTATAAAGGCAGATGATGGTGTCTTGTTTAAGAATCATAAACAGAAAAAACAATACCCAATTGCATTAAGACGAATTGAATATTTTGATAAAGAAAAACAGGAGACACTTGTATTTATCACCAATAACTTCGAACTTTCTGCTATTGAAATTGCCAATTTATACCGAAACCGTTGGCAGATAGAGGTGTTTTTTAAGTGGATAAAACAAAACCTAACTATCAAGCACTTATGGGGTTACTCTGAAAATGCTGTACATATACATATTTGGGTAGCCATCTGTGCCTATCTATTAGTAGCATACCTTAAGACTGTGTTATCTTCTCCATTCTCTGTTTATGAGATAATGCAAATACTTAGCATATCAGCATTAGACAAGACACCATTAGCTGAATTAATAACACAACCTAAGTCTATTTCAAATCAAGATGTCAAAGAACAACCGTCACTATTCGACTAAAAAAATATTAACGCATCAGTACTAATCATTAATCATTAATCATTAATCATTAATCATTTATCATTATTCATTAATCATTACCTTCCACCCATTTTTTGATGTCGCTAGTGAAGTTGTCAAACTCTTTGAACCTGTTGTCTATAAACTTGTCTGAAAGTCCTAACTTATGAGCGTGGGCTAAGGCTAATGGGCTAAAAATCATGTGGCTAATGTGGCTATTTTTGCAACCTAACGTTTGGATAAACACCTCTATCTCTGTGGCTGAACCAAAGGCTACACCATCTATATCATCGCTTATTGTGCATAGCTTATCTAGTAGCTTCTGCTCTGCTGGTTGCGTAATGTAACTCACAACCTCTCTAACTATTAATCCATACCCTTTTAACTCCTCAATAAACTGTGGTATAGCAACAGGCTAAATTAACCCTCTTACCATTGGCGAGAGAACAGCTATCTTTTTACCCTTGTGCTCTGGGTGCTCTTCGAACCACTCTACTATGCCTCTTGGGCTCGCTTTTGGAGCTACGAATGTCGGTTTTAAACCCAAACACTGCTCTAGTGCTTGATTGTCTGCACCTATTGCACAATAGCCCAAATTAGCAGGTAATTTAGCCCCTAGCTGATCTAGGTAGGTGGCAAAATATTCAATTGCTGTGCGCGAACAGAACGCTATAAAATCGTAAGATTCTATCTCATTCAAAAAATCACTCATGTCGCTCAGATCTTCAATAGGAACTGTTGCAATTAGAGGTATGCAGTGAACCTGTAACTGATCGGTAGTAAAATTTTGTTCGAGCGAGCACTTTACACGATCAGCATAGTTTTTTGGAAATGGGATTAGTATATTTTTAGCCATTACTCTTCTCTTTTTTAAAGATTAATAATATATATATAAGAGAGATTACTGCTAGTATGACCTCAAATCCAAACATTGAGTGTACCCCCATATTATCAGCAACCTTACCGCTAAGTAGCGCAATAATAATTCCACTAAAGTGGGTCAAAACAGTTTGAACTGTAAAGTCAGTGCCTTCACGTCCCTCCCTTACAGAGTTCATAGAGCTAGTATATACAACAATTGTTGACATTCCATACCCAACCCATAACAGTATAATCCCCAGAGTTATCAACACTGTTGTTGGTGTCCAACTGATCGCCCAAAAATAGAGCGCGGTGATTAGTGCAAAGATGGCAAATATAATTCTAGCACTATATATTCCTATTCTTCGAACAATTAAACCACTACAAAATGAACTTACAAATGCAGCAGCCGATCCTACCACTCCAAACAGAACTCCAATCTCCGATTTTGAATAACCCAGATCGACAAGATAGGGACGCAACACCGAAAGCAGACCAATTGTACTTGCATAGTATAACATCAAAAAACCTATCTGTTTCCATATCTTCCGCTGATTAAAAAACCAGATAAAATCGGTGAATTTAGCACGCTGTTTTACCTGCTTCTGTTCGATCTGAAGTTTACGATTAAATAGTAGAGGTAATAGAGCTATCAAAACAAACCCAGCAAGACAGTGTACAACAGCATTCCATCCATATTTGTTTAATACCATCAACAACACCCCACTACCGATGATAACACCGCCAAAACTACCCATAGATTGCATGCTATTAACCATATTCTTATCCTTGTTCTTAAAAGAGAGAACAGCAAGCGAATCGGTGGCTATATCTTGGGTTGCAGAGGCAATCAGCGAGAGAATTATTAGTGAAATAATTAAGAAAAAATCATCTGCAACATTGAGCAATCCAACAACTATAAGTAGTAGAGCATAGACAACTTCAGACGATATTATGGCTCTTTTATAATCTTTTAGGCTTATACAGTTGCGATCTATCAATGGTGCCCATATAAATTTTAAAACCCATGGGAGCTTAACAATCTGCATTAGCGCAATAGAGGAGTATGAAAACTCCGCTTCGCGCATAATCACTTGAATCGCAGTCGAAAAAAAGCTCATTGGAATACTTTGAGCTATATATAAGAAGAAAAAGGTGCTAAGATTTAATGTAGCACCTTTTTCAAATTTGAATAGTTTATTCAGCATTTAATCAAATTTTTTGGATTTTAAACAGTTCCCATTTAGGTTTCACACTGCAAAGTTAAAACTTATATATTAAAGAACAACCCAATGAGGTAGGTTTTCCTCTCTGCGCAAACTGATTTGTAGACATTGTGAACATATATGTAACATAATCTGTGTTGTATAGGTTTTTAGCCCACAATTCAAGAGTGAAATTATTTTTGATCTGCGCACTTATTTTTGCGTTCATTACAGTGTAGAAGTTTTGAGAATATTTGTTTGCATCATCCCAATAGATTTTGCCAGCCCCTGTAATACCTGCACTAAACATCAATCGTTTTAGAGATGGAGCTAAATCGTAGAATGTGTAACTAGCTTGCAGAGATGCAGTATGACGAGGTACTAAAATTAGATAGTTGTCTGAATAATCTATACCGTTATTCTCATATTCTAAATATTTAGCATCTGTAAAGCCATAGCTAGCAGTGATATTAACATTTTGAATTGGTCGTGCAGTAAGCGAAAACTCAGCACCGCGACTTAGCGAGCGTGCAGCATTACGCATAACATTTCCTACACCGCTAATTGTAATACCAACCTGTTGATCGCGCCAATCAATATAAAAAAGGGCTAAATCAGCAGTTAATTTACCATCAAGGAAACTCTGTTTAGTTCCAATTTCGTAATTCCAGTTATACTCTGGATCGTATGAGTAGTCTGCCTCTGTTTCGAATATAGTGTTAAAACCTCCTGCTTTATAACCTCTAGTTATCGAGCCATAAAACATGCTATTAGGGTTGTATTCATATTTTAATGTGAATTTTGGAGTTAACTGACTAAAGTTTTGAAAATTTTCGAACGAACTTGTCTCTACTTTGTTGTCTGTTGAGGATAGAGCATTCATATACGCTTTGTAATCCTGTCCTGCAAACTCCGAATCGAGCCTAATACCAGCAAGAGCCGTAAAACTATCGCTTATCTGATATGATGATTGGTGGTAGAGCGCAATACCCATAGTTGGAGTGTCTGAGTGTTGATGCAACTCCATGTCTGATTGGAGATAACTAGGGTTTACATATTTACTATTCTCTTGTGAAAATGCAAACAGACCAGTTATGTGTTGATATTTAGAGTCGGTTGTCGATTTTATTGTCAACTCTTGGCTAAATAGTCTCTGCTCGCTAGTTTGATGTACGTACCATAGAGAAGTTGGTGAAAAATCTTGGTCGATCTTTTGATCGTCATTAATTGATTGAAACGAACTTTGTGAGTTGAAACTGATCTTTTCACCTACATAATTTGCATTAAACCCAACAGTTACAATTTCACGATAGTATGAGCTTGGATAGTCGTAATCTACACCAGCAACCTCTTTTGTCTCAGCGTCATAGAGTCCGTAAGGATAACCGTTTTGATCGGTATAGTCGTATGTGCCGTTAAGA
>JAWXTQ010000147.1:0-5048 GCA_044433405.1 Rikenellaceae bacterium
CAATAATGGTTAGGGTTTGATGGAACATTAATCTGCTCGTCAGAGATATTTTTAACTCTTGTTAATTCGTTGGTAGATAAGATATCTTGCAGTGGTAGAATCGTCAATATCGACTCACTATTGAGATGATTAGAGATGATTTTTTTACATATCTCTATAGTTGCCTCTTTGGGTGCGTCGCCTTTGAATCCTAATATTTGATTATAATACCTTTCTCTTTGGGATTGCTCCATCTCTTGCCACCATAGCCTTATAGGACTCATATCATGAGTTGAGGTTGTGCAGACACTTAGATAGGGGTAGTTTGATGGTTTGCCAAACTCTTCACCTGCTTTTTTGGTCATTCTTTCTACCTCTAAAGTTATAATTTCGAGCTTGTTTAACACTTCAGGCACAGAGTCAGGAATCATCCCTAAATCCTCTGCACAACACAGCATTGGTGTGGAGTTGACAAGTGCAGGAAGTTTTTTCAGTGCATTGTCAGCCCAAAATTTATTATGGCGATGATAGAAGAAGTCATTGTATATCTGATCAAATATTTGTTGCTGTGATGGTGTTAGATTCTCACTATAGGCAATAGTGTTGTGAGCACTAATGCGTGGGTGTAACTTACGTGGCTCAGTAGAGTCGCGAACAAACAACACATCGTTAGCAATCTTAAACAAAATCGGTTGAAGGTGCTCTCTAGAGGTGATAGCTAGATTATGCCTAATTTTTTGTTGCGTGTCAAATTCAGCTCTTAAGGTGTAATATTTAGTGCCATTTACCTCAATCATAAATTCATCAATCATCTTCTCGTTATCTGCGGTGAAGATTTTTTTTAGAGTTTCGATGTGAATGTAGGGCGAAAGATGTTTCTGCTCTATCACCTTAAAATCATGCTTACTAATCTCGTTTTTTGAGAGAGGAAGTGCAGGTTCAAAGCTGCCTAACAGCCCCTCTATTGAACTTGATGGTATTTGCCATATTCTAAAAAAGCCTAGTATATGGTCGACACGATACAGTTCAAAATAGTCGTTCATCTTGGCAAAGCGATTTTTCCACCACAGGTAGCCATCTTTCTCCATCATCTTCCAATTGTAGGTTGGGAAACCCCAATTTTGGCCATTGATAGCGAAATCGTCAGGTGGTGCTCCTGCCTGAGAGTCTAAATTAAACAGATGTGGTTGCGTCCAAGTCTCAACACTGTAGCGACTAACCCCAATAGGAATATCACCCTTTAATGCAACGCCAACTTTTCGTGCTTCATTTCGTGCATTAGTGAGTTGTCTGTCGAGGTGAAATTGCAAAAATAGATATATTGCAATCTTGTCAAATTCTGGGTTGTTTGGCGATATGGCCTCTTTTGCACGCTTTCCGTCGTAGTGCGACCACTCACCCCACCGATAATAGTCAATAGTAGAGTGCAAGTCGCGCAGATAGCTAAATAGTGCATATGGCACTAGCCAAGATTTGTTTTTATTATAAAACTGTTTGTATTGTCGACTCTCTAATACTGACCTACCATCTTGTTTATATATTGCTCTAAAAAATTGCCATTTTAGAGCAGAGGTTTGATCATAGTCTAGAGATTCAATCTGGTTTAACTCACCCGCTTTTGCAAAAATCTGAGCTGATAGCTCTTTGTCCTCTAGCTCACCCATCGACTTTATTGAGAGATAGAGAGGGTGAAGAGCAAATACAGATATTGCGCTGTAAGGATAAGAATCTTTATGTGTAAAGGTTGATGTAGTGTCGTTTATAGGGAGTATCTGCACAACATCACATCCAATAGAGCTGCTCCATTGTGAAAATTTTATTAAATCGTCAAAATCACCAATACCAGCACTCTCTTTGCTGCGTAGTGAGAATAGAGGAATTGCAATCCCTTTACCGCGCCACTGCTTGTTTGGGTAATTTGGTGGGGATAGAGATATTTGAGAGTAACTGCTGTTGTGAATATCGCCTCCACTCCATACTCGATTTTCACCCTCTTCCCACATTACTTTATCTTTGCTGATAATCACAAATTTAAACTGATCGCCATCTTGCAACTCACCCTCGTTGAGGCTTAAGTGCCAAAATGGGTAGGTGAAATTTTGAAAATAGCGCGCTTTGTTGATATCCCACTCTCCTAATTGGCTTGTAGATCCCACTATTGCAAGTTCCTCACCTTTAAAAACTTTTGGGCACTCAACCACTATAGTTACTCTCTTATTAACACCTGTTATTGAAGTGGTATTTTCACTAAATACACTCTTAAAAGGAGAGGTGTAGAGAGCTTTAGGTGACTGCATTTCGCGCCACCTATCTCTTACTATTAGTGTAATATCTTCGTTTTTTACTTTGAGTGTCCGAGTTGAGAATTCGCGTCTCTTTCCTACGCTATAAAAATATTCAATTCGAGATTTTGTTAATGTAACTTGTATACTCCACTCTCCATTACCTAGATGCTTCATCTTTTTAGTACGAACTGTTTCGCCATCTACTAAATTTAGAGTAAGCAGCTCTTTGCCCTGAGTAATATAGTGAATATTAAATGTAATTCTCATCTTAGAAACTTATTAAAATAACTCGTCTTGCTTTGCTCTTAGGTTGGCTACGCCTAAATGCTCAAACGCCTCATTTGTAGCCTCTCTTCCGCGTGGTGTGCGCTTTAAAAAGCCTTGCATAATCAAAAATGGCTCATATACCTCTTCGATTGTGCCAGCATCTTCGCCCACGGCAGTGGCTATTGTGTTTAACCCAACAGGTCCACCACCAAATTTATGGATTATGGTTGTAAGAATCTTATTATCCATTATATCCAATCCTTTACCGTCAATATTTAGAGCAGATAGCGATGAACGTGTAATAGCTAGGTCGATAGTGCCATTACCCAACACCATTGCAAAGTCGCGCACCCTGCGAAGTAGCGAGTTGGCTATACGTGGTGTACCTCGACTTCGAAGTGCTATTTCGTGTGCGGCACTATCTTCAATCTTGATTTTCAATATGGCTGCCGAACGTTTGATTATGCTCTTTAGGGTGGTGCTATTGTAATACTCTAGATGACACTGAATGCCAAATCTGGCTCTTAATGGCGATGTTAACAACCCACTACGCGTTGTTGCGCCAATCAAAGTAAATGGAGATAGCGCAATCTGTATGCTGCGTGCCCCTGGCCCTTTGTCAAGCAAAATATCAATTTTGTAATCCTCCATTGCGGAGTATAGATACTCCTCAACAATTGGAGATAGGCGATGAATTTCATCAATAAATAAAACATCACCCTCTTCAAGCGATGTAAGCAGACCAGCTAAATCACCTGGTTTGTCAAGCACTGGCCCAGATGTAACCTTAAGGTTAGCACCCAATTCATTTGTAATGATTCCTGCAAGTGTGGTTTTACCTAACCCTGGAGGTCCGTGCAACAACACGTGATCAAGGGCTTCACCTCTCATAAGTGCAGCCTTTATAAAAACATGAAGATTTTCAACTATTTTATCTTGCCCAGAGAAGTTATCTAGCTCTTGGGGGCGGATTTTATTCTCAAAATCTTTGTCTGAATCAAATTTGTCAGAAAAATTTTCCATATATGCTAATTAATTCATAATTAATTTGTTAACGCAAATATACGAACTTTTTCTGGGAAATTAAAAGAAAGTTAGTTTTATTTTTTAGGTACTTTGTATTGCATAGTACTAAAAAACCATTATATTTGCAGTGTAAACATAATTACTTACTTGATTTAAGGGTGATAAAATAATTCATAAACTAAAATAGAGGCGCATGAAAACGACAAAAAGTGTAAATATTGCAGGACTAGTCTACACTATAGATGAAGATGCATACAATGTTTTAAGTAACTACCTTAGTGATATTGAATCGCGATTAGATGACAATATCGAAAAACGCTCTATACTAGATGATATCGAGGCGCGCATTTCAGAACTTTTAATTGAGCGTGGTTTAGGTGGATACAAGGTGGTTGATATCAATAGTGTCAATTACTCTATTTCTGTGATTGGATCACCATCTATGTTTGGTGCACCTAAATCTAGAAATTTTAATACAGAGCAGGAGTACGTATCTCGACGCTTGTTGAGAGATGTTGACAGACGTGTACTCGGTGGAGTTTGTAGCGGGTTGGCAGCTTTTTTAAATAGCGATGTCTCAATTGTCAGGGTGCTGATATTTTTAGCGTGTCTGATTGGTGGTTCTGGTTTGATTGCCTATATTGTGTGTTGGATAATTATTCCAGCAGCTCGTAGTGAGCGCGACCGTAAGCTATTAGAACAGATGAAAAGCGGTCGAATATAGTGTCTGAAACATTAAAAATCAATTTAAGTTATGAGAACAGAAAATAAACTTTACAGATCACGTAGCAATAGGATTATTGCTGGAGTGTGCGGTGGAATTTCCGAGTTTTTTGGATTAACACCTAACACAATACGATTGTTGTTTGTGCTACTGTCAATATTTGGAGGTTCAGGTGTGTTAGCCTATATTATATTATGGGTAATAGTGCCTGAGAAGAGAAGAAGTAGCGACTACTTTAATCGTCGCTAAGACACTTTAATATATGGATGTAATTAATAAAAACAGTGTCGATAATATAAAGGCTCAAATGCGAAAGGGTATTCTAGAGTATTGTATTCTCTCGATACTTTCGCGTGGAGATGCCTACGCTAGTGCAATCATAGGTGAGTTGAAAGAGTCACAAATGATAGTAGTAGAGGGTACACTTTACCCTATATTGACGCGACAAAAAAATCAAGGTTTATTGTCATATCGCTGGGAGGAGTCACCATCTGGTCCGCCTCGAAAATACTACTCAATAACAAATTCTGGACGTGAATTTTTGTCAAGCCTTGATGTCGCATGGCAAGAGCTGGTGGCTCAAATTTCACTAATCAGAGAGGGGGCAAAGGCAAATACATGATTATTGAAAGTGTTAAATAATTAAAAAAACAAATATATGGAACGTTACTATTTTTATATTGATTTCTCAGGTGCACAGATTGGGCCTTGTTCTCTCTCTCAACTTAAAGAGCAATCAATCACTCCTGCCACCATGGTGTGGTATG
>JAWXTQ010000148.1:0-5024 GCA_044433405.1 Rikenellaceae bacterium
ATGTCGTTTGATTTTGCACTAAAATGAGTTCGCGGAGTACTCCTTGTACTTTAGAATCTCATTTTAGTGCAAAAGCAGGCGGCAGAGCAAATTTCCTCAAGAGTTTAACGGACACTAATGGATTACTATAATATTTAAAATGACAAAAGGGTGTCAACGCTATTTGATTGCCACCCTTTTGGTAATGTCGTTAATGACTATTTGCGAATAGCAGCAACACCAGGAAGAACTTTACCTTCCATATATTCTAGAAGTGCACCACCACCAGTTGAAACATAGCTAACTTTGTCAGCCATTCCAAATTTATTGATACAAGCAACAGAGTCGCCACCACCAATCAATGAGAATGCGCCTTTTGTAGTAGCTTCAGCAACAGCCTCAGCAATAATGCGTGAACCATTAGCAAATTTATCCATTTCGAATACACCTACAGGGCCATTCCAAAGGATGGTTTTTGACTCAAGGATAACCTTTTTGAAATCCTCTTCTGATTCTGGACCAACGTCAAGACCTTGCCATCCATCAGGAATTGCGTCTGATTGGCAAATTAGAGTGTTTGCATCGTTGCTAAAAGCATCAGCTGCAAGCGTGTCATGAGCAAGGATAATATTTACACCCAGCTCTTTTGCTTTAGCTAAAATGCCTAGAGCTATGTCATATTGGTCTGGTTCACAGATAGATTTACCAACTTTACCACCATTAGCAGCAACGAAAGTGTATGTCATACCACCACCTAAGATTAGGTTGTCAACTTTGCTCATTAAGCTTTCGATGATAGTGATTTTAGTTGAAACTTTAGAACCACCTAAAATTGCAGTAAATGGACGCTCAGAGTTTTCAAGAACTGAATCAATAGCTTTCAATTCGCGCTCCATGATATATCCAAACATTTTGTCATTAGGGAAGTACTCAGCAATTAGAGCAGTTGAGCCGTGTGCACGGTGAGCTGTTCCGAAAGCGTCGTTGACATAACAATCAGCATAAGAAGCTAATGTTTTAACAAATCCTTTTTGAGACTCTTTAACCTCGGCTTTAGCCGCAGCTTTTTGCTCGTCTGTAGCGTCAGCAGCCAAACGTGGTTTGCCCTCTTCTTCTGCATAGAAACGTAGGTTTTCAAGAAGTAATACTTCACCTGGTTTAAGTGCAGCAGCTTTTTCTTGTGCTTTTTGACAATCGTCAGCAAAGATAATCTCAGTTCCTAGAAGTTCAGAAACAGTAGGTATAATATGCTTTAGTGAAAATTTATCGGTAACACCTTTTGGACGACCTAGGTGTGACATTAAAATAATTGAACCACCTCCTGCTAATACTTTTTTAAGAGTTGGAATTGCAGCACGAATACGTGTTGCATCTGTAACATTAAAATTCTCGTCTAATGGCACATTAAAATCTACGCGGATAATTGCGCGTTTGCCATTAAAATCATAATTGTCTATTGTTTGCATAATTTTAAAATAATTAATTATTGTTTTTTGATATTTAATTCGATTGATAACTCCTCTAGTTGAGCTTGAGCCACGGTTGATGGTGAGTCAATCATCACATCACGTCCAGAGTTGTTTTTAGGGAATGCTATATAGTCGCGAATAGACTCAGTGCCGCCAAATAGTGAGCAGAATCTGTCAAAACCAAAAGCAATACCACCGTGTGGAGGTGCACCATATTTGAATGCGTTGATGATAAAACCAAACTGCTCCTCAGCCTCCTCTTTTGTAAAGCCTAAAACCTCAAACATTCTCTCTTGTAGTTGAGAGTCATGAATCCTAATTGAACCACCACCAACTTCTGTACCATTGATAATAAAATCGTACGCATCAGCTCTAACTTTACCTGGATCAGTGTCAAAAAGAGTGGTGTCCTCTTTGACTGGTGAGGTAAATGGGTGGTGCATCGCATAAAAGCGACTAGTCTCTTCATCCCACTCTAAAAGAGGGAAGTCAACTACCCAAAGAGGTGCAAATTTAGAGTTGTCGCGATAGCCCAATCTATCTCCAAGCTCAAGACGTAGAGCACAAAGGGCAGATAGAGTTTTTTTCTTATCTCCGCAAAGCACCAAAATCAAATCACCGCTTTCAGCCCCGCAACTTTTAGCTACTGTTGCGAGTTGCTCGGCAGAGTAGAATTTATCTACACTCGATTTGTAGCTTCCGCCCTCTTCGCATTTGATATAAACCATGCCTGAAGCTCCTACTTGAGGTCTTTTTACAAAATTTGTCAATTCGTCAAGTTGTTTGCGAGTGTAGTTTGCACACCCTTTAACTGCAAGAGCGCCTACATATTCAGCATTGTCGAAAATTGCAAAGTTAGCATCTTTTACTAGTGGTGAAATATCGTTAATCAACATCTCAAAGCGGATATCTGGCTTGTCGCAACCGTATTTCTCCATAGCCACGGTGTATGGCATACGCATAAACTGCTCTGTAAATTCGATGTTTAAAATATCTTTAAACATCGTTTTTGCCATCTGCTCAAAGTTGTTGATAACATCTTCTCTCTCTACGAACGCCATTTCACAGTCGATTTGAGTAAACTCAGGCTGACGGTCAGCGCGCAAATCCTCGTCTCTGAAACATCTCACTATCTGGAAGTAACGGTCATAGCCAGATACCATCAATAGCTGTTTGAATGTTTGAGGTGATTGAGGTAGAGCGTAAAACTCACCTTGATTCATGCGTGAAGGCACAATAAAGTCGCGAGCTCCCTCTGGAGTAGATTTTATTAGATATGGTGTTTCAATCTCCATGAAACCTTTGCTGTCTAGGAAGTTGCGCACTACCTGCGCCATTTTATGACGAAGCATCATGTTGCGCTTCAATGGTTCGCGGCGAAGATCGAGATAACGATACTTCATTCTTAGCTCATCGCCACCATCGCTATGCTCCTCGATAGTGAAGGGAGGTGTAATGCTTGAGCTTAAGATTTTAATTTGTGAGGCTGATATTTCAATCTCCCCAGTTTCAATCTTTAAATTCTTGCTTTCTCTCTCAATCACTGAGCCGCTTATCTGAATTACATATTCGCGACCAAGCGATGCAGCAATATCTTTAATAGAATTTTCGCTGTTTTCGGCCACAACTATTTGGGTAATTCCATAACGATCTCTAAGGTCTATAAAACTCATAGCACCCAGAGAACGAACCTTTTGCACCCAACCAGATAGGGTGACATTTTCTCCAATATTAGAGAGACGTAGCTCTCCACAGGTATGCGTTCTGTACATTTTATTGTAGGTTATATTTTTAACTCTAGTATTTTATTACTATATTTATCGAATAATTATTGCAAATATACATAAACTATTTATATTTGCAATAAGCAAATTGTTAAATATAATATAATACAAAATTTTATCATAGATGATTGGAGGCAAAACAGATAACAATTTTATGCTTCAGGCTATCTCAGAGGCTAAAATTGCCTATAAAAAAGGGGAAGTTCCGATAGGAGCTGTAATTAGCGATGGAACAAAAATTATTGCACGTGCACACAACTTAACAGAATTACTTAACGATGCTACTGCTCATGCAGAGATGCAGGCAATAACAGCTGCAAGTGATTATATAGGAGGTAAATATCTTAAAGGATGCACCATATATGTAACAATAGAGCCGTGTCCGATGTGTGCAGCAGCTCTAGCTTGGGCGCAGATTGATAGGGTAGTTTATGGCGCAAAAGAGCCTAAGCGAGGCTATACCACAATCAGTGATAAGCTTCTGCACCCTAAGACCACTGTCTTAGCAGGTGTGATGGAGAGTGAATGTAGAGAGTTAATGGAGGATTTTTTTAAAAAATTAAGATAATGGTTAAAGCTATCAGAAGTAGCGCAATAATTTTAGGCTATTACTTCCTAGGAGTTGCAATATCGAGGCTTATAGCAGGGGTGTTGCCAGGTTCGATAATTGGGATGCTATTGTTGTTTATCTCGTTGGTGTTTGGTTGGGTAAAAGAGCAGTGGATTCAACCAGCAGTAAACTTCTTGTTGAAATATATGGTTTTGTTTTTTCTTCCTGCCTCGGTAGGAGTAATGGCTGTATGGGATTTGGTGAGTGATAATTTAATTTTAATTTCGTCAATTATGATTTTAAGCACTATCGTTGTGCTTTTAGTTGTAGGACATGTTCAACAAAAATTGGGAAAACGATGGTAGCAATAGAGTATGTAATTACGTTTATTTTGACGCTTGTGGTGTATGCTCTGGCGTTATGGCTCTACAAAAAGAGCTCTATGCAGATACTGCATCCGCTTCTTACCTCTTTGGTTGTGATAATCGTCATATTAAGTCAGCTAGATATTAGTTATGACCACTTTAAAACAGCAACAATGCCGATAGATTTTCTCTTAGGACCAACAGTAGTGGCGTTGGGGTGGACTCTTTATAAGCAGCTCGAAAACCTGAAAAAACATATAGTCTCGATTACTATCTCTATCCTTCTCGGTGCAATTTGCGGTATTGCAGTGGTGGTGATAGTGGCTAGAGTGGCTGCGGCCGACCCATTAGTTGAGCTTTCGTTGCTGTCAAAGTCAGTAACCACGCCCATTGCTCTGGAGATAACTAAGAAAATTGGAGGTTTAACTTCTCTCTGCTCGGTAACGGTTGTGCTAACTGGTATATTTGGAAGTATCATCGCACCATGGTTATACAAAGTCACCTCTATAAAAGATCCTATCGCTAGAGGGTTGGCTTTAGGTTGTGCAGCACATGGAGTAGGAACAGCCAAAGCGATGGAGTTAGGAAAGATTGAAGGTGCTATATCTGCATTAGCTATTGGGTTAATGGGGCTATCAACACTGCTATTTGTAGATTTATTCGTATATTTGTGTGATAAACTTAGCTAGAATAATAATATAATAATTTAATAGATGAAGAAACTTATTTTTGGTTCGTTAGCTGCACTAATAGGGTGTGCAGGAGCCGACAAAATTGAACAAAGTAGCTGGCAGAGGCCTCAAATGACTACCAGCGAGGTTAGCAGTAGAGTATTTACGCCTGAGGTTATGTTAAAGATGGGGCGATTAGGAGGAGT
>JAWXTQ010000149.1:0-5019 GCA_044433405.1 Rikenellaceae bacterium
CAGGCCCAGTGTTTAGAGCCATCGCCGACAAAGTATACTCACAAGCTGTTGAGTGGGGCAACAACATACAACCACCCACCCACTATGTCGACAAAAACACAACATCTATACGCGACGTACCAAAAGACAATACTGTTATTATAAAACAAGGCAGCGACCACAAGACTCAACAACTAGTAAAAGAGCTTAGGCTTTCTCAGCCTACATCGCTCAATATTGAGAGTAAAAATAACAGTGTAGATTCGACAAATAACCCAACACCTAAAGTTTTGGGAATGGGGCTTAGAGATGCCATTATAACTCTCAACAATGCTGGATATAAAGTCACCTATCAAGGTAGTGGATTTGTAGTAAAACAAGATCTTGTAGAGAGTGATTCAACATCAAAAGCGACAATAAACTTAACTCTAAAATAAGAAAAAATGAATATAACAATACTTTTTCCAACAAAAAGCGAAGCAAAATATTTTGAACGCAGCGATGTTAAAGTTAAATTCTGCGGTGTAGGTTTAATAGCATCAGCATACGGAACATACAAAGCTATAGCCGACACAAAACCAGACATGATAATCATGGCTGGAATAGCAGGTGTGTATAAAGGTATTGATTTAGAGATTGGCCAGAGCGTAATTGTAGAGAGAGAGTATCAAGCTGACTTAGGTTTGTTTTACAAAGAGGGTTTCCGTCACCTATCAGACGACACACTAGATATGGATTTTGAGGTATTAAACCACTTTGACTGCCCATACGCCAAACAACAAAAAGAGTTCAGAACTGCCGTTAGCAACTCAATGAATTGCGGCTTAGCCCCTTTTGTAAAGAGTGATGGCGTTGATATTGAAAACATGGAGGGAGCATCATTTTTTTACATTTGCAACAAAGAGTGCGTGAAATTCCTAGAACTACGCACAATATCAAACGTTGTAGACCCTGCGCATGATGATTGGGATTATGAAGGCTCTATTCGAAATCTAACTGCCTCACTACATAAACTAATCGACTCTCTAAAAAGCAACAGTTAACACCATGAGACTATCACTTTCAATATCTCCATGTCCAAACGACACCTTTATGATGGACGCTATAATCAATCGCAAGATTAACCTTCACGGCTATGAGTTTGATGTTACATTCCAAGATATTGACCTGCTAAACAGAGAGGCAAAAAACTCGTCTGCCGACATCACAAAGATAAGTTGCGGCGTGCTACCTGCTATTTTGGGGGAGTATCAAGTTTTGAATAGCGGTGCAGCCCTAGGTGTGGGCAATGCACCACTGTTAGTTAGCAGACACAAGATATATCCTGACGAACTTCACCACTGCAAAGTGGCAATACCTGGATTCGACACAACTGCTGCGCTACTATTAAAATACACATTCCCACAAGTCAAAGAGCTAAAGAGCTATCTTTTCTCTAATATTGCTGAAGCGATAATAGCTGACGAGGTAGATGCTGGAGTATTGATTCACGAAGAGAGGTTTGTATATAAACAAAAGTCGCTACAATTAATAGCTGACCTATCAGACAAATGGCAAGAGCAGCTAAAGCTGCCCATTCCGCTTGGATTAATAGCTATCAAGAGCGGAATCGACCAGAGAGTTAAAACTGACATTGCTCAATTAATACAGGAAAGCATCGCCTTTGGCTTTGCTAATCCGCACTCCTCGTGGAGTTTCATTAAGGAGCATGCGCGTTACATAAACGATGATGTTATAGAGAGCCATATTAAGATGTTTGTAAACGATTTTTCACTCGACATGGGAGATAGCGGTAGAGATTCGATAATGAAAATGATTGAATTGTCGGGGATTGATATTAATGCCCAAAACAAGATATTTATATAGATTATGGCAACAGTAGTAAAAGCAAACTTTAGGAGCAGTGTAAGCTCGTACAACACTATCGTAGAGCAGATAAACAACAAACACTACAAAGAGTGTTATCTGTTTATGGGCGAAGAGGAGTTTTTTATCGACAAACTCTCAGAGCTAATAGCAACTACAATAGTAGAGCCAGAGGATAGAGAGCTTAGCCAAACAATCTATTATGGCAGCGACACAAAGGTTGAAGAGGTGCTTACTGCCCTAAGAAGCCGCCCTATGTTTTGCGATAGGAACATAGTAATAGTAAAAGAGGCACAAAAACTCAAGGATATAAATCAACTTCAATACTACTTCAACGAACCTCTAGAGAGCACTATTTTTGTACTTTGCTACAAAGGTGGCAGGCTTGATAAACGCTCTGTATTATATAAGAAGATTAAGGAGCACGGAGAAATATTTGATGGCGTTGCGGCACGCGAATGGGAGATTGGAGAGTGGATTAACTCTCAGATAAGAGCTCGTGGTTTTACTATTGAGCCAGTGGCTCTATCTCTTTTAGCCGATTTTCTAGGCACTTCACTAACAAAAATAGACAATGAGATTACAAAATTAGCCACTCGCCTAGCCACCACAAATGTCAAAAACATCATCACTCAACATATCGAGGATAACATTGGCATTAGCAAAGATTTTAATAATTTTGAGCTAACTAAAGCACTCTCACAAGCAAACAAGCAGAGGGCCTTAATGATAGCTGACCATTTTGCACAAAACCCCAAAGACAATCCAACAGTGGTAACTATCAATGCGCTGTTCACCCATTTTCAACGCATATTTTTGTTGGGTTTAACAGTGTGGAAATGTCGCAAAAATAGAGCACCGCTGCCTAGCGATGCCGATTTATCCAAACAGCTAGGATTGCCAACACCCTTCTTTCTAAAAGAGTATAAAGAGGCGGTAAACCACTACCCTAGCAGCGTAACATTTAAAATTTTAGGACTTATCAGAGAGTATGATGCTAAAAGCAAAGGCATAGGCTCGATTAGTGGAGGCGACTCAGCAGTGTTAAAAGAGCTACTACTGAAAATTTTTAATGTCAGATAGATACATTTTAAACTAATTATTAACTACCTTTGTTACGAAAAACCAATTAATTAAAAACACTATTTTATGAACTATTTTTTTGTATCAGACGTTCATCTTGGATTATCTACTCATCGCAAAGCCGACCAAACTGAGAAGCTTTTCGAAGAGTGGCTAACAATGGTTAGAGAGGAGCTAAACAGAGACAGTAGCTCACAAAAAGGGTTGTTCTTAGTTGGGGATGTCTTTGATTTTTGGTTTGAATACAAACATGTGATTCCTAAAGGATTTGTCAAGATTTTAGCACTTCTACAAAACATCTGCGAAGATGGAATAGATGTTTTCATGCTCAAAGGCAACCACGACTGCTGGAGTCGAGGATATTTATCCTCTTTAGGGATAAAGTTTATAGAAGAACCTCAAACTGAGCTTAAAGTAGGCGATATAAATCTATATGTTGCTCATGGCGACAAGATTCATTCACGTTGCAATTTAGGGTCAAAGATTCTATTTTCAATATTTAATAGCAAGTTGGCCTATAGAGCATTCGCAGGGTTAGTCCATCCCGACTTAGCCTTTACATTTGCACATGGATGGTCAAAAAAGAATAGAACCAGCAAATATGTTGCTCACGACTTTCGATTCGAGCAAGAGCCATTCGTGAAATATATCCGCAAACAAAACCACCTGGATAACCAGAGATACTACTATGTATTCGGACATCTACACTCACCTGTAATTTATGATATAGAGAGCAATATCAAGCTTATGGTTCTAGGACACTGGATAGAGGGAGAAATCATGTATGGCAAGCTAGACGAAAATGGACTAAATTTAGTAAAATTTAAATAATTATTGTATTTGCACGTTAAATGTTATATCTTTGTGATAAATAAAATTCAATCAATATGAGAAAATTAGCACTATTATTACTATTAGTACTTGGTTTTACCACAGTATCTAAAGCGCAAAATGGAATATATTTTGCACCAAAATTAGCAGTAGGTTTATCAAACTACTCTGGCTCTTTTGACACTAGCTTCAAAGGCACGTTCTCTGGCGGTTTAGCCGTAGGACTAGACATGGCACTATTAGGAGTAGAGGCTTCAGCTATCTACAACACTGCTGGCGCAACTCTTGAAGTTAATGGAGAAGATTGCACAATTAACAGCCGCTACATTAGCGTTCCTGTTGTAGCAAAACTATTTTTAATTAACACGCTACATATCTACGCTGGACCACAATTTGATTTTCTTGTTGGCGAACGCATCAAAAGTTCAACTGGAACTATCACCAAAAGTGAACTTCTAAACGACAAGACTGTTTCAGGAGTTGTAGGTGCTGGATTTGTATTCCCTCTAGGATTAGGAGTAGCATTTAACTACAACTTTGGATTCTCTGACGTATCAGCTGGTTCTGTCATAAGTGCAGCATACGACAATCTAAAAGATCTAAAAAACCAAAATATGTCATTGGTTTTTTCATATAGATTCTAAAAAAACAGACATAAAGAGTGTAATAAAAAGTGGTTTTAACGCGTTTAAAGCCACTTTTTGAATTTTATTGAACAAAAAATCATAATATTTGCATTATTTAAAAAAATAATTCATATATTTGCACTCTCAAAATTAGAGTAACAAAATAAAATATAGTCATGAAAAGAACATTTCAGCCATCTCAACGCAAGAGAAGAAACAAACACGGTTTCCGTGAAAGAATGTCTACAGCTAACGGTCGCAGAGTACTAGCGGCAAGAAGAGCAAAAGGTAGAAAGAAATTAACAGTTTCTGATGAAGTAAGACACAGATAGCATTCTTACTACAAACTAAAACTCCCGATAAATTGCATAATGCAATTTATCGGGAGTTTTAGTTTGATCTAGCTTATTTCGCAACTAAGACGAAACCTACAGAGTCTAACAGGGACTTGGCAGGGTCTAAACTGGGTCGCAGACAGTGATTGTTTTAGTCATTATTCCAAATCATTACCCCAAAGCTCGACTATTGCGAAGCAAAAAATCACTTACACGAGAATACCCAGCGAACGCAAGTGAGCCCGAGGAGCGATAGCGACGAAGGTTTTTTTGCCAGCGGTAGGCTGCTAGGAGTCGTG
>JAWXTQ010000150.1:0-4995 GCA_044433405.1 Rikenellaceae bacterium
CAGCCCACGCACAGCGTAGGCATTTACTGAACTTATTCGCATTGAAACCTCTTAAATCGCCAAATTTTGGAGCTTCCGAATAAATAGCAAACGCTAATTAAAAAATATGTAATGTTTTATATTTCTTTCCTTATAATTTTTTGTGTTATAATTCCATACAAAGATATACAATTTTCCACAACCTCTGCCATTTCACCCCATCGAAGTTTATTCAGTAAACTATGATATAGGTGAAATATGCAATTTTCGTGCTGAAGTTACAGAAATTCGATTTACGATAATAGTTACTGCAACAGTCACTCCGAAGAGTATATACGCTTGGCGCACTTTACCGTTTGTTATGATGTAATCTTTCTAAGTTTTGAATATATTGAATTATTTAGTTGTTCTGACGAATTATCTATTCTCAACTATTGTCTCTTTAGCCAGTCGAGTATAACCTCAAGTGCACTCTCGGAGAATGTCTCTTCGAGCTCTGTGTACTCTGATATTTCGCCCGTTTCGGTGGTTTGAAACATGTGGTTTAACCCCTCTAAATAGGCTATTTCAAAGTTGCTATTTCCTCCTTTTGTCAAGGCTGACTCTATTGCACTTAGGTTTTTGGTTGTGTTAACTTGTCTATCGAGAGTGCCATTTATCGCTAGTACTGGTATTTTTGTTGCTACGATGGATTTGAGTGGGTTGTACTTTATGAAATAGTATACCCATGGCGCAGTGATTGATTCTATAGCAGCTTGGTTTTGTGCCTCTGCTACCTCTCTGTCAGCTCCCTCTGGTAACATTTTTTCTAACACCTCTTTTAGGGATTTCCTTAGTTTATCATCAACTTTTTTTGATTTTACAACTAAGTTGTACATGTCGTATACCCCCTTCATTGTAATCTCTATAGCCTCCTGTTGCAGGCCTAGTTTCGTAAGTAGATCAACGTGCTGATCAAGTAGAATCTCTGCACCTGTAACTCCTATACCTGCCATTGACACTATAAAATCGGGTGTTTTGTAGCTGTTGTTACCTGCCAACATAAAGGCAATTGCTCCACCTTCGCTATGTCCTATTACTCCTACTTTGCTAAACTCCTTGCGACTACGTAGATATTCTACTGCTGCCTCAGCATCGTAGGCCAACATCTCTGTTGTGGCATTTACATCACCACCAATGCTTGAGCCGATAAGTCGATCGTCGTAGCGCAACACTGCAATCCCATTGCGTGTTAAATAGTCGGCAATAACGTGAAAGGGGCGATGTTCTCCAATTTGGCTATCTCTGTTCTGTGCTCCTGAGCCAGAGACTAACACTACAGCCATAGTATTCTCTGCCTCCTTTGGTGTTGTCAGTGTAGCCGAGAGGGTGTTTTTCTCGATTCTATTCGTAAACTCTACTAACTCTATATCGTAGTCATAGGGCGGTGCAGGAGTTTGATAGGGCACTATTCTGTTACCATCATCGTCGGATTGTTCTAGTGTTAGATCTAGCTTTATTCCGTTTTGTGAGTATGGTCCTACAAATTTGTTATCTTCAAATTTAGCACTATAGTTTAGCCCAATTGCATCAGAGACAATAAGTAGCTCATTATTCTCAAAAGTTGTAATATCCATCTTTAGATTTTCAACGTTTTGAACAGGAACAGATAGCGACGATAAGTATCTATCTCCATCTTTAGTGATATCAAATATTAACTTTATTTTCAATCCAGCAGCATTGAGCTCACCCGACCACTTACCCTCTTGCGCATGCGATACAAAAGAACAAAATATTAGGGTTATAAAAAGACAAAGAGATTTCATTTTGTTTAGTGTTTTGATTTGTAGCGAAGTATAGAGCTATTCTCTTTTGTGAATAGCTTAGTTGCTGTTTGCGATAGTTCCTCTTTTTTTATTGAATGAAAAGTGGCTATCTCTTTGTTTATTAGCGATATGTCGCCAAGCATCTCATAATAACACAAATTCATTGCTTTATTCATCACATTCAACTCTCCAAAAATGGTGTTTACCTCAAACTTATTTTTTACCTTTTCGAGCTCATAATCGCCCACCGCTTCTGTTTTGATTTTTTCGAGCTCTTGCCAAAGTGCATTTTCTCCCATTTCGATTGTTGTTTCTGGAAGCAATGTGCCAGTAACCACAAACATTCCCTCCTCTACATCTCCCGATATGTAGGCATTGATGGCTGAAAATAGTCGCTGCTGTTTGATGAGTGATTGATACATTCGAGAGGAGCTTCCACCCGAAAGAATATCAGATATTACATCGCAAATGGCAAACTCGCGACTAGTGCGATTGCCCATGTGAAATATTATATAAACTATCGAAGAGGGCACATCGCGCTCCACCTCAACTATCTGCTGCTTAGTCTGAATTGGCTCAAGGTGTCTCTCTTTTTCAATAATCTCGCCTTTAGAAATATTGCCGTATACTCTCTCTACCATCTCCCATGTAGAGTTCATATCTATATCACCAGCAATGGCAAGTATAGCGTTTTGAGGAGTGTAATAGCGATCGTAAAAGCTCTTTACATCCTCTAAAGATGCATCTCTAACGTGTGCTATATCGGCACCAATTGTTGACCATCTATATGGGTGTTTTTTGTATACCATAGGGCGAATTATCGACCATATATCACCGTATGGGCGATTTACATAGCGCTCTTTATACTCCTCTTCAACAACCTTTTGTTGCACAGAAAGCGAGCGACTATTGATGTCAAGATTCACCATTCTGTCAGCCTCAAGATAGAGAGCAACCTCTAGATTATCCTTAGGCATCACTATATAGTAGTTTGTGTAGTCGTTGTTTGTAAAAGCATTATTCTCACCTGAACACATCTGTATCGGAATATCATAATCCTTTATCTCCTTTGTACCTCCAAACATCAAGTGTTCAAAAAGGTGAGCAAATCCTGTTTTATTTGGATTCTCATCCTTTGCACCCACTTTGTAGATTGTGTTTACAGCTACTAATGGTGTGGAGTTGTCGTAGTGCAACAACACTGTGAGCCCATTTTTCAATACTCTCTTTTCGTAATCTATCATAAAATTAATCTTTCGCTCTATTATGTTATTTCAAACCTTGCATTACTGACACCATTAGTTTCCAGAACTTATCAACACTCTCAATTTCAAGTTTCTCTTGTGGGGAGTGTGCATTCCTAACCGTTGGCCCTACTGATACCATGTTTAACTCATCTGCTTTCTCTGAAAACAATCCGCATTCCAAACCTGCATGTACCGCTTTCACTTCAATCTCTTTGCCAAAAAGATTCAGATATTTATCTTTGAATATTGCAAGAAGTTGAGACGATAAGTTTGGAGTCCAGCCAGGATATCCGTCGCTCTGCTCCACCTCTGCGCCACACCCCTCAAAAACTTCACTAACGATAGCAGCTACATACTCTTTTTTGCTATCTACCGAGCTTCTTTGACTTGTGGTTACTTCGATGTTTTTATTCGCTATTTTTACAGAGGCGATATTTGTTGAAGTTTCAACAAAACCTTCAACATCTTGACTCATTGCCATCACGCCACAAGGAAGTGTAAAGATAGAGGTTATTACTGCTAAGAACACCTCTCTGTCGATAACTGTAAAGTTGCTGTCAGTGCCAACAACTTTTAACGTCATATTAAGATCTGGTTCACTGCGGTGATACTCGTTTTTGATATCTTTTTTAAACTTTTCGAAGTAGCTACTTAAGTATTCAACACCTTTGTTATCGACCGATATTCTCACTCTAGCTTCGCGAGGAATAGCATTTCTCAATGCTCCTGCATCAATATCTATAAGGTTAATATTAAAAATATTAAAGTTTTCATACAAAAACCTATTCATCAAAACAACCCCATTTGCTCTCTGTTTGTTGATATCGTCACCAGAGTGACCGCCAGTTAGGCCGCTAATTACAATATCAACTATTGTTGAACTCTCTTTTATAGTGTCATACGAAAGTTCAAAATGGCCGATAGTGTCTATACCTCCTGCGCATCCAACAAACAACTCTCCCTCATCTTCTGAATCGAGATTGATAAGCTGTTTTGCGCTTAGCATCGAGAAATCTAGCTCCTTAGCTCCCGTAAGCCCAGTCTCCTCATCTACTGTAAATAGAGCTTCGATTGGTGGGTGTTGAATTTCTTTATCGGTAAGTAGTGCCATTGCCACTGCCATGCCAATACCGCAGTCAGCACCAAGAGTTGTACCGCGCGCTTTTACCCAACCATCCTCAATATAAACATCTATTGAATCGTTTTCGAAGTCAAAATCGACGGTACTATCTTTTTCGCACACCATATCTACATGGCTCTGCAAGATTACACTTTCACTACCCTCGTAACCGTGTGTCGCAGGTGCGTATATTACTATATTTCCTATTTCGTCTTGTTTGTAGTCAAGTAGATGATCCTTTGCAAATTGCTTTAAGTAATCTAATATTTTAGCCTCTTTTTTTGAGGGACGTGGCACTTTTGTAATCTCTTCAAAATATTGCCACACTAATTTTGGCGTTAAATTCTCTAGCATAGTTTTAAGTATTAATCCCCAAAAATACGAAAAAAAAGTGCGATTATGAAATTTTATCCCATTTTAAGATCACAATATTGATATGCAGTTGATATGTTAACTTGTTGTTTGGCATTGCTGTGCGCCTGCAAATTTGCAATATGCAATCAATTGCATCAAAAAATAGCTATATTTTACGCTACAATAATAAATTTTATTATCTTTGTGGTATTCAAACACAAAACGCCATTTAAATAAATGACGCGGTAATTATCTAAATCTAAAAAGTTATGAGGAAACTTACTTTTGCCTTATTTGCACTGCTTTTGCTTGCAGTGGGATGCAATAGTGCATCAACTACTGTTCAGCCTATAAAGGTTGAAACGCCAGCGCGCCCTGATGGGGTCACTGACATGATTAATTTTGCAGCACCTAAAATTGATGTTGTAAGAGTTGGATTTATTGGCCTGGGGGCTAGAGGTGTCGGTGCAGTATGGCGCTACACTCAACT
>JAWXTQ010000151.1:0-4951 GCA_044433405.1 Rikenellaceae bacterium
TTGACGTTCCAATGAACTATCCTGACCTAACGCCACCTACCCAAAATCTCAAAACCAACTCTTTTTCAACTATGTTGCCCCAAATTTCCTACTCTTACATTTTTTTTGTATCTTTGTAATAATAAAGATTAAAAACAAGAGCAATAAAGCTCTTAAAAAACATACAATTTATGGAAAATTTTCAATTTAAAAATCCTACTAAATTAATTTTTGGTAAAGGAGAGATAGCCTCTTTATCTAACGAGTTAGACAAAAACTTAAAGATAATGATTACCTATGGCGGTGGTAGTATAAAGCGTAATGGCGTATACGATCAAGTTATCAAAGCATTAGAGGGGTATGATTATATTGAGTTTAGCTCTATTGAGCCAAATCCTCAATATTCTACCTTGATGAAAGCTGTAGAAGTGGCTAAAAAAGAGAATGTTGATATTATCTTAGCCGTAGGAGGTGGTTCGGTTATTGATGGAACTAAGTTTATTGCAACTGCTGTAAATTATACTCTTACTGATGAGCCTTGGGATTTTATGGTTAACCAATCGCTTTATGCTGACGTTAAGCCGTTGCCTATAGCTGCAGTTTTAACACTTCCAGCAACAGGTTCTGAGATGAATAATGCCTCAGTTGTGTCGCGTAAAGAGAGTGGCGAAAAGCTTGCGTTTAAACACCCTCTTAACTACCCACAATTCTCAATTCTTGACCCGCAAGTTTGTTACTCACTTCCAACAAAGCAGCGTGCTAACGGTATAGTAGATACCTACTGCCATACTCTAGAGCAATATCTTACATATCCAACAGATAGTAGAGTGCAGGACCGTTTTGCTGAGGGCATCTTGTTAACTTTAAAAGAGATAGCTACAGACGTAATTAGCAAAGAGGATGATTATGATACTATGGCTAATTTTATGTTTTCGGCTACAATGGGTTTGAATGGTTTTATCTCAATGGGAGTGCCTCAAGATTGGGCAACACACATGATTGGCCACGAATTAACAGCTTTGTATGGCTTAGATCATGGAGTGACACTTGCAATTGTGGGTCCATCGCTTATGAACGTAATGCGTCAAGAGAAACAAGATAAAATTCTACAATACGGCGAGAGAGTTTGGGGTATTAATGCAGGTAGTGTAGATGCGCGTATTGATGCAACTATTGATGCAACTCGAAAATTTTATGAGAGCGTTGGAATTAAGTGTAAATTGTCAGACTACGGCATTGAGGGTGATAAAATAGAATATATTGCCGATATCTTTGCTCGTCGAGGTTGGAATCTTGGCGAGAATCTTTCAATAACACCAGAGAAGGTTATTGAGATATTAAAAGGTGCTCTGTAGGTTAATAAAACAGATAATATGAATTTAAATAATCCTAAACCATACACATTTGATAGAGTTGTTAGAATTGTAATATCGCTACTTATCTTAGCGGCGATTATCTACTTTTTGGTAGTTACAAAGACTGCGCTTATTCCATTTTTTGTGGCTTGGCTGATAGCTTATCTTATAAATCCGATAGTGTTGTATGTGCAACGCATTCTGCGGCTTAAAAGTAAGTTGTTGCCAATAGCTATTGTATTGGTTTTGGGGTTATTGCTGCTGGGTGGATTGTTGTGGATTTTGATTCCTCGATTTATCTTAGAGTTTGAAAAGATTGTGACTCTTTTAAATGATGTGGTGCAACAAAACCATATCTCATCGCTTTTGCCAGAAAATTATAACGAGAAAATTATAGCATACCTAAAGAGTAGTGAACTTTTTAGATCACTATCTGCTGGTGATGCAACGGAGCTTATCAAGAAAACTTTCACCTTAACTTGGAATATTCTTTCGGAGTCGATAACTCTTATTTTATCAGTTCTGGGGCTATTTATTAGCTTTATTTACCTGATTTTTATTCTGAAAGATTACGAAAATGTGACTCAGGGAGCTGTAGATTTGATACCTCCAAAATATAAAGATAGAGCGTTGGTGATTCTTGAAGATGTTGAAGTTGGCATGAATCGCTATTATCGCGGTCAATCTTTAGTTGCTCTTTCGGTAGGTATTTTACTCTCTATTGGATTTCAGATTATCTCATTGCCAATGGGCATCATGCTAGGGATGTTTATTGGATTGTTAAATCTAATTCCCTATCTACAAATTGTAGGTTTATTGCCAATGGCGTTGGCTGCACTGCTTAAAACAGCAGAGAGCGGAGATAGTTTTATTGTTACCCTAGGGCTTGCTATGTTAGTGCTAGCTGTGGTTCAGATTATTCAAGACACTATTTTAGTACCTAAGATAATGGGGCGAGTAACTGGCCTTAATCCAGTCGTAATACTATTATCTCTTTCAATTTGGGGTATCTTGTTAGGTGTTATAGGGATGATAATTGCACTACCTTTTACAACAATCTTACTCTCTTATTACAAACGATTTATTATTAATAAAGAACCTATACAAAATTTAGAAAACAAAAACAACACATGATGAAGAAAGTGATTTTCATGCTAGCATTTGTGCTAGCTGTGGGTGTTGCCTCTGCGCAAGAGAGCAACGGAAACAAGCAGTTGTGGGCGAAGTCTTACTTAAACCAAAAGGCCCCAGAATTGGTAGTTGAAAAATACCTTAGCGATGAGCCACAATTAGAGGGTAAATTTATCTTAATTGACTTTTGGGCAACTTGGTGTGGGCCATGTAGAAAGGCTATTCCTGAGTTAAACGAGTTGCAGAAGAAGTTTGCTGATGATTTAGTGGTAATAGGTATCTCTGATGAGACAGAAGAGAAAATATTAGCAATGGAGTCTCCAGTTATAGAGTTTACAAGTGCGCAAGACACCCAGGCACGCCTGAAAAAACTATATGAAGTTAAGGGAATTCCCCATTCGGTGTTAATCTCTCCAAAAGGTATCGTTATATGGGAGGGTTATCCTCTTTATGAAGGGTATGAACTTAGTGAGGAGGTTGTAGCTAAGTTGATAGAAAAATACAAATAAATCCAAACACACACACTAGGAGTTGTTAATCTCGCTAGTGAGTTTAATCAAACTAAAACAATTAAAAAATGAAAAAAATATTTTTGTTATTTTTAGCTGCAAGTTTTTCACTGGCTTTAAATGCGCAAAATACGCCAATTGCTCAGAGCAATTATGAACTGCCTGCGCGTTATACTCCTGAGAAAATGCGCAATATGGTGTTCTCAACATCCGTATCGCCAAATTTCTTAAAAAATGGAAAAGATTTTTGGTATACCTACAAAACCTCTGAAGGCTCGAGATGGTATATTGTTGATGGCGAAAAGGGTAGTAAAACAGAGCTTTTCGATAACGCTTCAATGGCAGCGCAGATTTCTGAAATTATGCAAGATCCATACGATGCACTTCATCTTCAAATCTCGAATATTCGTTTTGCTGAGGATGCAAAAACCTTTATTTTTGAGGTGGTGTCATCACAAAATATGAGCAAAGAGGAGCGTGCTGATTATGAAGAGTATCGTCAAGTGTATGACAACGACTCAGAGAAGAATCGTAAGGCCGATTCGCCAATGCGTAAGACTGTATATCTAGAGTATGATAGAGCTAGTGGAAAGGTTACTGAGCTAGAGGAGTATCGCAAGCCTCACACCAACAATAGCTGGGCTTCGATTTCGCCAGATGGTGAGTGTGTAATTTTTGCACGTAACAATAACATCTACTGGATGGATAAAGAAAGCTTTGAAAAGGCTCGTAAAAATGAGTTGGATTCAACCATCGTAGAGTATCAAATCACTCATGATGGTATAGATGATTTTTCGTGGAGTGGTCAATCTTATGAGATAAGCAATCAAGATCTTGTTAAACAAAAGAGCAAAAGAAGTGGAGTTCATGTTGTTTGGGCGCCAGATTCTAAAAATTTCCTTATTAACCGTACCGATAATCGCGAGGTTAAGGAGCTTTGGGTAATCAACTCGCTTTCTCAGCCACGTCCAACTCTTGAAACATACAAATATCACATGCCAGGAGAGAGCGAGGCTCCAATTAGTCACCTTTATCTATTCAATACAGAGAGTAAAGAGTATAGTGAAATAGACGTTTCTGCCTTTAAAGATCAAACTTTCTCAGTATTTACTAAGTCAACCAAATTGGCTGATGCTAGTGACCTTAACCGCAAACCACGAGAGTGGTTAGGTGATGATGGCAAGTTCTATATCAATCGTACAAGTAGAGACTTAAAGCGTATTGATATTTGTGTAGTCGACATAACAGCTGATAGCCTAAAAGCATTGCCACTTGTAGAGGAGCGTATGAACACCTCGATGGAGACACGCAATATCGAACTGATTAATGGCGGTAAAGATATGATTACTTGGTCTGAGCGTAGTGGTTGGGCTCATTTATATCTATATGATGCTAACAGCGGTGAGTTGAAAAATCAGATTACTAGCGGTGATTTCCATACCGATAGAGTAGTGGGCGTAGATGAGCAGGCTGGAATGGTCTATTTTATTGCTAACGGTTATAATAAAGACGAAAATCCATACTACTCACACCTCTTCAAAGTGAGTTTGCAGGGCGGAGAGCCAGTGCAATTGACTGAAACAGGGTTTGATAATGGTGTTGTCATAAGTGATGATTGTAAATTCTTTGTAAGTAACTTCTCGCGTGTAGACACAACTCCTGAGTCGGTTCTTTATAACAACAAAGGTCAGAGAGTTAAAGCTTTAGAGAGTGCCGATTTATCTAAATTATTTGAATCAGGTTATAAATTTCCTGAGACATTTACTGTAAAAGCTGGTGATGGAGTTACCGATCTATATGGGGTGATGTATAAGCCATTTGATTTTGACTCAACTAAACTATATCCAATTATAGAGTATGTTTATCCAGGTCCTCAAACTGAGGCTGTGAATACTCGTTTTGCAGGTACTTCTAATCGTATTGATCGCCTAGCTCAATTTGGATTTATTGTTATAACAGTTGGTAACAGAGGTGGCC
>JAWXTQ010000152.1:0-4938 GCA_044433405.1 Rikenellaceae bacterium
GATATGCCAAAGGTTGAGACTATTGGTTCCGATGCTTTTGCATACTGCACAAACCTTACCACAATTTCAGATCTGTCGGGGGTTACTTCGATTGAAGAGCGTGTATTTTCCGGGTGTAGTGCTCTTGAGATAGATATTAAACTGCTTAAAATAACTGAGTTGCCAAATTATGTGTTTAATGGCTGCACCAACCTTAAGAGTGTAGAGATTCCAGAGGTTACATCAATTGGCGAGTCTGCTTTTAGGGAGTGTGCAAGCCTTGTGAGTGTGGATATATCTGGGGTTACATCGCTTGGTGCGTATGCTTTTAGTTATTGTAGTAGCCTTGCAATAGATCTATATATGCCAAATATTACAACTATACCTTATATTGCATTTGGCAGTTGTACAAACCTAAAGAGCGTGAATCTGCCAAATGTTGAGGTGGTTCAATCTACGGCATTTAGTCAGTGCTCATCTATTACGGAGGCATATCTCCCTAAGGTTACCACTATTGAACAATATGCTTTTAATTCTTGTGGAAGTTTAGAGAGTATTGATCTTCCTTCGGCTACATCAATTGGGAATAGTGCATTTAGTAGCTGCGATAAATTAACCACCCTTAAACTAACTACTGAGAGTGCGATAACTTGCGGAACAAATCTATTTGGTTATACTTGTGACCCATCAGCTATAACTCTATATATTAGCCAAATCAACAGCAATGTCGCTAACTTAACCGATGGCACTTATACCTTCAAAGAGATTATCTATATTGACTAACACCGATAACGATTAATGATTAATGATTAATGGGATATCAATGATTTGATATCCCATTTCTTATAGCGGCTATTAGGTTGGTTGCGTTAGGTGCACTTAGGATGTATTTTTCGTTGAATATATCCTCTATAACAAACATGTTGCTTAGTTTTGTAGCGCAAAGTGATACTAATCTTAGGTTTTTTATATCGAAGTAGTAGCCGAAAAATCCACCAAATCCATAGCTACCGCAAAGTGGAATTATCCACATCATTCTATAGCTCTCTAGCCTATAAACTCTCTTTATGTTGGCAAGAGGAATGGTTGTCACCTCTAGCACTCCATGAATCTCAACCTCTCTGTTATCGAGCTTGATATTTAGCGGAAAAGAGATTATAAAGATTAATAATATTGAGACAGCTAACGATAGATACCATGCTGAGATGTAGCTACCGCTGCTAGAGAGAAGAAAATAGATAAATAATCCAACTACGATTAACATAATAATGGTAGTGACAAATTTGCAAAAACCGCTTCTTGCAAATTTATACTTGGTGTATAATAGCTGATTATTCTCATCAAATACCTGGCGAATCATACGACCTTCGTTGTATTTAGTCTCTCGTTTTTTCTCTAATTTTCGAGCGTTTTCAATAATCTTTCGACTACGAGTAATTGCTTTTATTGATGGATTTTTTTTCATACGTAGCTGTGATTGATGGCGAAAATGATAAATACTTTAGGCAAAAAATGTTTTATATTCACTTTTACCCAATGAGTAAAAGTGAATTATAAAACATAACAAAAGTTATACCTATTATAACTTTTCTAAAGCTTTGAAGTCGATTTGAGGCTCTTTGCCCTTTGCTTCTCTTTGGAATTTAGATAGGTATTTTGTGCTCTCGTTGAAGAAACCACAGTTGCTTAAGAAGAATGAGTTGCTCTCTTCTCTTACACCACCTGCGTAATCTTTACGTACTCCTGCGCTAGCAGTTGCGTCGTGTGTGAATCGGCCGTTAGTTACTTCGTGCCATTTCCCTTTAGTGTCGAGTGCCCATTGGTTTGAGAACTCTACGCTACGAGGTAGATAACCTTGGTTTGGTGAGAAATTCTCTAGGAATGAGTGTGCTCCTTTGTAGTAAGTGTTGGTCTTTGGACGCTTAAATTCAGCAATTAGCTTCCAACACTCTTCATCTGTTGCGTAAAAATAGGCAGTGTAGGTTGTTGAACCTTTTTTGCTTGGAGTGATTTTAGTTAAGAATTTGTAGGTGTTGCCTGCTTTCCAATTATATCTTAGGAAGCTTTGACCGCCTGAACCCTCATTGCCAAACTCACCAATGTAAACATCTTCTCCGCGACGTAGAACCTCGATTCTATCCTCTTCTGGAATCAATTTTGGGTCTTGTGTGTCGAATGGACTCCAAACCGAAAATAGTATTCTGCGCTCGTCTGCACTGTTTACTTGCATGCCGAAATAACCTTCGCCAAAGCCGTTAGCCATGTAGTAGCTACCTATTACATCGTTGCCTTCAGCTACTGTAACTTCGTTGTAGAAATATTCTGTGTCAACCCCTGTAGGAAGCTCGTAGCCCATGTGTACACTTGGCCCTCTACGTCCCCAGTAGGTTGAGAAATCTTTTACGTATGTCATGCCATCACCAGTTGCTGAACCTCCAACAAATAGCTCTGCTATATCGGCATAAGTGTCGCCCTCTTTGCTGATTGGGGTGAATTTTACCTCAACATAATCATTGCTTGTAAGCTTTAGTTTACCAACTAGAATTGTATCTAGCTCTGATGAGTTGATTGTAACATCAAAACTGCTATCGTTGATAGCTACGTTAATAACGCTCACTCCTGTGCTGTTTTTTGTTGACATTGCAACGATTAACTCTCCTGTTGTGTCTGGTTTGAAGAATAGTGATAATTTGCTATCGCTTCTCCAAGAGGTGATGCCTCTATCGCCAAGTCTAATTGGCCCTGTTTGCTCTGTGATATAGGTGTTACCATCCATGCTGATTGAGTATGGTGTGTCAACCTTTGGATTGAATGGTGAAGTGCAGCTTAATGTTGTAGCTGCTAAAATTAGTAAAGTGAAAATTTTGTTCATCTAGTTTATGTTTATATGTTAATACTATTGTTTTATCTCTCTCTTACCCTTTTTAGATACTCTAAAGTGCCATTGCCTTCACAAAAAATCAAATCAAGAATCGAAACATTGTGAATAAACTCCATCTTCTCCGAAAAAACTTGATAGTAAAATGGAAATCTTTCTTTATCAGCAACTATTTTAGGTGTTATAGTGTATCTATAATCCTCTTTATCCTCTCTGTATGGCTCGTATTGAGCTGTAAAAGTTGTTTTAAAATCAATCTTTAGTGCCTTTTTAACGCATTTTAAGCTCTCCATGTTAAGCTCAAAAAGAGTCTCATAACGGTGCGTTAAGAGCGGTTCAAAAATGTCAAAATAGTGCTCAAAATAGGCGGCATTTTTGTATGCTGCAATGATGCTGCGCTCATGTATTGATTGCCAGCGTGTTGAGTAATCAATCTTCGTCTCTGTTATCTTGCTCTTCTTGCCACTCATCTTTACCACAGGAACAATCAAATCCATAACCCCATTTGCGGTGACTATGCTGCATCTATTTCGATAGGTTTGCTTAATAAAATTCTCGTTTGACTCGATAATCACGCTCTCGCTGCGTATTGCATGAGCAAAATAATCAATATTGCCAAAATAGGTGGTTGCAAATAGTCCCATTATCTCTCGCTTGCTTCAATTAGTTCAACCAGTTTAGCTACTGCCTCACTTTGGTCAATGCCTTTAACTGCAACCTCTTTGCCTTTGTAGAGCACAACTTTGCCCCTACCTGCGCCAACGTAACCATAGTCTGCATCGGCCATCTCTCCAGGTCCATTCACTATGCATCCCATGATTGCAATTTTTAGCCCTTTGAACTTCGAACATCTCTCCTTAACCTCTTTTACTACATCTGCTAGCGCAAATAGCGTGCGACCACATCCAGGACATGATATAAATTCGGTTCTCGAAATTCTAGCTCTTGAGGCTTGTAATAGTGCAAATATAACACTTATTAATTTATTTTGTTCTATTTTTTCGCTTTTATTGCTAATTATTAGGTAATCACAATATCCCGACAACAAGCTTCTCCCTAAATCCATTGCCATTTCTACACTTAATGCAAGAGCGTTGGTGTGGTTATAATCTTTCTTAATAGCAACCTTATTGCTAAGCGATAACTCCTCGTATCTTCTGAAAAAATGAACTAGCTCTAGAGCAGTATTTGCCCCTGTTGGTTCAAAAATGATAATGCTATCTGATTTTATTGAGGCGTTTAGCTCCTCTATGTCGTTTATCTCTGTGCCACTTATCTCTTTCAGGTCAGCACTCACTTCGCACTCACCATTTTCAATGTTGGAAACAACCAGTGGGGTAGTGGTTCTGCTTTTTGTGGGGTGCGGCTCGCTGCCTATGTAGCTCTGCTCCTTATGCTCTATAATGCACCTGGCTACCTCAATCTCACACCATGATGGCTCGGTTAGCGAAACTCTTATAGTGTCGCCAATGCCTTCGCTAAGCAAAGTGCCAATGCCTAGGGCTGACTTGATTCTTCCATCTTCACCCTCGCCAGCTTCGGTAACGCCAAGATGTAGTGGGTAGCACATATTTTCGCTGCTCATCTTTGTGGCGATGGCTCTATATGCCTCTACCATAACTGTTACGTTGCTAGATTTCATCGAGACAACTACATTTGTGAAGTTTTGCTCTTTGCAAATGCGCAAAAACTCCATGGCACTCTCGCACATGCCATCAACGCTATCGCCATAGCGCGACATTATTCTATCTGATAGTGAGCCGTGGTTGACGCCAATTCTAATAGCGGTGTTGTGTTGTGTGCAGATATCTAGAAAGCTGATAAACTCGTTCTCTAGGCGTGCAAGCTCCTCTTTATACTCTTTGTCTGTATACTCTAATGTCTCAAATTTAGCTCGTGGGTCGATAAAATTGCCAGGGTTAATCCTAACCTTGTCTGCGAATTGTGCAGCCACCATTGCCGCTTTAGGGTTGAAGTGTACGTCTGCGATAAGTGGATTTGTGTATCCTTGTTTTACTAGCTCTTGCTTGATGTGACATATTGAGTTTGCCTCACCTACAGATGCTGCCGTAAACCTTACC
>JAWXTQ010000153.1:0-4934 GCA_044433405.1 Rikenellaceae bacterium
ATTGTTTGGTGCTACTAGTGGCATGCAGTTCACTACTTGCTAATGCACAGGATAAAAATAGATGGTCTATTGGGCAGGAGAATAGAATTATCTTTGATGCAACAGATACTGCCCTTTTGCCATACAAAGACAATATCGAAATGTCTGGAAATAGAGTAGCCGCTATTGTGAGCTACGAGATAGATAAACGTGGAGAGTTGACCCTTTCTCGAGAGGTGTTCTTCCCGCAACTGCATCAATATAAGCCTACCTCTTCGTCGGTGTTTTTTGACTATCGCGCATATTTGCAAGATGAATATAGCGATGATTTATTGCCAAAAGTGTATTTAAATGATGGTCAGTTCTTGCCTGGGGCGGTAGAGAAGATAGTAATAAACGGAACACTTAACTTTGAGCATAAACCATCGGTTGAGGGGGTAGTGCTCAAAAGAGAGTTGTTTCCATCTATGAGTGAGAGGAGTTTTGAGGAGCGTTGGACCTTGATAAACACCACCACCAAGAGCATTGCTTTGAAGTGTGGTAACACAACTTTAGAGCTAGAAGATTTTGGTAAAAAGGGTAAGTTTGTTAGGCGCGTGATTAGCGATGCTCCCTCTCATTACACCTTGAATTCGGGCGATAGTGTCTCGTTCTCGCTCCGAATAATGGCAAAGATAGAGGGTGAATCATTTCCTATGTTAACCTCTAAAGAGAGTTTAGAAGGGCGTAAAGAGTATATTAACACCGTTACATCGTCGCTAGTTCTTGAGACTCCATCTGAGGAGATTAATACACTTTTTGAATTTTCTAAAATTCGAGGAGCAGAGAGCATTTATGAGTCGAAGTTAGGGCTGATACACTCACCTGGTGGTGGCAGGTATTACGTTGGTATTTGGGCTAATGACCAAGCAGAGTATATAAGTCCATTTTTTCCATACCTAGGTTACGACCAAGGTGTAGAGTCGGCTATCAATTGTTATCGTGCATTTGCTAAAGAGATTAACCCTGAGTATAGCGCGCTTCGTTACTCTTTCGAAGTTGAGGATTTACCAGCTTTTTATAGAGATAGAGGTGATGCTGCAATGATTGCTTACGGAGCAACCCATTTTTTACTAGCCAATTCAGATGTTGAAATTGCAAAAGAGTTGTGGCCATTAGTAGAGTGGTGTTTAGAGTATTGTCATCGTCAACTAAACAGCGATGGTGTTGTTAAATCTGATACTGACGAGATGGAGGGACGTATTGCCACTGGTGATGCAAATCTATCTACTTCGGCTCTCTATTATGGTGCTCTAAATCACGCTATCTATTTGGCTCAAGCTTTAGGTGTTGACAAAAGCCTTATTAGCGATTATAAAACCAATATGAAAGCTCTAAAAGTAGCAATCGAAAGCTATTTTGGAAGCAATATCGAGGGGTTAGACACCTATAAATATTATAAAGAACACACCGCGTTACGTCATTGGATTTGTATGCCGTTGGTGGTTGGTATATTCGATAGAAAAGATGCAACAATCACAGCACTGTTTGACCATTTATGGAGCGATAATGGAGTGCATGTTGAGCGAAACAATCCAAATAAAAGTGTTTCGGAGATTTTCTGGGATAGAGGTACTCTCTATGCACTGCGAGGAGCGTTTTATGCAGGTGAAACAGAAAAGTCTTATGAGCGACTTATTCAATTCACTCAACAGCGACTGTTAGGAGATAGAGTTCCGTATGTAGTAGAAGCTGCACCAGAGGGGCAAATGGCTCATTTGTCTGCTGAGAGCGGATTGTATTGCAGAATATTCACAGAGGGAATATTAGGATTAGAACCGTTAGGCTTTAATAGTTTTAGGCTTAAACCACAACTGCCTAAAGAGTGGGATTTTATTTCACTACGTAATATCAAGGCTTATGGTGGCGAGTTTGATATTGAAGTCAAACGCCAAGGCGAGCGATTAAGTGTGGTGATTTTACATGGCGGTAAGGTAGTCTCAAACAAGAGAGTCAAAGAGGGTGAGTCATTAACCATTAAATTATAAATGTTATGGAGGGAATGTCGTTAATCTATTCTTCGTTAAGTCTACAGAATGCTTACGTTGCCAAGGCGCATCTTGAGTCGGCAGGTATAGAGGTTTTTATGCAAGATGAGCTTACAACGCAGGTCTATACTGTGGGTGTGGCAACAGGTGGAGTTAAATTATTTGTTAAAGAGGAGGATGTTAAAGTTAGCCTAATTGTGCTAAATGAGAGTGGCGTGTTGCGCCAAGATAACTCTCCAGAGACAGAAGTCGAATGTTTTGATGCAAAAGAGATGACAAATAGTTGCCCATTTTGCCACTCAAAAAACATCAAACTGCCTAAAAAGTCTAAATTTAAAAGATATTTTGCTGCTTTCGTATCGCTGTTAATGGCTGCCCCTATTCAAGATGGTAGCTGTAGTAATAGTTATGAGTGTTTTGATTGCGGAAAGTTGTGGCGATATAATTAATGATTAATGGGGGATGTCTCACCGAACTTGTGCACAGAAGAAACGTAGTTTATCCCCAAAGGGGTCGTTACGACCCCTGTCCTCCGCAAGGAGCGTCTAGAGCTCAGCTTCGCCACCGCCCGTTAAAAGCATTTTTTGCGTAGCAAAAAGTGCAGGGTGGCGTGATGTTAAAAAAACAATCTCTAACATAAAGTCGTTTTTTGTCATAGGTTAAATTTTTATCGAGAATTTATTTCTAATTTTGCAGAAAATAATTTAAATTCTTAATTTTATGAACAAATCTGACTCTACTGTCCAACGAATTGTATGGATAGATATAGTGAAATTTATCGCTATATTCATGATGATTGCGGTGCATTGTACCGACAATGTAACCCCTGAGCAACGCTTCGAACCGTGGTATAATATGTGGGGGAGTTTCTACGGCTCTTTCTTGCGACCAGCAATTCCTCTTTTTGTTATTGCTACTGGTGCGCTTTTATTGCCTGTAAAGCTCGAAATATCGACTTTTTACCGCAAACGACTCACCCGACTTATCATACCTTTTGTTGTGTGGTCGATAATCTACAATCTTTTTCCATGGATTACAGGTTTGTTAGGCGTAGATAGCAGTGTTATAAATGATTTCTTTGCTTGGGTTGTGCCATCTCAAAAGTTATCAGATGCACTCTATAATATTGCTATGATTCCTTTAAACTTCTCCTATTTTGCAGTGCAGATGTGGTATGTTTACACACTAATTGGTATTTATCTATACCTTCCATTCTTCTCGGCATGGGTTAAGCAGTCAACCAAAAAAGAGCAACACTTCTTCTTGTTGTTCGGGTTTATTTCGTTATTTATCCCATATCTTAGAGAGTATATGACTAGAGATTTGTGGGGTACATGTTCGTGGAATGAGTTTGGTATGTTTTATAGCTTTGCAGGTTTCAATGGTTATCTTCTTTTAGGTTATTATATGCAAAACAATCCAATCAACTGGAGTAATGCAAAAGTTGCTCTTGTGGGTATTCCAATGTTTGCTGTAGGATATCTTGTTACGTTTTTGGGTTTCAAAACCATTACTGGCACTCCTGGACAGTCGGTTGAGATGGTAGAGTTGTTTTTCACCTATTGTAGTCCAAATGTGTTGTTAATGACTATTCCTGTTGTTTGGTTGGCGCAAAGAATCAAAGTTAGCTCACCTACAACATTGAAGTTAATTACTAGTGCTTCAGTGTGCACCTTTGGTATTTGGATGTCGCATTACCTATTCTTAGGACCATGCTACGACCTTGTAGATGTGTTGCCTGTGCATGTAATGGTTAAGATGGTTATATCTTCGGTTATGCTACTTCTAATAACTTGGGGATTTGTAGCCTTAGTGCTTAAATGGAAAAAATATGGCAAATGGATAATGGGGTAACTCTAAAGCCTCGATTTACCCAAATCGATGCATTGCGTGGATTTGCAATTTCGGCAATTTTGTTAATCCACAGCTCTAATCATTTCCTTTGTGGTCTTACTGCTCAAAATCAGCCTCAATGGTTGCAAAATATAGACAATAACGTATTAGATTTTCTCTATTTCGTTTTTGAGGGTAAGGCGTATGCTATATTTGCGATACTTTTTGGTTTCTCGTTTGCTATGCTCTACGAGAAACAGCGACGCAAGGGCGATGATTTCTGCTTTCGTATGGTGTGGCGAATGGCTCTTTTGGCACTCTTTGGAGTGGTTAATGCGGTATTCTTCGCTGGTGGTGATCCGTTGGTATTCTATGCAATATGTATGTTGTTTATTATCCCTATGCGCAAATTTAGCAATGGGTGGCTTACTGTGATATGTGTGATATTTCTACTACAACCACTAGAGCTCATTAACATCTACACCCCAGTTTTTGGAGCTCTGCACAACGAATATTACGAAGCACTTCAACACACAACCCACCAGAGCAATTTCTTGGTTTGTGCATACTCAAATATCACTCTTGGGCTTAAAGCGTGTTTAATGTGGGGTTTAGAGACAGGGCGATATATGCAAACATTAGGCTTGTTTGTGTTAGGAATGTTAGTATATCGCAAAGGTTATTACAACATTACCTCACAAAAGAGCCTAAAGCTATGTTTGGTAAGCGTCTGTTTTGTGATGCTGTTTTTTGTATTGAAAATATACTTTGTCAATAGTTGGATGCAGATGATGTATAACCTGATGTTTACGTTTATGGTTGTTTTCGCCTTTGCGGCACTCTATAACATGACTCAATATTCAAAATTTTGGACTCCACTTGCAAAGCTGGGACAAATGAGCCTCACTAACTTCATCGCTCAATCGGTGGTTGCAAGTTTTATCTACTATCCTTGGGGATTAAATTTGGCTCTTAAATTGGGTGTTACTGCGAGTGTATTATTGGCTCTAGTAATAATGGCATTGCAAATGTGGTTTAGCGTAATGTGGCTAAAGCATCATAAACGAGGTCCACTTGAACAGTTATGGCATCACC
>JAWXTQ010000154.1:0-4915 GCA_044433405.1 Rikenellaceae bacterium
AGAACGATTCTTATCTAAGTTATGATAAAAAAGATACTTTTCATATTTCTAGGTAGCCTAGCCCTAGCTATTGGATGTATTGGCATTGTCACACCAGGGATTCCAGTTACTCCTCTGGTGCTACTTAGCGCGTATCTCTACTCTAAGAGCTCAACGCGCCTACATAATGCCCTGCTGAACAATAAAATCTTAGGGGGGTACATAAAACACTACAGCGAAAAGGGAGGTATGACAAAAAAAGCAAAACTTTATGCGATAAGTTTAATGTGGCTAATGATTGGTATATCAACTATCTTTTTTGTCGAGAATAGAATAATCGAAATAGCAATAATCTCTCTAGGGGTTATCGGTATGATTGTTATGGGTTTTGTGGTAAAGAGTGTCGAATAGCCATTACGCTTGATTATATATTAAAAAAACTTTAAAATGAATAACGAATATTACACCAATTTTGAACAAACTATAGAGTCAACACTCATTAAATATTGTAAAGGAAAAAATCTTATTGACGAAAATATCCTTGTTGTTGAGGAGCTTGATGAATTATGGAATAAAATAGCACCTGAGTATATGGCTGATGCAGTGCCTGAGATTGCCGACTATCCCGCTGTAGCAATAGCGTGGGCAGGATTTATAGGTATGGGAGTAGCCGCTATTTGGGATGCTGATTGGCAAAACTACAAAGAGCGAGAGGATATATACAATCTACTTCAATCACCCAGAGGTTTTGATTGCATGGACGAATATATCTTAGAGGAGATGTTAAACCTAGAACTAGAATCACCAGAAGCTAAAGAGCTGGAAGATGCTTTGCGTAACTGCGCCTATTTGTGCGAAGCACTTCTACGCAAAGAGAACATCGAAGCTCAGAGCAAAGAGGCATTTTACAGCTTTGCCATTATCGTAAAACACATATACAAAATTGGCGTATCAATAATCCTTAAGAAGTTGGGTTACAAATATCATAAGATGAGCTATCAAAAAAAGAAGAATTGTGTCTAAGTTTTTTTTTAGAAAAAAAACCACGTGCTAGACTACTATGAGCCATTTTTATCTTCTTGGCTTAACGCCAATTCGACAAAAAAGACTCCTAGCAGCCTAGCACTGGTAAAAAAACCTTCGTCGCTGATGCTCCTCGGGCTCACTTTCGTTCGCTGGGTATACTCATGTAGGTGATGTATAGCTTCGCGATGGTTATCGGGACTACTCGATGCCTAATTTCTTCTTAGTTTTAGAAGAAAGAGCATTTTTGTTAACCAAGAAGTTTGTTGTTTTCTCTAGGAAGAATGGTTGAGATGCGTAGAAACAACCTTGCATAATGTGATTAGTACCCCATGAGTTTTTCACTTTATAAAATTTCTTGCCATTTTGATCTTTTGCAATACCATAAATTTGCATTCCGTGGTCGTCAGTAGTAGTGTAGTTGTCAAATTTGATTTGGCGGCTCTCTTGAGTCACTTTAATCTCAGGAACTACTTCGTCAAATTTAAGAATACGAGCTGCTGCTTCGCCTGGTGTAAGGTCTACCCAACGAGCTTTCTCTAGGTTGTCAATAGCGTCGATGTTAGTTTCAGGAAGTACTGCAAATCCTTTGTTGTAAACAAATCCGTCACCGCTAACGTCAGATCCCCAGCTTACAGTGTAGCCATTATTGATACACTCATCTAGAATTACGTCAAACTCTTCAAGAGGTACGTTGATAGATGGTTTCCAAGCCCAGTTATCAGGGATCTCAAGAGGGAAAGCTGTGTAGAATGGGTGGTGGCTAAATGATGTGATTGAAACATAATTAGTAGCATCAATACCTAACTCTTTAGCAAAGCTAATTGGAGTGTACTCTTTACCTTGATAAGTGAAAGTTTCAGGGCGTTTGCCAAAATAGATGTCTAAGATAGCCTCAACTCCTTCTAACCAAACTGGAGTTAATGTTTTGTTTGGATTTGCAACAATAGCTTTTGCATAGTTGATTAAAATCTCGTCAATCTCGCCATGAACGTGAGTGTCTGTTCCGTAGTTTAGGCCTCTGTATACCTCTTCAGGTACAACGCCATACTCAGCGATAACATCTGTCAAGTCATGAGCATTACCACCTTGACCTAGGTTGTTGTAGCCATGCATGCGAACATATTTTTTTACTTTATTAAGGTATGTATGACGAACAATCCAAAGTTCAGAAAGGTCGTGAGTGCCTTTTCCTGCCTTGATAACATCACTCTCAATCATAGCCATTGTGCCGAAGCTCCAGCAAATACCAGCACGACCTTGATCTTTTGCGCCAGTAATTTCGTTTGTTTTAACATCTGTGAACTCATAAGGAATTTTTTGTTCTTTTCCTTGTTGTTCTCTTCCTTGTGCAAATCCAGCTAATGTGATTGCTGAAAAAGCGACAATAAATAAAGTCTTTTTCATTTTAGTATTGTAATTTTAGGTTTATAGGTAAAAAAATCGTTTATTTTACGCTATTTCGTATTAATTATTGCACAAAAATAGAAAAAATTTTTCTCTTATAAAAACTTAATGTATATTTGTAGTCGATTTTATCTACGCAAAATTTAATAATTATGAGAGTAATAATTCAACCAGATTATCAAAACATTTCGAAATGGACTGCATCTTACATTGTTAGCGCAATTAATAAGTTTGCTCCATCAGCAGAAAAACCTTTCGTTTTAGGTTTACCTACTGGTTCAACACCAATAGGAACATACAAAGAATTAATCAATGCCTACAATGAAGGCAAAGTTTCTTTTGAAAACGTTATCACATTTAACATGGACGAGTATTGTGGAATTCCTCAATCTCATCCTCAAAGTTATCACACTTTTATGTGGGAAAATTTCTTCAGCCACGTAAATATTAAAGAAGAGAACGTTAATATCCTTAACGGAAATGCCGAGTCTCCAGAGCAAGAGTGTGAGAGATATGAGGCAAAAATTAAATCAGTTGGCGGAATTGACCTATTTATGGGTGGTATTGGCCCTGATGGACATATCGCTTTCAACGAACCAGGTTCGTCTCTAGCATCTCGTACACGAGTTAAAACTCTTACAATGGATACTATTGTTGCTAACTCACGCTTCTTTGATAACGATATAAATCAAGTGCCAAAAACAGCATTAACTGTTGGTGTAGGTACTGTACTTGACTCAAAAGAGGTGATTATTATTGTTAATGGTCACGGTAAAGCGCGCGCACTTCGCCACGCTATTGAAGAGGGTATTAACCACATGTGGACTATTTCAGCTCTACAAAACCATAAAAAAGGTATCATCGTTTGTGATGAGTCTGCTTGTGCTGAGATTAAAGTTGGTACGTACAACTACTTTAAAGATATCGAAAGAGATAATCTGTAGTTCTTTATTTAAACTGCCTCGAATGCTCAATTGTGAGCATTCGAGGTGTTTTTTATGTAAACACATATAACTAAATAAAAAATAGATGAAAAAGATTTTAATTGTTGGTGCAGGTGGCCAAATTGGCTCTGAACTTACTACGCACCTCAGAAAGATTTATGGAAACAACAATGTCGTTGCAGCTGATATTCGTCCAGTAGCAAATATCAAATCAGATGGACCATTTGAAGTGCTTGATGTTTTAGAGTCTCATAAACTTGCGTTTCTAGTTCATAAATATAATATTGACACTATCTTCAATCTTGTTGCTCTTTTGTCTGCTACAGGAGAAAAAAATCCTGCCTTAGCTTGGAAAATTAATATGGGAGCACTTATGAATACCTTAGAAGTAGCTACAACTTTTAATTGTGCTGTATTTACTCCAAGTTCAATAGGTGCTTTTGGCTTAAATACTCCTAAAGATCAAACACCTCAAGACACTCTTATGCGTCCTAACACAATGTATGGCGTGTGTAAAGTGACTGGTGAGTTAATGAGCGACTATTATCACCAACGTTTTGGAATCGACACTCGTAGTGTTCGTTTCCCTGGTATTATCTCAAACGAGACTCTACCTGGAGGAGGAACAACTGACTACGCTGTAGAGGTTTTCTATGAGGCAATTAAAAATAAATCATTTACATGTCCAATCGCTGAAAACAGCTACATGGATATGATGTATATGCCTGATGCACTTGATGCGTGTGTAAATCTTATGGAGGCTGACTCTTCAAAATTAATTCACCGTAATAGTTTCAATATAGCATCAATGAGTTTTACTCCTGAGATTCTATTTACTGAGATTAAGAAACATATCCCTGAATTAGAGATTACATACAATGTAGATAGTGTGAAACAATCTATCGCTGATAGCTGGCCAAATAGCCTTGATGATACTTGTGCAAGAGAAGAGTGGGGCTGGAGTCCTGCGTGGAATCTTGAAACAACCACTAAGGATATGTTAGCTGTTATAGCTAAAAAAGAATTGTAGCTTGGTTTAGCTTAGCTTAGATTGTGCGACTTTCACCGCATGAGCTGAAGCTCATGCTTGTAGGAATAGATTTTTATTTCTCTTAGCTCATACCTGCGGTATGGCTGACGAAATAAAAATCTATTCCTATTTTTGGCTGCGCCAAAAGTGAAAGTTGCCCAACAACACCCCAACAACACCTCAATACTACCCAACACTTCAGTATGTTTTTGGAACAATCTAAAAAAATTACACTAAAATTTAAATAATAAAAAAAGATAGTGTATCTTTGTGCTTTAATATAATAATATTATTCACTTAAACCATTAACGTTATGGAAAATAATGTTTGTGAAAATTCAGTTCCAGAGGAACTAGTTGCTAATAACAGCAACTCTATGAGCAATACTAATAACCTTGAGCAGAGTGAAGTAGCTTTGGTTCAGGATGTAGATTTTACAGATGAAGATGCTGCTGTAGAAGTAGATGAGTCTGGGCTCGAATTAGAAACAGAACTAGAAGAAGATACAGAGCTTGCATCTTCTATTGAGCTA